>JBIIIF010000032.1:0-40630 GCA_044235005.1 Planctomycetaceae bacterium | reverse complement strand
CCTTTACGGCACCTGTCAGCACGCCCTTGCTGTGTGAGCGGACTCTTTGCGAAAACTATCCAATGGCCCGCTTCGCTGATGTTTTGCATTGCTGATGTTTTGCCTCGCTGATGTTTTGCCTCGCTGATGTTTTGCCTCGCTGATGTTTTGCCTCGCTGATGTTTTGCCTCGCTGTATCTTGCCTCGCTGTATCTTGCCTCGCTGTATCTTGCCTCGCTGTATCTTGCCTCGCTGTATCTTGCCTCGCTGTATCTTGCCTCGCTGGTTCCGCTTCGAGCGACTTCGTGGTGCCTTTGCGTGCTGCAGAACACTCAGGGAACGTTCCTTCTTGATGTCGCGGAGGAACCTGTGTCGGGGCCTTGAACCGGATGCGAATTCCGGAGTGACAGTTGACTGGTCGTTTTGGATTTCAAATGCAGACGCCAGGCTGTGGGGTTCAGTCGCCTGTTCAAGATCGATCGCAAGGGATGCGTTGATGCGTGTCATCAACCGTCGGCTTCGCAGTGCAGATTGAGTTACCTGGTTGCTGAATCGTGAGCCCACATCTTCTCGGCGGCATCTGTGACTCCCGGAGTTCGTCAGTCTCAGATTTACAACGCCCAAAAAATATTCTGGATTTCCAGCAACGATTTGAGATTTCGCTCAATGACAAGGGGCATAGGCGATTCAAAAAACACACCCCCCGCAAAAAAGAAGAAGAAAGTTACTGCCATGAACACGATTTCAAAACTGCTGCGAAAGCTTGTATCTGCTCCTCAGGGTTCTGCGAAGAGAAAGCTGAAGGCGGTGGACCACGGCCTTGCTTCCGAGTCACTTGAGCAGCGTCAGGTAATGTCCGTCACGAATCCGTGGTTCAGTGGCTCGATGCTGGTTGTTCCAACGGACAACAACGCAACGAACGTCGAACTGATTTCTTCCGGATCAAACCTTGTTGTGCGTGATCATTCATCGAATCGAAGCTGGACCTATTCGGCCAGTCAGGTTTCTCAGGTTGAGTTTCAGGGTGGAAATGGCAACGATCGATTCGTGAACAACTTTTACTCAATGGCGGTTCGAGCATTCGGTGGCGGAGGCAATGATTATCTCGAGGGCTACAACGGGAACGATATCTTCGTTGGTGGCTCTGGAAATGACACTCTGGTTGGCTATGGTGGCAATGATCAGATGTGGGGCGGTGACGGAAACGATGTACTGCTTGGCGGGAACGGGAATGATGATCTGATGGGCGGTGCAGGCAACGATCACCTGAACGGACAGGCTGACATCGATCGGTTCTGGGGTGGCGATGGAAATGATGTGATGATCGCCATCGATGGAAACACCGGGGAATTCGTGCAGAGTGACAGCGGCTACGATATTCTCTGGGTTGATCGAAACGGACGGTCGACAGACGGGATGGCGGGAAATAGTGGTCTGGACAAAGTTCAGGAGGTGGGTAGCTTTGCTAACAGAGCAGACAGAACGCTCAACGGTGATCGCATTGCCGATCCCAACGGACGAATTGGCGGTAACGGTGGTTCCGTGAAGGCGTTCACGAATCGTCCGCTCTTTTCATCCGCAGGACCTCGAGTTGATGATATCCGGCAGGGAGCCTGTGGCGACTGCTACTTCCTTGCCGGAGTCAGTGCGATCGCTCAGGACAGCCCTCACACCCTGCGTCAGAACATGGTTGACTTTAATGATGGAACCTATGGCGTGCGAATGGGTGATCGATTCTATCGCGTCGACAATGATCTCCCGGTCAACAGCAGTGACAGCACCAATCCATCCTATGCCCAATTGGGCCGTGAAGACAGCATGTGGGTTGCCATCGCAGAGAAGGTCTTTGCTCACTACCGCACTGGAGCTAACAGCTACGCTTCGATCGAAGGCGGATGGGGCGTTGAAGCGAACAGAGCATTCGGAACACGCTCTGCCGGTGATCGATCCTTCACCTCTTACAGCAGTGCTGCTTCTCTGGCCAACGAAATCTACAATCGCTGGATCAACGATGAAGCTGTGACCCTGGGATTTGCAGGAAACATCAGCCACTCCACTCCGCTGGTTTTGAATCACATGTATACGGTGACTCGAGTTGTGCTGAGTGCTGCCGGTACAGTCACTGGTATCGAACTTCGAAATCCATGGGGAGTTGACGGCGGAGCTTATCCATCCGGAAATCCAGATGATGGCCTGGTCATGCTGACTCCGGGCCAGCTCTGGAGCCTGCGTTCAATCAGCCGCATCAACTGGGGACGTGTCTGATCCCTTTCATTCCAGGTAAAACCGCCCAAAGGTTCTGATTTAAAGCTCGACTCCTTCACTGGAGTCGAGCTTTTTGTTTGAAACCCGGTCCACAGTGTTCAACGGTCTTCTCAACAGTCTGACAAAAGGAGAAATGGCAATGCGACGATTTCTATTCACGGTGGCTGCCTTGTCCGGAGTACTGAACGGACAATTGACCGCAGTGTCTGCGGCACTGCCTCTGCAGAGCAATACGCTTTATGTACACAGTTTTGAATACAACAGTCGGCTCTATACTGTCAGTCCAGCCACCGCTGCGACAACTTTTGTTGGGGCGCTGGGAACCGAGTGTACGGACATCGCGTTCAATGGGGCAAAACTGGCGGGAATCTCCTTCACTCGCTTCTTCCAGATCAACCCGACGACCGGTGCCGTTTCGAGCCTGAGATACCATGGCTTTTCGGATTTGAATGCTCTTGTCCACGCGGGTGCGGCGAGTCCTGGCCACTTTTTCGCGGCTGGTGTCAATGGATCCGGCACCAATGGCGGAGTTTTTGTTCGCATCAACGCAACGACTGGCGCTGGTACGCTGATTGGTCGCATGGGGAATGGTCTGACATCAGCGGGCGACCTGACATTTCTGAACGGAACTCTTTATGCACTTGTCAATAAGCCTGGCTCTTCAACCACGTGGCTTGCAAAGATCAATCCGACCAACGGAAAGGCAACGCTGGTTGGAAACACAGGGTACAGCAATGTCTGGGGACTTGAGGTTCGAAGTGGAGTGATGTTTGCCGTGACAAATAATGGCAAAACGACGAGATTGAATCCTGTGACTGGTATCAGTGAAGTTGTTGGAGCCAATACCGTAAGAATGGGTGGTCTTGCGAAATCGCCTTAGTGTCGGTCAGGCGGTTTTCATCGAAGCCCTCTGAAAAGCGGCTTTGATGGACTTCACAAAATTGAGACTCTCTGCTTTCAGGCAGTGTGCTCTGTCACCTAGAATGGGGGAGAGTTTCTTTCGAAGATCACTGATCTCGAAGTTGTTCGAACCGTCAGAATGGCGGGGGTCAGAAGAAATTTTATTCAGGGGTAGTTCCGTGACTTCAGATTCTTGCGGTGAGTTTGCTTCATGACCGTTGGATATGTACGTCCGGACGTCGCTGATATGGTGCTGAGAGTACTGGAACGCTCGGTGCATCCGGAGTTATTTGAGACCTTGTGCCAGATTACCATCCCGGTGGGACGCAATCAGGCCACTCTGCGGATCAGCAGCTTCGGCCATGCCATCGACTTCAGGACTTCCGGAAAGGTTATCACGGAAGTCGCAACAAGCAAGTTCTCACCGCTGCCGCTGCAGGGACGAATGGTAGATCGTCGATTGATCGGCTATCGAACGCACACCTTTGAATGTCCGGGGCTCAAGTATCACTGCAGCTATCAGTTAGACACGGTTCCTGCGGAAGTTTATCTGCAGGTTCATCGAGAAATGGAAGCCGATGCCCGCAAAGCGATTCTGACTGCGGCGTTGCCCGGTTCCAGCGCCAGTAGTCCTGATTGTCTCAGTTACCTGATGAGCGATCTTTTGCCGGAAGGCCTTGTGATCCACTCGTTTCATACGTTTCCGGATAATGGGGCAGTGCTGCGCATCCAGACACTCTTTGAAGTGCTTTAAATCGTGGCCCACAGGCACAATTGTTTTGCGAATACGGTCGAGCATAATCTCGCCCGCTTGGATTCCCAGCCACACGATCGTCCGCGATGAAAGACGATCGGTTGAGCAACTTGCCCGGTCAGCTACTGGTTTGTTCACAAGGAACGTCTTGTCGTCGGCAAGTTAACGAACCGGCGGCTTTGGTCGCAGGGCCGTCGAGAAGATTTCTCCCGCGATAAGTTTGCCCGCGATAATGCCATCATACGCGTCAAAAGGCCAGTGGATGCCAAGATAAATCCGGCTCCACGCATTCTCCATGATGGCTTCCTCGAGATTGCGATAGGTGCGAGTCACAACTGGTCGTGGCCTGCCGTCGCTGCCTCTGTTCACCCCGTTGTATTCATCCGAAGTAAACGAGAACTGAATTCCGGCAGTGCCATAAAATCGGGCCGTCATGTTGAATGCGGCAGTGCCAAATGCGGAATGGCCGGAGGAGTAAGCAGGAAATGGTGGTGTGAAGTCGACGCCATCCCCTGCTCCGTTTGTGGCTGGTGCTCCCAGCGGACGCCAGGCTGGATCGCCAATGGTGTAAATATTCGTGTCATTGTTGCCCTGACGAATTCCGACAATCGGTCGCCAGAGTTCGTAATAGTACTTTGTGTACCAACACTGAATTCCTGCGTCTGCCATCGCCAGGTTCACCAGAGCGAAAAGGCGTGCATTCTGTTCTGTGGTGTTGCGTCTTTGAATCGCAATTGTTCGAACAACCTGATTATAAAGACGAGGAGGCGTTCCAAGGCCGGGTACTCCATCGTACGCCCAGAAGATTCCCGTGATGGTATCTTTGGGACTTCGCAGCGTCGGATACTGACCAGCAACTCCTCCCCAGTTGAGCAGTGCCTGATACGCAACGGCGTATTCAAAAGAATTGAGCGCGGGAGGAGGTGGTGAAAGATGTGAATGAATATTGGCAATCACAAACGGATCAACATAACCCCAGTGTGGTGTGTTAAATCCCTGATTGGGATGCAATGGATCCGGCCGATGGTAACCCGGCAGTGTGCTGACGTTATAGGGAAGATTCAGGTTCGAATTGTCGTTCCTGCGGTCATTCAGAATCGCGAGGGCCACTTTCTTCCCTAAATCAATCCCTGTTGTGCGTGGCGCTCCCGCAGCAACACTGCTCATCGCGTTGGCGTAGGCTGTGCGGATCCTTGTCGCCTGCTGAGGATACAGTGACAACAGCGTATCCTGTGCAGCCGCAGAGACCGCCGCTGTTGTGTTTGCTGAGTTATAGCCGCTCAACTCGACAAGGTATGGACTGTATTTGCGGTGGATCGAATTCCACGCATCGAACATCGCCACAGATACGATCGCGAATGCTCGTGATGTTCGAGTCGGACCGCCCTGATCCTGAATCAAAAGGCGACTGTCGCCGACATTCATATCAAGCATCACCTGATTCCAGACCAGGATAATGTCGGCCGACGGATTATACGGTGGTAAAGACTGAGCCGACGCACGAGACGACGTGATCAGAAACACCGAGCAACATAGGATCAGCAGGAAACGATGGATCATGAACGTAAACCCCGTGTAACAAATGACTACGACGAGACGTCCGGCCGTTCGCAAAAATCCGGTGTGTGGACGTTTTCAATCGGATCGCATCGTGGGGCGCTGTTTCGGGGCAACGCAAGGTTAAATCTTTTGCGACCTTCGCAGGTCGCCCTTAAGCGGTTGGCTTTGCCGATTGTAGCGATTGTGCGGAACGTGACGATTTTGCGGGCTTCCCGTATCGTCGTTTCTGACGGCATCTCAGTTTGGGCCTCGAAACGCCGAGGCCTCTAAGCGAAGAATCACAGGAAAGCGACGATATCTTCAGACGTGCTCAGAGATTCCGCGGCCCTTCATTCGTGCAAACTGAAGGTTTTGGGAATGGGCCTTATCAATGCTCAGATTCTCAGGCTTTTTGGGGTCAGTAACGCCTGATCGTCGCACAAAATGGGCGTGTCTCGAACACTACAATTGCCGCTCAGTTTCCTGATTTAAGCATCGAATCTTGGAGCCCACTCGACCGTCTGCCTACAATGCCGAAATCGCAAGGGCCATGTTTTTGACTCGCCACACCGGACAAATCCTCGCTTCCCGGAGAAGAGCGATCCTGTCCGCCTGTTGAGGACAAAAATTTTCCCGGGCAATCCCCTGATTATTTCGGCATCGTCACCGGTTCACTGACTGATTTCATGACCATCGACTGGGAAGCATTTACCAATCACACACTGACAACTGCGGAAGTGCGGCTGCTGGGGATGGTGGATGTTCCGTCGGTGCTTGCGTTGCAGAAGTTGATGGTTCACGAAGTCAGACTTCAAAGCCGGACCAATGCGGCGATTCTGATCTGTGAACATCCTCCCACAGTGACTGTCGGCGAAGGAGCGACGCTGCTCGAACTTCCTGCTTCTCCCAGGGAGCTGGAATCTCGATTGATCGCGGTTCATAAACTGCATCGCGACGGTCACGCCATTCTGCATCAGCCGGGACAACTGGCTGCTTACATCGTCGTGTCGTTGCCCGAATGCAGCATGAGCGTGGACGAGTATCGATCCTGTCTGCAGCGAGCGGTCGTAAAGACCTGTGACGAGGTTCAGGTGGTGGCTTCAATTCCGCCGTCTGATCCTACGGCCGTTTTGGGTCGCCACGGTGTTGTTGCGGAAATTGGAATTCACGTCGACAATGGCGTCACCAGCTTTGGGATCTTTCTGAATGTAAGCCCTCGTCTGGATGAAGCCCGTGAAATCGGTCGCGGGATGCTGGGCCAGAAAGTCTCGTCATTGAACGCAGAGCGAGTCCGCCCGACTCAGATGCCACAGGTACGATCCGCTTTAATTCAGCACTTGTGTGAAGAATTGGGTTATCCTGACTATCATTTGCACACTGGTCATCCTTTTTTGAAACGAACTCGGACCCTGATCCATGACAAGTTTGCCAATCCTCAATCAGCCGACGAATGAAACGCCTGTTGATGAGTCGACACTTTCGGGTGTGAATATCATCGCCGGAGGCCCCGTGCGCCGGTTACCTCGATGGTTGAAGCGTCCGTTGCCACAGCCCGGAATGGCCTACACCAGCGACGTGATCTCCGATCTGAAACTGGAAACCGTTTGCGAAAGCGCGAAGTGTCCGAATCGCACGGAGTGCTGGTCTCAGAAGACCGCGACGTTCATGATCGGCGGTAACGTGTGTACTCGCCCCTGCGGATTCTGTTCAGTCCCAAAAGGCAAGACGGAGCGACTGGAACTGGACGAGCCAGAACGTGTTGCCGAAGCGGCCGCTCGCCTGGGACTACATTATGTCGTGATTACCTCGGTGACTCGCGA
This sequence comes from Planctomycetaceae bacterium, assembly GCA_044235005.1. GTDB lineage: Bacteria > Planctomycetota > Planctomycetia > Planctomycetales > Planctomycetaceae > SXXK01. Next base: position 33,373 of record JBIIIF010000032.1, on the reverse strand, counting down.
CGACCTGAAAGACGGTGGTGCCGAACATTGGTATCGCACTGTTATTGCCGTCCGGGAAAAAACGGGTGCTCAGGTGGAAGTGCTGGTTCCGGACTTCCTGGGTAACCGTGCGGCGATCAGTCGCGTTATCGAATCACGTCCGGATGTCTTCAATCACAATACGGAAACGGTTCCGCGGCTCTATCATCGCGTCCGCCGCAATGCCGACTACCAGCGCACTCTTGATTTGCTGAAGCAGGTGAAAGACGAAGCTCCGGATATGCCGACGAAGAGCGGCCTGATGCTGGGGCTCGGGGAAACTCGCGATGAACTGATGGATGTGTTCGCTGATTTGCGAGCGGTCAACTGTGACATGTTGACGCTGGGCCAATATCTGCAGCCCACTCCCGAACATCTTCCGGTCGAACGATTCCTTCCGCCGGAAGAGTTTGACGAAATCGGCGAGATGGCTCGCAAGCTGGGCTTCGGAATGGTCGCCAGCGGCCCGTTCGTACGCAGCAGCTACCACGCCGGCGAGATGGCCGAACAGATGGCGTGATGTTGGAACTACTCCGTCACAAGCTCGCTCTCAACGTTATCACGAATTCGGCGGAGCTTCATGTCCACCTTCTTGATCGTGACCGGCTTGAACTCAGAAACGGGAGCCGCAGAGTCTTTAGCATCGGTGGTGACTGTCACGATCCAGCGAGCCAACCCAAACGGGATGTCTTTGGAAACCCAGTACTCACCCTCGTTTGTGGAGCGAGTTTTCAGGCTCTCCATGACCAACTTGCCCTTCATTCGAGCGGCTGAAAAAGTCTCGCCCTGCACCAGTGTTTCCGGTTGATCGGCCGAAGCAACGACTTCTGGTTCCGCATAGCTGGTCAGCAGCGAGATCGTCGGGTAGTACCGCAGAGCCGGAGTCGTGATCGGAGTCACAGCTTCTTCACCCAGTCGTCGAAACCCTTTGACGATCGGCAGCATCTCGTTAGGAATACCGTCAGCATCTTTGGCTTCGGCGATGATCTTGCTTTCCGGGACCAGTACTTTGTAGATACGAGCTCCCACGGGGCCTGGATCAATCCCGGCGGCACCAGCTTTGCCAGTCAGAGTTTTGATTTCCAGCCAGCGACAAGGCTGAACCTTGCCTTCGAATTCCGCTTCTTCCTGTCCAACGGATTTGATGCTCAGTTCGCAGGTCCACTGTAGAGGTGCCTGGTCATCCGGACCGGTTGACTGTGTCAGCGTGCCTTCGTACTCAACGGCTTTGCCGTCTTCCGGGAGATTGAAAATCAGCCCCTGAGCTGACACGGGACGACTGCTGAAAACCATTGTCGCGCAGACAGAGAAAGCAATAGCCAGAAGATTCAGGCGAGCCATAAATCAGAGCCTCAGCGGATGTCTTTCGAGTCATTGGGACACGAGGTATCTGAACCTGCGTCTGCCGAGCCACAGAGCCCGAACATCTGCAGAATTCAGCCGGAAACAGGACTTCCGGCTTCGGAAGTGTCGCAAACCCAGCGTTCCGGAAGCAAGAGTAAACGACGTTTCGGCCAGGAATCGACCGACGCAGGGGCAATTCTGCGGGTTAGCGAACGGATATCGAGCGCAGAAGGGGCTGTCTCCTGGCCACATGATGTCTTTACGAGTATTCTCCCGGCCTCCTGCACGACCCTGCAGCTCCTTTTGAATCACGATTTCGACCTCCCTTTCCCTCCCAAAAATATCAGGAAATCACCATGTCCCGCCACGATGATCGCGCTCCGGATCAGTTACGCCCCATTTGCATTCAACGAGGATTCACAAAGACTTCGATCGCCAGCGTGCTGTTTCAGGCGGGATCAACAATGGTGCTGTGTACGGCGAGTCTGGAGAAATCGATTCCTCCGTGGCGAAAATCCCGCGTCGAAGGAGCACCGGTGCTGGGCTGGGTCACGGCGGAATACAACATGCTGCCCGGCAGCACGTCTCCCAGAAAACAACGAGATCGCTCCAAGGTGGATGGACGCACGACCGAGATCCAACGTCTGATTGGACGCAGTCTGCGAGCTGTCGTGGATTTCGAAGCTCTGGGCGAACACACGATTACGATTGACTGTGATGTGTTGCAGGCCGACGGAGGAACTCGCACCGCCAGCATTACCGGTGGATATATCGCACTGGCGGAAGCTGTGAAGCAGATCAATTCGCCCCGTCCGATTCTGCGCGATTCGGTCGCTGCAATCAGCGTCGGCGTTGTGGACGGAACTCCGGTTCTGGATCTTGACTACAAGGAAGACAGCACAGCGGAAGTGGATATGAACGTCATCATGACGGGGGCCGGAAAGTTCATCGAAGTTCAGGGCACAGCGGAAGGAGCACCCTTCGATCAGGAGGCTCTGAACGCCATGTTGGACCTTGCCAAATCCGGCATTCGTCAATTGACCCGGCTGCAGCAGTAATTTACTTGCCAAGTGAGCGTTCCAGTCGCGGGAAGGTCTCCTGACCTCGCACCGTCATAACTTGAGTCACGTCGGCAACGTGGGTGCCGTGAAACCCTGCCGGTCGAGCGTACTGGCTTTTTCAGCAGACTGGCCGAAAAAAGGTAGTCCAGCCAAAACTGCGGCATTCGTCTTGTGAGGGCGCCGCTGCCGGGCCAGCCGTGATCGTTGAAGAGTGCCGGCCGCTGTTTGCATAGTGACTTAACATGGTCGGTATCGCCGGTCGAACGTCAGCCAGCAGAGTTCCGACCCGATTCGCCAGGCTGAGTTCTCCCTGAAATCGCAGACGTGGGGAGATTTGCGCTGTGCTTTTTGGGCCGTCTGACGCCTTCGCAATCGGCGGACGTCGAGCCTCGAAAAATGAAAACACCGCAAAAAGTTACACGAAGGGACTTCCACATATTACACACATAAGGTGTAGAATTTTATGCAAATAAGGTAATAATAGTTGTACTCATTGGGGAGATTGTGAATTTCACCATCGTCCGTGTTAGTTTCAGCGTGTTAGTTTCAGCGTGTTAGTTATCGAGATTCTCTGCTGTCGAGCGAAACGGCAGACCCCCTTAATTGGTGAAGTTATGAAGTTGAGTGTCCCGTTCAGGAAGTGTCCCTCATGCGAGCTCAGAGGTCTTCTGCCACTTCGCTCTGTAGTTATCGCCAAGGCCGCATTGCGCGGCGTCCCGGATTCACATTGCTTGAGTTGCTGGTTGTTATCTCCATCATTGCAGTGTTGATGTCGCTGATTCTGCCGGCTGTTATGGATGCGCGAAAGACAGCAAGGCGAATACAGTGCCTGAATCATGTTCGGAATCTGGGCATCGGTCTGGTGAATTTCACCAGTCGTTCGGACAAGTCACAGTTTCCAGCGTATGGAACATGGGGCGATTATCGTCACGATTCGACACAACAGTGGGTGAACGCAGCGAATCCGGCGCAACTGAAGAGTTGGGTTGTTGATATCCTTCCCTATATTGATCGAGTTGATCTGGGCGATCGCTGGCAGAATGATCGAAAGCATGATTCCAAATTTGTCAGCAACGGTCATTCGAACCTGAGCATCATTCGAAACTACAGCATGGAAGTTCTGGCCTGTCCGGATGACCAGACCGCTGCGGGCGTCAGCGGCGCTTTGTCTTACGTTGTGAATTCGGGCTACGCCAGCATTAGCTTATCGTTGACCAGCGGTTCCGGCTGGGGAGCCGCGCGGCAGCAGGCGGACGATAAGTTGCGATTCGACTGGGACCGCAACGGTCGCAGTGCGATTTCTTCGACGCCCGATCGAAACGATATTGGGATCAATCATCGGTCAGGTGTGTTCTGGCCTGAAACCCTGAATCGCAATTCCGCGCCAAAGCCCGATCCGGTTGCCAATCGCAGTCATTCGTTGAATTCTATTCACGACGGCATGGGGAACACATTAATGCTGACGGAAAACGTCAACGCCGCCGGGTCACAGCATTGGGGCGATCCGGATCCACGCTATGTTTCATTTGTGTTTCCCGTCGACTATGTGGCGATCGGGCAAACATCGCAGACCTATTACCGTTCATCACCACTGGACCCTGCTCACCCCTATGCCGTGATCAACGGGGCTCGCACCGGCCCTGAGGGGGCTCGGCCGTTTCCGAATTCCCATCATTCGGGCGGTGTGAACGTCGTGATGTGTGACGGTTCGGCGCGGTTCCTGTCGGCGTCTGTCGATCTTAACGTTTACGCGCAGTTGGTGACGCCATCCGGAACTCGGTTCAACAACAGGATCGCTGCGCAGGCACCGCTGAGCAACAACGACTTCTGATGCTGCGGCAGATGTGAGTATTGGCATGTGCAGATGTGCAGGACAGGTGTGGTCGATCCTGTGGATTCCTTCTTCCATCACTGAATGTTGCCCGCAGAAGTGCAGGTTCGTGAGTTGCGTCTGAAAGGAAACGCTGTCATCCTCCTTGGCCATCAACCGGGTCCTTGAATCGTGCCCCATGATTTGTCTGCCAGCGAGGAGCGAGTAACAGGAATGACACAGCCGCAGAATTCTTACGCATCTTCCACCGGAGCAGAAGATTCACAAAGTCTGCACAGCGTTGAGAATCAGTCGACGAGAGTACGCTGGCTGATCGTGGCGATGCTGATGGGCTTTGCGTTTCTGGGTCACTTCAATCGTGTCGGGATTACAGTTGCAGCCAAAGAAAAATTCATCGGTCCCGGGCTGCTGTCCGAAGTGCAGATGGGACAGGTTTACTCTGCCTTTCTCTGGGTTTACACGCTGACCATGCTGCCCGGCGGATGGATTATTGACCTGATCGGCCCACGAAGAGCGCTCAGCGGGATGGGATTGGGGCTTGGTTTCTGCGTCGTGATGACCGGTGCGTTGGGACAGTTGGGCTGGCCGATCGCTTCATTGCTGATTCCGCTGATTGTGGTACGCAGCATTGCGGGTTTCTGCAGTACGCCGTTGCACCCGGGAGCAGCACGCAGTGTTTCTCTGTGGTTCCCGTTGACCAGTCGTTCGACGGCCAACGGTCTTGTTACAGCCGGGGCGCTGATTGGTATCTCTGTTACGGCACCGGGGTTCGGTTGGTTGATGGACCAATTTGACTGGTCGATTGCGTTTATGATTTCCGGCGGAGCGTTGATGGCGTTTTCAATTCTTTGGCTGGCGTTATCGACCGATGATGTGAACGGGCATCCGAATGCGAACGAGGCGGAAAAGCAGTTGGTCGCGATGAGTCATGTGCCGGCTGCCGGAACGAAAGCTTCTGCCGCAGACTTTCTGGCGCTGTTCAGGAACAGCCAGTTGATGATTCTGGCCTGCAGTTATGCGGCCTACAGCTACTTTCAGTATCTGTTCTTCTACTGGATTGATTTTTACTTTGGCAGAGAACTGCAGTTGCCGGCTGGTGAGAGTCGTCGAGCCACATTTATTGTCATGATGGCGATGGCGATCGGCATGGCATTCGGAGGAATGTTGACCGATCTATTGAGTCGACGCATCGGCGTGCGCTGGAGCTGTCGCAGCATTGCGATGTCGGGCATGTTGCTGAGTGCTGGCTTTGCGTGGTTTGGAGTCGCCGCCAAAGATCCGAATGAAGTGATCCTGTTGTTCTCACTGGCCCTCGCTGCCCTCGGGATGTGCGAAGGGATTTTCTGGACGTCAGCTCCGGCTCTGGAGCCAACCAAGGGCGGACTTGCGGGAGCGTTTCTCAATACGATTGGTAATGCCGGTGGAAGTCTGGCGCCGATTTTAACACCGTGGATCGGGACGAATTACAGTTGGCCGGCTGCCATAGGTGTTGCCTGCTGCATGAGCGTTCTGGGTGCCTCGCTTTGGTTGTTGATTGACACCGGAATCAGAAGCCGCAAAACGTCAGAGCAACTTGTGATTGAAGAACGATCTGCGTTTTAGGGACATGACGGAACACGCACTGCTCGGTCCGGCCTGCATCCATCGAAAAATTGGCGGCCCATTGACTGTGGCTAAGGTTCTCGTTGTGAATCTCAGTCAAGGACAGCGATCGCATCAATCTCAATATGAATGCTTTCCATCGGGAAGGTGACACCGACGAGAGTATTCACCGGATAGTCATCACCGAAGAACTCGTGGTAGATTTCGATCTGTTCGCCTTCAAACGGATGCCACTTGTAGGGGTCGGCAACGAACATGGTCAATTTGCAGATATCTGAAGACTGGCCGCCTTCGGCTTTGACCATGCGAGTCAGTCGATCCAGGATCACTCGCAGTTGTTCCATCGGGCTTCCGTTTTGGGCCGGGGAGCCGTTGGCTGTGCAGCCGGACAGGAAAAGCATGTTTCCTGCACGAACACCACGGGCGTAGTGTGGGCCGGACGGGTAAATGTCTTCGAAGTGAATACGCCGTTTTTTCATGGAAATCATCTTACGAAAGACGGAATGGTGAAGATCGATTACGCGAGCCGACAAAAATCGAGTTGAGAAGGCCAATCGGGGGAAGTCTGGCGGATTCCGAGATTGGGTGCAATCAGCAGCATCAGTCGGGATCGACTCGGCTGGATAACGACTTCTGAAACTCTTTCGGAACCTTCCCAGCCCCACAAAAAAAGGCTGGAAATCGAATCTTCACGAGAAGTTCTTGCGAAAACCGGGTGGTTCGGGGTTCGCCCGACATTAAGTCGGGCAGAACACTTTCCGGAAGTACTCAATTTCTGTAGTCTGCGTTTCTAACTTCAGAGGCTGAAAAACCAGAGCAGGAGAGGTGCTGTTGTGTCAGAAGTTCTCGACAGTTTTCAGATAGAGTGGCATGGAAATACTGTCGTGGTCACTCCGGCTTCCAGTGTCGAGTCATTGAACTGGGATCTGGTTGAGCAGGCCGCGGACCTCGTGATGGAACCGCTCAGCGATCAGGAAGCGCCGATGGTTGTTGTCGACCTGAGCCGTGTGGGATATTTTGGCTCGGTTTTTCTCGCGTTGCTGCTCCGCTGCCATAAGTTCGTCAAGAAAAAAGGCGGCGAACTGGTGCTGTGCGGCGCCAGCGATATGGCGCTCGAACTCCTGCGCATCACGGCGCTCGATACGATCTGGGCGATCTATAAAACTCGCGATGAGGCGATGCAGGCGCTCTCTGAATAAAGCGAACAGACCCTTGCACGGAGGCAGGTAACTTTGAAGAAACGACACCCGCTGAAGCATCCTCATCAGTCTGAAATGGACGTGATTGAACACGTCTCGGAGTTGAAGCATCACGAAGAGTTGATTGCTGAGATCAAGCAGACAGCAGACAAGCTGGCCGAGGACAAGGCGACTCGCGGAGATCTGAAGATCCTGAGCCGTGCCTTAAAGGAACTGCGATATGCCTTCAAAGTCTTTGCACCCTATCGGATGAATCGCAAAGTTACCGTCTTTGGATCTGCTCGGACGAAGCCAGAGAATCCCTGTTACACGACAGCCGAGACATTTGGCCGAAGAATGGCGGAAGAAGGCTGGATGGTTGTTACTGGTGCAGGTGGCGGGATCATGGAGGCGGCTCACCGTGGGTCCGGTCGTGAAATGGCCATGGGACTGAATATTCTTTTGCCATTTGAGCAGGAAGCGAATCCTGTTATTGCCGGCGATCCCAAGCTGGTCAGCCTGAAGTACTTCTTCACGCGTAAGCTGATGTTTGTGAAAGAGGTCCACGCAATCGTGAGTTGTCCGGGGGGATTTGGGACGCTGGATGAAGCGTTTGAAAGTCTGACACTTGTTCAGACCGGAAAACGCGATCTGATGCCGATGGTGATGCTGGATGAGCCGGGCGGCACCTATTGGTCTCATTTTCTGAAGTACATCCGTGACGAGCTGCTGGACAATGGACTGATTTCGCCCGGAGATTTATCGCTCTTCAAGGTCACCGATGATGTCGAGGAAGCCATTGAAGAAGTCCTTGGATTCTACAGCGTCTACAACAGCATGAGGTTTATCCGTGACCGTCTGGTGTTGCGGCTTCATGTAGAGCCGACTGAGCAACTGCTTGAGCGACTGAACGATGAGTTTGCTGATATCGTTGTGAGTGGTAAGATAGAGAAAACGGCTGTGCATCGCCTTGAAGCGGATGATGCTCACCTGTCGGAGTTGCCTCGACTCAGCCTGAATTTTGATCGTAAAGCCGTCGGCCGACTGCGACAGATGATTGATGTGATCAATTGTGAGCTGGAAGGCTACTGCGGAGTTTGATGTTTCTTGATGAACGAGTTGAAAAAAGGAATCCCGACTATGAAACGACGACACGTTCTTCAGACTTTGGCTGTAATGTCTGCCAGCAGCACAGCGCTGGTGGCATTCGGACAATCAAGCCGGGCCGATGTGGCTTTGGCCGTACCGGAGAATCTTTCTGCAGCCCTGAAAAACTCCCGGCAATTGTGCGTCGATCTTTTGAGCCGCCTTGCTCGAATTGAATCACGGAACGGAATGGTCACAGGATTGAACTCAGCAGTCAGCAAAGCCGCGACTGATGCCCTTCAGGAGTCGTCGGTCCTGCTGGAACAGACGGACGATCGCATTTCGTCAGCTGAACACCGTGCCGTCGCTTTGTTTCAGGCCTGTGCGGATTCGCTGATGCGTGTGGAAATGCCTTTGAAATCGTTGTCTCAGAGCGGGATACTGCCAGGTCTGGTTGTTGACTCCTCTGTTGCTGTTTTTGGACAGGTTCGACAATTGCTTTTGAGCCTTAACTTTTGAGCCTTTCCTCGGTCTGATCCGGAAGTGGCGGCTGAATCCTGTCGTCGATGTCTCAGGCGGGGAGCAAATCCCGGGAAACGCCGGCCTCCCTGCGCCGGGTTAGACAAGTCAACTCCATTCAGCAAGCGTTGGTTCGGGAATGGTTGCGGCTCGGAATTCTTCAGCAATTTGTCCGGGGTCGCCTGGTTCCTGACCATTGACGACTTCTGTCGCCGGGCCATTTTTGTGCCTGTCGCGGCCTCTTGAAACCGGTTGAGTCTGCCGGAATCGTCGGTACGATCGGTATTCCTTGCGCGAGAATCCGAATGAGGTAGAGGCTGGTAGTGAAATCATTCCGGGTTCTGCGTCTTCCTTGTTGCGATCCCTTTCGAAGCCGTCGCATATTCTCAGCGGGCACTCACAAAACCAGGGCGGCTACCCTTGGCGGTCGCTGTTTTCGGTAATTCGGGGATCCTGGCGGGAGCCAGTCCCTTTTCTGTCAGGCGTTCTCAACGGTTTCTAGGGATGCTATTGCGTCTCTTTGGGTTTGACCTTTCCTATGGTTCGTCGGCAAAAGTCTGTGGGTACACCGGGATGTTCGAAAGAGTGAAGATGCGTGGAAATCTCCGACACTGGCTGAATTGCATGTTCTTTAGCTCGCCTGCCGAGAGACGCAGACGTGCCGGGAAAAAAATTCAGACGGAACCGCTGGAGTCACGGCTATTGCTCGCTGCAGAGTTCAATCTCGTGCGAGACATCAATCTGAAGTTGAATCCAGTGGGCTCGAAGCCCAGTCAGTTGACGACGGTTGGTTCGACGGTGTACTTCGTTGCGACATCAGAAAATCATGGGACGGAGTTGTGGAGAAGTAATGGAACTTCCGGCGGCACAGTGCTTGCAAAAGACATTTTGCCGTCGAATGGCAATAGTTCACCGGACAAGCGGATCAACGTCAATGGCACTCTTTAATTCACCGCTGACCATGGTACTAATGGACGTGAGCTCTGGAAGACCAATGGTACTTCGGCAGGGACTGTTCTGGTAAAGGAAATTAAATCCGGAACGCGCGGTAGCTATGTGGCAGGATAGCAGAACGTGAACGGCACTCTGTACTTCATTGCTGACGATGGAGTCAGTGGATACGAAATCTGGAAATCGAACGGAACGAGTTCCGGAACAATCATTGTCGACGACATCAGCGGTGATTCAGGAAGCAGTTCGCCCGGAACGATGCTGCTCGCAGGGACAAAGCTTTATATTGTGTCAGCGACGAACGCAAACGGCCTGGAGTTATTCTCGCTGGACCTGTCCGTGCTTTACATTCTGATGCTGTTTGCACACTGCTCAATGAGCGCCAAGATACGCTTTGCGAACTTCGTCACTGGACGCCAGTTCTGCAGCCGGACCTTCCATTTCGATCGAGCCAACTTCAATCACATAAGCCCGATGCGCAACTTTGAGCGCCATGGCGGCGTTTTGTTCGACCAGCAAAATGGTCGTACCGGAGTTGTTGATTTCTCGGATCACCTGAAAGATCGTTTGCACGATCTGTGGGGCCAGTCCCAGAGATGGCTCATCCAGCATCAGCAGTTGTGGTCTGGACAGCATCGCTCGCGCGATCGCCACCATCTGCTGTTCACCTCCGGAGAGCGTTCCCGCCGCCTGTTTCAGACGCTCACGGACTCTGGGAAAAAGCTCCAGGGCTCGTTCGCGATCTTTGCGAATTTCCGCATGATCGCTTCGTGAATAAGCACCAAGCTGCAGATTCTCTTCGACGGTCAGATTGGCAAAGATTCCCCGACCTTCCGGAACATGAACTAGCCCGCTTTGCGCAATGCGATGCGGCGGTTGCCCCTGAATCTCTTTGCCTCCGAACTGGATCGTCCCCTGCTTGGGTGTCAGCAGTCCGGAGATCGTTCGCAGCATTGTCGACTTGCCGGCTCCATTTCCGCCAATCAAGGTTACTATCTCGCCCTGTTCGACTCGCAGCGAACAGTTGCGAATCGCTTCGATCGCACCGTAAGAGACCGAAAGATTACTGACGCTCAGAAGTGACATTATGCATCCTCCAGTCCGGCGCCCAGGTAGGCGGCGATGACTCGAGGATCGTTCTGAACTTCTGCCGGTGTGCCCTCACAGATCGTGATGCCATATTCCAGTACGATGATGCGTTCGCAGATTTCCATCACCAGCGGCATATCATGTTCAATCAGCAGGACCGCCACCTGAAAACGATCTCGAATCTGTCGGATCGACTGCGCTAACTGAAGCTTTTCCTGCGGATTCAAACCAGCCGCAGGCTCATCCAGAAGCAACACTTTTGGGTTCGTCGCCAGCGCGCGGATGATTTCCAGTTTGCGTTGATGGCCATAGCTAAGATTACTGGCCAGCTCATTAGCACGGTCCTGAAGTTCGAAGATCTTCAGCAGGTCCAGAGCTTTCTGTCGCAGCATTTCCTCTTCGTGACGGTAACCGCGAGTTCTCAACATGGTTGTCACAAGTCCATGCTGATTGTGAAGCTGTCCTGCCAGGCGAACGTTGTCCAGAACGCTGAGGTTGGGAAACAGTCGAATGTTCTGAAACGTGCGAGCGATCCCGGCGGCGGTGATCTCGTGAGGTTTCCCACGACCCAGTTTTGCTGACCCCAGTTGAATCTCACCGCAGTCTGGCTTGTAGACTCCGGTCAGAAGATTGAACACCGTTGTTTTTCCCGCCCCATTCGGACCTATCAGACCGTAGAGCCCGCTACCCGGTAGTCGGAGCGAAAACTTCTGCACCGCCTTCAACCCGCCGAACGAGATGCCAATCTCGTTGACGTTCAGCAGAGCCTCCTGAGCAGTCACTCGTTTGGTCGCCGGAGCACTCATGACTGCGCTCCTTGTGCAGCGGACGAAGTACCGGATTGACGGCGTTTTCGCATTTCCCAGATTTCATGAATTCCCAGTAATCCCTGAGGACGTACCAGCATCATGATGATCAGCAGCAACGCGTAGACGATCAGCCGATATTGTTCGAAGTCCCGCAGCAGCTCAGGAAGCAGCGTGAGAAGAATTGCGGCAAACGTTACTCCGGAAATGGAACCTCGGCCTCCAAGCACCGTCATGATCACGTAGTCGAACGATCGCTGAAATCCAGCATCTTTGGGGCTCACAATAACGCCCGATTCATGAGCAAACAGGCCACCAGCAAGGCCCGCAAAAAACGCCGCGATCACGAAAGCCGTGACCTTCTGGCGAGCGATATTGACACCCATCGCCTGAGCAGCGATCTCGTCTTCTCTGATCGAAATCATCGCGCGGCCCGCACTGGAACTCTTCAGCCGATACGCAACAACCAGCGTGACCGTCAGAGCCAGATAAACCCAGAACAGATTGGTGTACTTGGGAACGCCATCGAATCCCAGAGATCCACCCAGCGGCGGCGGCAGCAGTTCTTTTACGCCAGCTTTACTGAGCGCCTCAGCATCGTCGATGACCTTGTTGGTCTGTTGCAGAACCACGCGAATGATCTCACCAAACCCGAGAGTCACGATGGCCAGGTAGTCGCCACGAAGTCGCAATGAGGGAAGCCCAACCACATAACCGGCGCCGGCCGCAAAGAGTCCACCCACAAGACAGGAGAATGCAAACAGCCATTCTCCGCTGCCCATAAATCCGCCATGCTTACCGGCACTGCCCCACAGCAGCATCGAACCGTAATAAGAGATGGATGCTGCTGTGTAGCCGCCAAGCGTCATGAAGCCGGCGTGTCCGATGGAGAACTGCCCGGTCATCCCATTCACGATGTTCAGCGACACCGCGAGAATAATCACGATGCCTATGTCCTGCACAATTCGGATGGAGTAATTGCGCTGAGGAGTCGGCAAAAGAAAATGCATCAGTAACGCAACAGCCAAACCGATGGCGATCGGGATCAGCCCGGTCCACGCATTGCCCTGTTGCGATGACTTCGACGCGGATGATTCCGAAGTGGCAGATCCACCGCCAGAGCCTTTTGCACCATCAGGAGAAGTGTGTGTCATGGTTACACCTTCTCTCTTAAAGTCGATCCCAGCAGTCCGCTTGGTTTCACAAGCAGGATCAGGATCAGCAGAGCAAACACGTAGACATCACGATAATTCGATGAGATATAGAACGCGCCGAACTGCTCGACAAAGGCGATCACAAAGCCTCCCAGCACCGCGCCACGAACATTTCCGATCCCGCCAATCACCGCGGCGACGAACGCTTTGAGTCCCAGCAGCACCCAGATGGTATGAGCCGTCTGGTTCATACCGGGATACTTCATGACATAGAGAAACCCGGCGGCCGCGGCCAGAGTCGATCCCACCACAAACGTAAACGAGACAACTCGATCGACGGGAATTCCCATCAGAGCGGCCGTGTCTGTGTTGTAGGAAACGGCTCGCATCGCCACACCAAGTCTGGTGTGGAAGACCAGATACTGCATCACCAGCATCAAAGACGTGGCAGTTGCAAAGATCACCACATCGACAAGGCCAATCACAAGGCGTCGAGCTGACTCTCCCTCGCCGAATGTGAATGAGGCAAGTTCCCAGGCCGGCAACAGTGGGGGCATTTTTTGCGGACTGGCACCAAAGACGAAATTGAGCTGACCGATATTCTGCAGCAGCAGGGAAACGCCAATCGCAGTAATCAGTACATTCAGACGAGGAGCCCGGCGCAAAGGTCGGTACGCGAGTCGCTCGATCACAAAGCCCACAGTTCCGCAAAACGCCATCGCGGCGACCAACACAAGGATCGCCACCCAGAATGGCGGAGCGGTGGCGGGGTTATGAGGATTCAAACCCAGCATCGGCAACAGACGCACGGCCAGTGTGTAACTGGTCCATGCGCCGAGCACTACAATATCGCTGTGAGCGAAGTTAATGAACTTCAGGATCCCGTAGACCATCGTGTAGCCCAGGGCGATCAGCGCATACAAACTGCCAATGGCAATTGCGGTGATCAGCGTTTGAGCAAAGTCTGACATGAATCCGTTTCTGTGAGTCTACGGAGTTACTCAGGTTGAATCGTGGCGACGTAGCTGGGCTTGCCGTCCTTCATTTCCAGAATGACGGCAGGTTTGACGGCGTTGCGTTCTGCGTCAATGGAAATCTTGCCTGTCACGCCTTCAAACTCTTTCGTCTTCGCCAGTTCTGCCGCCAATGCCGCGCCCTCCAGTGACTCGGCCTTCTTCATGGCCTCGAACAGAATCATGGCCGAATCATGACCCAGTGCTGCAAGAGCATCCGGAGTTTGTTCATGCTTCGCGACGTACTTCTTGATGAATTCCTGAACCTTAGGGCTGGGGTCTTCATGCGAATAGTGATTGGAGTAGAAGCAGCCATTGATCGCTTCCCCGGCAATCTCACCCAGCTTGGCAGAATCCCAGCCGTCGCCGCCAAGGAACACCTGCTTCATGCCCAGCTTGCGAGCCTGCAGCACAATGTTACCCACGTCGGTGTAGTAGCCCGGAATGAAAATCACATCTGGCTCAGCGCCGCGGATTGATGTCAACTGTGCTGAAAAGTCCTGATCACCTGCCTGATAGGTTTGCTTGCTGACGACTGCTCCACCCATCGCGACGAAGGCTTTCTCGAACTCTTCTTCCAGGCCTACTGAATAAGGAGAAGCCTGGTCTGTCAAGATCGCAGCCCTGGACGCTTTCAGCCCTTCGTGTTCGCGAGCAAACTTGGCACACACTTTTCCCTGGAATGGATCGATAAAGCAAACTCGAAAAATCATGTCACCGATTTTGGTGACTTTCGGGTTGGTCGAAGACGGACTGATCATCGGGACTCCGCCATCCTGACAGATTGGAGCCGCCGCCAGTGAAAGTCCGGAAGCCACTTCGCCGATCACGGCCACCACGCCGTCATTCGTGACTAGTCGAGTCACGGTCGTACCCGCTTCACGTGCATCGCCCTTGTCGTCGTAGGTGATCAGCTTCACCTTACGGCCCTTGATACCTCCTGCGGCATTCAGTTCCTCAACGGCCATCCTGATTCCGTTGTCGGTTGAGATTCCGAAAGTGGCTTCAGACCCGGTCATGGACCCATAGTGCCCAATCAGGATTTCGTCAGTGTCGCCACCGCCATCACCGCCACCATTTTGGCAACCAGAACTCGTCAGAAAAAGGCATAGCATCAGCATCGCAGCAATGCTGGTGCGCTGCAGAAACTCGCGCTTCGGAGAAATCATATGAGTCGTCTCAAAGTGTTGTTTACGACGCAGGAAACACGTGGGATCCGGAGTTTATCGCCACCGAGTGAGCTTGTCACCTCGTTAGCCGCCTGTTCCCGCTCAGATGAAAACGTCAGCCCTCTTGTCATCAAAACAGACGCTCGATGAGACGCTTCCATTCGGCGATCAGAGGCGGAGTTTCCTCAGTCAATTCGACTCGTTGTCGGACCTTGGACGCATTCGTTTCCTGAATAATCTGGATGGGATTATTCTGCTGTTTTGCTGCTCGTCGCTGCTCTTTGACAAGCTCTCGCAGCCGCATGGCGTGCTCTTCTTCCAGTCGCTGAAGCACCTGATCAAATTCGGCCCGAGCACGATCGGGAGTCCCTGCCTTTTCATAGTGCGAAATGATCGAGGCGATTGCGTCCTTCTTTTCCTGGTCAAGCCGAATCTTGCCAACCGTCGGCCAGCCCATCCGAAGCTGCAGCCAGGCAATATGGACTTTTGGTACAGGGTTATCTGATTCCTCTGTCGTGCGCGGCGGAGATATTGAATTCGTGTCGTGATGTGAGGCGTGAGGCATTAAAGTTTCGTTTCAGTGTTTGGAGTCGCGATCAGAAAACGAGCTCCCCAGCGAAATACCTGAGCCACCCGGGTTGCCTGACAAAGAACGGCACAGAGTAACCTTCTTTGTTGGCAAATGGACGTTGCATCCACAAAAAACCAGTTCGACGGCTCATGTTTTCTGTGGAGCCGGTGGCGTCGTGATCGGAGAATACGGATTTCGACGGCGGTCGTCGTTCACTCATGGCGATTCCTGGCCGTTCCTGACGTTGCTCGTTCGACAATTCCAACAGGATGAGAAATGATGCCCCACGGATTTCGATGCCTATTGTCACAAATACCGGGCGACTGAAAACAGAAACCTGAAAACACTCACGGAACCCAGGAGTCCCATGTTATCTCGCACACGTCTCACTGCTCAGGAACTTCGGAGTCATCGTTATCTGGGGCCGGACGATCTGCGTTCGTTTGGCCATCGTTCTCGCCAGAAACAAGCGGGCTTCACGACAGAGGATTTTTCCGGGAAGCCGGTCATTGGCATTCTGAATACCTGGAACGATCTCATCTCCTGTCACGCCCATTTTCGACAGCGCGTGGAAGAGATTAAACGTGGAGTCTGGCAGGCAGGTGGCTTCCCGGTTGAAATCCCCGTGATGGGGCTCAGCGAGACGTTCATGAAGCCGACGTCGATGTACTATCGCAACTTCCTCGCGATGGAAGCCGAAGAAGTGCTGCGGACGTATCCCATCGATGCGGCTGTGCTGATGAGCGGTTGCGACAAAACGACACCGGCTCTTCTGATGGGAGCACTCAGCGCGGATGTGCCTTCAATTGTGATGCCGGGCGGTCCGATGAATCGAACGTCCTGGCATGGCGAGCAACTGGCCAGCGGCACAGATGTCTGGCGATTCTGGGCGGAACGTGGCGCGGGTCGAATGTCGTGCGAAGCCTGGTGTGAACTCGAAGACCATATCGCGGCTTCTCCCGGCCATTGCATGACGATGGGCACTGCATCGACGATGACCGCAATTGCCGAAGTGATGGGGATGACTCTGGCCGGAGCCAGTTCTGTGCCAGCCACTCATTCTGGACATGCTCGCATGGCCGCACAGACAGGTCGTCAGGCCGTTGAGTTGGCCTGGCATCATGTGAAACCAACCGAGCTGATGAATCGCGCGTCGTTCGAGAATGCGATCACGACACTGATGGCGATCGGGGGATCCACAAATGCGATTGTGCATCTGATGGCGATGGCCGGACGAACCGGTGTCACCGTGACTCTGGAAGACTTTGATCGAATCTCACAGCGAACGCCGGTGTTGGCCAATCTTCGTCCGACCGGCAAATATGTAATGGGTGATTTCTTCGACGCGGGCGGGCTGAATGCACTGCTCGCGCAGATTTCGGATCTGTTACATCTGGATGCGGTGACAGTCGAAGGGAAGACGCTTAAAGATGCCATCGGCGAAGCGGAGATCTGGAACGACGACGTCATTCGTCGGCGAAACAACGCAATCTGTACAACAGGAAGCCTGGCGGTTTTGCGAGGCAACCTGGCTCCGGATGGATGCGTGATTAAACCGGCCGCCGCAGAAGCTCATTTGCTGCAGCATCGCGGTCCGGCCGCAGTCTTCAAGGACTATCCGGACCTGAAGGCACGCATTGATGATCCAGCGCTGGGGCTGACGAAGGATCATGTCATCGTGTTGCAGAATGCCGGTCCGCTGGGCGCTCCGGGAATTCCGGAATGGGGCATGTTGCCAATTCCGAAATACCTTTTGCAGGACGGAGTTCGCGACATGGTTCGTATCAGCGACGCGCGAATGAGCGGCACCAGTTACGGAGCATGCGTGCTGCATGTGTCGCCTGAGTCCTACATTGGCGGACCGTTGGCTTTGGTCCAAAGTGGCGACATCATTTGTCTGGACGTCGCCAGTCGAAAGCTGCAACTGGAAGTGTCCGAGGAAGAGCTGAACTCACGCCGAGCGAAGTGGGTGGCACCAGACCCGAAGTTCAGTCGAGGTTACGGCAAGTTGTATTTCGATGAGACGACACAGGCTCACGAAGGCTGTGACTTTCGGTTTCTGCATTCGGATGGCAGCCAGGATGCGCCGCCGTCGATTTATTAATTGGCGGCTGCATTCCCGCAGATAAAATTCTTCATGACTAAACGAGGTTCTCAGATTTCTGCTTCAGAAGATGATTCGCCCAGCGATGGTCGAGCAGACACTTCGCATTTCGCGAAAGCATTGTTAGCCAACCTGAAGCAGTATTGGGGCTATCCCGGCTTCCGCGCGTTGCAGCGCGAAGCGATGTCGCTGGTCATGAGCGATCAGGATTCGCTGGTCGTGCTGCCCACGGGCGGAGGCAAGTCGCTGTGTTATCAGGTTCCGGCGATTTCTCGTGACGGCCTGGCTCTGATTGTTTCGCCACTGATTTCGCTGATGAAGGATCAGGTCGATTCGCTGCAGAGCGTTGGGATCTCGGCGGCCTGCATCAACAGCATGCAGACGAATCGCGAAAAGATCGAAGTCGCCGACAAGATTCGTCGACGAGAACTGAAGCTGCTTTACATCGCTCCGGAGCGACTGGTTCAAACCAGGACGGTGGAGTTCCTGCAGAGCGCGGGAGTTTCCTTTGTGGCGATCGACGAAGCTCACTGTATCAGTCAGTGGGGGCACGATTTTCGTCCCGAATATCGACAGCTTCGAAACTTGAAGACGATCTTTCCGGGCATCTCTGTTCACGGTTACACGGCCACCGCCACTGAGCAGGTCCGTGCAGACATTGTGGAGCAGTTGGGTCTGACGAACTGCGATATTCTGGTGGGATCGTTTGATCGACCGAATCTGCAATATCGAGTCGAACGGCGGACCGATGCGATTGGACAGATTCAGAGAATCCTGAATCGACATAAAGGGGAATCCGGAGTCATTTATTGCATCAGTCGTAAGAATGTCGATGCGACCAGTGAAGCTCTGAATCGGCTGGGCTTTCGCACGTTGCCCTATCATGCTGGGATGCCGGATGAAGATCGCCGGAAAAATCAGGATGCCTTCATCGACGAAGACGTCAACATCATCGTGGCGACCGTTGCTTTCGGAATGGGCATCGACAAAAGCAACGTGCGTTTCGTGATTCACGCCGAGATGCCGCGGTCACTGGAAAACTATCAGCAGGAGAGCGGACGCGCAGGCCGCGATGGTCTGGAGGCCGACTGCGTCCTGCTGTACGCAGCGAATGATGTGGACACTTGGGAATTCCTGATGCAGGATATCGAAGATCCTGCGGTGCTGGATGCCGGCCGTGAATCTTTGCAGGCGATGAAACAGTACTGCGTGAGTACTCGTTGCCGCCATGCTCAGCTTGTGGAACACTTCGGGCAGATTCTGGAGACCAGCAACTGCGGCGCGTGCGACTTTTGTCTGAAAGAGATGGAGCCGGTTTCGGATCCTCTGATCGTGGGGCAAAAAATTCTGTCGTGTGTTGTCCGGCAGGGTGAACGCTTCGGAGCGGCTTATACAGCCCAGGTGCTGCGCGGCTCCAGGGCGAAACGTATCGTGGAGAATGGCCATGACAAGCTGACCACCCACGGTCTGATGAAAGATGAGTCCGAGCCGCAACTGCGAAACTGGATTGATCAGTTGTTGTCTCAGGGATTTCTACGACAGGCCGGTGAGTTCAACTGTCTGGAAGTCACGCCATCGGGACGAGGATTGCTGAAGGGAAAGCAGACGCCGACTCTGCTGAGAACTCGCGTGGCCGATTCCGCGCAGCCATTTGAAGATCCATGGTCCGGAGTGGATCGGGATCTGTTTGAAGAGCTGCGAGCCATGAGAACTCGTCTGGCCATTCAGAAGCATGTGCCGCCCTACATTATTTTTGGCGATGCGACTCTGCGAGATCTGGCGCGTCACCGACCGACGAAGGGTGGGATGTTGACGAAGATCAGCGGCATCGGTGCTCAGAAGCAGAAAGAATTCGGAGCGGTCGTACTGTTTACGATTCAGCAATGGTGCGAAGCCAACAACGTCGAAACAAACGTCGGGCTGGACGAAGCCGTCAAGGCTCGCCCTGCGCTGCGACAGGCAACGAAGGCTCCGAGCGAAGGGAAGGCTCAGGAGTATTTCGATCTGTTTGAGCAGGGTTTTTCGATGGAAGACGCGGCTCATCAATTGGGTCGTTCCATAGACACGGTCAGTAAGTATCTGGGCATGTATGTGGAGGCTCACCGCATCACAGAGATCAGTCCCTGGGTTCCTCCGACGATGGAAAAGCGAATCAACGAAGCCATTGGGCAGCTTGGCTCTGAGCGTCTGAAGCCGCTGTTCGAACATCTGAAAAGCGAAATCTCGTACGCTCACCTTCGCATCGCAGCTACCGCATGGAATCTGCGCCAGGCGGATGAGGAGTAATCAATCCCGTCGGCGGAGCGACGGGTGTACCGTACACCCGTCGCTCCGCCGACGGGCAGGCTTCTCGAAAAAGCGCCGCTTCTTTTCAAAGGCATGGCTTTACCAGTTCAACGTCGTGGGATGCTCGATCTATACTGCGGGCTCACTTGGGAAGCGGCAAAGAAATAGGATACCCGCTCGGCGAGCGGCCCGGTGTGAACCGGCCGGTAGAAACGCCTACCGGTCGGCTAACGCCAACCGCTCGCCATGATTCGCAGGTAGCTTATTTGTTCCCCGCTCACTTAACTCATTCCTGTGTTCGTTGTCGCGATAAAGAGACCCATGGCCGCCAGTGAAGCCGATCGACAGCTTGTCCTCCGTATTCGCGCGGGTGAAGCCGATGCATGGCAGCAGTGTATTGATATGTATGAAGGTCGCCTGTTGGCCTTCGCGAGAACTCGATTGCAGGATCGTTCGGCAGCGGAAGACATTGTGCAGGAAACCTTTCTGGGCTTCCTGAAAGCATTGCCGAATTATGACGATCGCACACCGCTGGAATCATGGATGTTTTCGATTTCGGCGCACAAGCTGATCGACTTTATGAGACGATCCGGGCGTCGTCCGGTGTTGCCACTTCTGACATCCGAATCCAAAGACGGAGCCGCTCGCGATCTGACAGGTCCCGGTCGAGCCGCCTCCAGCATGATGCGCAGCAGCGAGCAGGCTCGAGCGGAGTCTGGTGTTGTGGAGAGTTGCCTGAAGGAACTGATCCAGGATTTCAAAGTGAGTGGAGCGTGGGAACGGCTGCAATGTGTCGAGCTGATTTTTGTGCTCGGCTGGGCCAACAAAGATGTAGCCCTGCGGCTGAACATCACGGAACAAGCCGTCGCCAATCATAAGTTCTTTGTCGTCTCCAAACTCAAGGACGCCGCAAAAGCTGCGAAGTTATCCAGCAACGTGCTCGCATCACTGGGTCTGGATTGAGGTTCAGGCCTCATTCTGGGTTTGCTGCTCTTCCAACTCATGCTTTCGAAAGTCTCGGATCACAATAATGAACGCGATGAGATCGTAGAGTGTGTGAGCCGTCATCGGGATCAGCAGATTGGGTGTGCGGTCGGCGGCGATGAGGGCGGTGAGGTAGAGCCCGAGAAAAGCGGCCAGCATGGCGTAGACGGGTGTGAGGGCGTGAGCGAGGCCGAACAGGAGATTGCTGATCAGCACGGCCAGAAACGGATTCCAGTCCTGAATCCACAGATACAGGAAGCCGCGAAAGAAGGCTTCTTCGCAGACTCCGGCCAGAATCGCCAGCAGAACAATGTCGAACCAACGGCAGTCACTCAAATAAGGACCGATGGAATCTCGAACGAACTCGCGGATCTGCACGAGTCCTTTGGAGCGTGAGACCATGCAGATTGTCAAAAGAATCAGCATCGGCCCGGTGGCCAGAATTCCGAATCCAAAATCCTGAGCGGACCACGACAGAGTCGCAAGAGGCGCACAACCGGTGAGCCATCCGCCGATGAATGCGACAACCAGAATCGCTCCTTCGAAGATTCCTGCACTGGTCAGGAACTGAGACTGAGTCAGGGAAGGTTCGTTGTCGGAAATGGCGAAGATCCTGTGTGGCGATTTGATTGGTTGGTGTGGTCAATCAGTCAGATTTCGTGAACGAGTTGTCGATTCGGGAACCGTCCCAAATCAACTTCCCGATGTTTCGATGTGCTGAAATCCCAACCCGAGACGTCAGTGAGGGATTTTGCAGAAATCCTTCGATCCCTCGCTCTCGCTTCGGGTTGGGATGAACGGATACAACCCTGAATCGTTACTGTCACAAAGGACGATTAAAGCATCGGCCGAAATAGCGAAGAGTATAAACGAAAATGGGCACCGGTATGATACCGGTGCCGCGAGGGGACGCATCAACTCTTAGGACAGAAAGGAAGGGAGAGAGAGGAGAGAGGGGGATAGGATTCAGCGGCAGCGTTCGCGATTGAACGCTGCGTGTTTCAATGGTGCAGTTCAGGAAAGAACTACTTTTCTCGTGTGGAGTCAGCCATAGAGATCGACGGTCTGTCGAGGCTGCTCGAAGAGATACTGCGTTCACTCGACTTTCGAGTGGCGCGCCATCCAGCAGCCTTCGCGGCGACTGGTTTTGCCGCTGCCGTTTCTGGTGCGGCCTCTTTGCGGAAAACGGCGGGAATCACGAGATCATCAGATTTCTTCGGAGAACGTCGTGTTTGTGGAGCACCGAAGGCTGGCACGTCATCATCGCTGCGAAGCGGTGTTTCCAGCCCTGCTCCATCAGTGTTGCCATCGTCACCGGCGGCACGCTTAAAGGACTTGTCCGGATCAGCACTGTCTTCTTTGAATGTTGATCTTTCAGCACTGATAGGATCGGGTGCCGGAGCAAGTGCTGCTCGGGTGCTGGAGTTCTCGATGATTGGATAGCCATAAGCCATCTGTGAGCCGCCGATGTAAGGTGAACCATAGGCCATGGCGGTTCCAATCGGTACGGTTCGATAAGCTGTTTGAGGCCTCATCACAGTGACTTCCTGAGACTTCATGACCAGTTTCTGAACCTGAACTTTCTGAGTCTTCCGTTCGGCCACCATCTCGGTTTCCTGCATAGTAACGCGTCGAGTTCCATGAACAGCAACCTGGCGGGTTTGAGGAACACTGCAGGTCACCATGTTCGGAACATACTGGCGGGAAGTCGTGTAGTTTGGCGTAAACGCCGTTCTCATCGAATAGCCCGTGCGATTCATCCAGCCAATCAGACCCGGTCGAGGGTCGACCTGACATGGGGCACATTTCGCGATCGGATGGTAGTTCGTGGTCCACCGGCCCATATCCCGATTGACCGTGCGGTACTCCGTCACGTTCTGGTAAGAGACCGTTGGGACTTCGACTTCGCGGCTGCGAGTCACGGGACGGTATTCCGTGTATTCCCGATCTTCATAAGCCGTTTCATAGGTGGGTACCTGAACGGTTTGTTTTTCACGGGTGTAAGTTGTGATGGGCACGGTCTGGTAGCAGGTTTGCTGAACCGGCTGGATCGGCGTGCATTGAGCGATCGGCTGAGCCATCACGGGACCACAACCACCACAGCCATCGTAATATTGAGCCTGGGCCGTGCTTTGCAACGAGACAACCAGCGCTCCCAGCGCGGCACCAAAAGTGAGTCTTCTGGACAGCATGTGCTTCTTCCCTGAAGAAATGCTCACGAGCGCGCACTGATTCCACCAGGAAACACATGCGAGCCAGTGAAGAGGAGATCAGATTCGAAGTTTCCGTTTCCAGTCCTCAGTGCGGCTGAGTTGTGCGAAGCAGAGACAAGGAACCATCAAGGTGGGACAGGTGACAAGTTTCACCACTGCATCCTGCAGTGACTTAAACCAGCCGGTGGAGAACAGCAGAAAGAGGAAAGGAGTCGCAGGTGTTTGGCCGAATCTGCCGAGGAACAGGCTGCGTGCGAGAGGAGATTTATCCCAATGGAAAAATTGGGTCAATAGCGGTTAAAGTTTTGATCACGATTCTCCGCAGCTCTTTTTTCGATGATTGCTATTGCATCGTTTTTTGCCCCGCAGGACGGCAGATTTTGCCACGGCTCCATGACTTCGGCAAAATCTGCTGGTTCTTTCCGTGACCTGGTCCACAACAGCGTAAACGAGTGTCGAAATGCCTGATCATTGTGGATTTGAGATCTGGCGTTTCGAATCTCCGATCAACACCCCGCTGGTGCAAAACGAGTTGTCTATTTCTTCCCGAGGGCTCGTTGCTGGCGGAAGAACTCCTGCAGAATGGCCTTGCAGTCTTCGGCCATGACACCGCCCATCACGGCCGACTGATGATTCAGGCGAATATCAGAAGTCAGGCTGAAAAGCGTATGGCAGGCGCCGGCTTTGGGGTCTGTTGTCCCGTAGATGACCCTGGGGATACGCGCCTGCACGATGGCGCCTGCGCACATTGGGCAGGGTTCGAGTGTGACGTACAGAGTGCAGTCCAGAAGTCGCCAGGATTGCAGAACTTCAGCCGCCTGAGTAATCGCAATCATCTCTGCGTGAGCTGTGGGATCATTCAGTGTCTCACGCTGATTGCGACCTTCGGCGATGACTCGCTCCTGATACACAATCACAGCTCCGACCGGCACTTCTCCCTCATCAAAAGCAATGACCGCCTGGTCGAGAGCTTTCTTCATCCAGTAGTCATGTGGTGCGAGAGGGTTTTGTGGAAGCAGTTCGGACAAGTGTCGGGAGCCTTCAGGAAGATTGCGAGGTAGCGAAGTGACGGGCCGGTGATTCCGTGCTCGGCCATGATTGAGGCGATGTCTTTTACGTATTCAGCAAACACCCAGCCTCCACCCACACCGTGCAGGAAATCCTCTCTGTGATCCCGGCCGCGCGTAGTTCAGAGGATGCGTCGCGCCATGTCAAACGACGACAAAGCAAGGCTGTAACGCATCGGACCGAAAGATTCTGTGACCGAAAAATTAATGGCAAAGTAAACCTCTGTGTTCTTCGTTTCATTTTTCGGTCGTCAAATTTTTCGGTCGTAAGCTTTCTGTGTTTGATGCATTTGGTCGACCATTGAGCGGAGCAGCTTCCGGATGAGTGTACAGGATTTTTCGAAGCGACTCCGTGACAGACGACTGATCCTGGACCACGTTGCGTGTTTCCTGCGGATCAGTTTCGTAATCGTAGAGTTCCAGATCTGCTGATTCCGGATTGGCTCCGGGCGTTTTCCATTCGACCAGACGATATCGATCCGTACGAATCGCGCGGCCGAGTTTTGCGTTCGGATAGGCGTGGAAGACATGATCTCTGATGCGAGCCTTTGGATCACGGAGCACTGGAGCGAGGCTGAGACCATCGATGGGTTGTGGTCCGCCTGGCTTTGGTAAGCCTGCGAGTTCGGCCAGTGTTGGGTAGAGGTCCACCGATTCGGTCAACTGACTTGTCACGGTGTTGGGTTGAGTCACACCCGGAGCGACAATCAGCAAAGGAATCCGCGTGGCCTGCTCATAGTTTGTATGCTTGGTCCAGATTCCGTGATCACCGAGGTGATAGCCATGATCGCTCCAGAACACGATCATCGTGTCGCCCTGCAGCTTCAGGCGATCAAGTTCATCGATCACTCGTCCGACTTGAGCATCCATGTAGCTGGTGCTCGCGTAGTAGCCATGAATCAGTTGTTGCTTCAGTGATGTCGAAAACGCTGCCGCGCGGTCTGCCGGCACAGGATCGTAGGCGGTGATCTCTCCGCCACGTTTTCCAGCCACAGCGGGGGCGTTCTCCGGAAGTTGCTCGAAGGCTGGGAGCTGAAGCTGGTTTGGATCGTATAAATCCCAGTACTTCTTTGGCGCGGAGAAAGGCAGATGAGGCCGCACAAAACCGGCCACAATGAAGAACGGCGTACCCTCAGTTTCGCGGCGCTGCTTTGCGGATTGAAGTCGAACGATCGTTTCTGCGGCAACTCGTCCGTCGGCATAGTCATCGTCGTTGGCAATCGGTGCTTCGAATGCAGCGCCGCGCGGAAGCGAGCGAATGGCATCCAGCTTCTGATTTGTAAACAGAGCTTCCTCGCGAGTGAGCTGGCCGCCTTGTGTGCTGGCCGGATCAAGGTACTCGATCACTTTCTCCTTGAAATGCGGAACGCTGAACGACAATGGATCGCCTTCATTGCCGTGTCCAATGTGAAAGACCTTGCCAAGAGATTCCGTACGATATCCATGTGCGGCAAAGTGCTGAGGCAACGTGACGGCGTTCAGATGCCGATCCCGGAGGCGGCTGCCAAGACCATAGAGGCCGCTTGACGTTGAATGAGAGCCCAGCATCAACGTAAATCGAGACGGAGCGCAGACTGCCTGGTTACAGTAAGCACGATCAAACCTCAGGCCTCGGGCGAACAGGCGATCGATGTTGGGTGTTTTCGCAATCTCATCTCCGTAGCAACCGAGCGTGGGTTTGAGATCGTCCACGAGGATCATCAGGACGTTCGGCTGATCCGCTGCGAGGCTCACGGAGCCTGTCATCAAAAAGGCGATAAGTGTCGCGAGGTTATTGATCAGGAACTTTAAACCGGGGCAATGCATTTGGGGCTCGCGGGGGAAATGTTCTCATTGATTGCGGTGGAGCGTTGAAATGTCACGTGGGCGATTCGACAAATCAAGCCCTCAGCGTGCGTGATTTCGGATTCTGAAGCGTCGTTAGACGAAGTTGAGAGAGTGACTTATCTTGCCCCCTGACAGAGTGTGATGCCCGGGGGCCGCAATAGTCTGGCGGGGAAACATGTTGTGGTGACAGCAGCAATTGAAATTGACAATGTAACCAAGACGTTCGACGACCTGATCGCCGTGAATCGAGTCAGCTTTCAGGTTCCTCGCGGGGCGACTCTGGGACTCATCGGACCGAACGGAGCCGGAAAGACGACGCTGCTGCGAATGATTTCGACTCTGGCCGTGCCGGATTCAGGAGATGTGCGAGTTGAAGGCAAGTCTGTTCGCGAGAATCCTCGTGCGGCCCGAGCTCACCTCGGATTTATGCCGGCCGAGTTCGGGTGTCCTCGCAATATGTCTATTGAAGAGTACCTTGATTACTTTGCTTGCATGTACGGGTTGACGGCTGCGGAGCGAGCAGTTCGCATTCGGGATGTGTGTGAGCTGACCGACCTGATGGGCCGCGAGAGTGTGATGGTCAAAGGCCTGTCGACCGGCAATCGTCAGAGATTACTGCTGGCAAAGACATTGTTGCATGATCCGTCGGTGCTGGTTCTCGACGAACCCGCCAGCGGCCTGGATCCTCGAGCCCGCAACGAGCTGCGTGAGATTATCAAAACGCTGGCATCGCTGGGTAAGGCCATCATTATCAGCTCGCATATTCTTCCGGACATCGAAGACATCAGTGATCGAGTAGGAATTCTGGAAGCCGGGCGACTTGTGCTGGAAGGTGATCTCGCCACGCTGCGTGCTCATACGGGAATTGCTCAGCGAAGCATTCGGCTCAAAGTGCTTCCGGAAGATCTGACCAGAACATCTCAGATGTTAAGCCAGCTTCGAGGCATCTCGACCTGTGAAATCCGTGATCAGGCGATCGTGCTGACGAGTGATGAGCCAAACAGCAATTTTGTGCTGGCGGCTTTACTGCAACATGACATTCGCGTTCTGCAGTTTGCGGAGAACGAAGTGAATCTCGAAGAGATCTTTATGCGGTCCACAGCGGGGAAAGTCACATGATTGCGGTCCGCCGATTTCTGGGGCTCTTTCGAAACAGCCCGACGTATGGACGTGATCAGGCCAGTTTGATTTCCGGCTGGAACGTTGGTCTGGCGGGGCTGGTTCTGAACGGAACGATCCTGATGACACTGCTGCCATTGATGCTGGATCCCAATGATCCGGAATGGCAGATGATCACGGAGAGTATGGAATTCGGGCAGATCCTCGGCCTGATCCTGCTGGGCGGTGCAACGGCGTTTGCAACGTTGTTGATCCCGATGCGACTGACGAGTGTTTTCATGGGGCCACGAATTGGCCGGTATTTTGATCAGATTGTGATGAGCGGGATTACGCCGCTGAGATTTCTGATTGGCAAAGTCACATCTCAGAATTTGTTTCTGGGTTTAGTGCTGTTTCTGCTGCTGCCGTGGTTTGTTCTGGTGCTTGCTCTGGGAGGACTTGAGTGGAGCACGTTTATCGCCAATCTCTTTCTTGTCTGGCTTTACTGCATCATGCTGGCTGTCGTGATGTTGTGGCTGTCGCTGTACTTCAATGAAGTGCTGGCCATGCTGCTGGTCGTGGGAGGAGGAATCTTTCTATGTGCTCTGGGGTGTGCCCCAATTCCGTATCAGCCGTTTGTGGTCACTCCGTTTCCGGCACTTCTGCAGGGCGTGTATTCCGCGTCGGGAATGATTGAAGACGAATACTTCCGCAGTTTTTCGAGTGTGTTTACTTCGTGTGCTATTGGCATGATGACCGTGACGGGTATGGCTCTTGTGGCGATCTCTGTCGGTCCGTTGTATGGCATCATTCGTGACAACAGTACGTTCGGGGAAGTTGTTCGAGCAGGTGACAGTAAACGTAAACGGCGTTTTCGTTTTCGGCTGCACATTCAGCGACCATCCGAACTGGCGTTCTTTTACGAAAATCGCGACGACATATTACGACGCTTTGATGGTCTGCTGCGATGGGGCGCGGGTTTTGTTCTATTGGTTGTGCCGGTCGTTCTCGTGTGGAACGTCTACATTGACGCGATCTGCCGCTACTTTAAAACGATGTCGGCAAGCGGTGGGTTGTACGGCTGGTTCTTTGCGGAGTTGTTGACGGCCTGCCACACTTTTCATGGAGTGACTCTGCTGATTGCAACACTGCTGTTTTCGCATGCCCGAAACACGACGTATCTGCGAGGGCCTGTCATTCCCGGCCTGAAAGCCTCTGTTTCTGCCATGGATTCAGTGTGTTTTGCTCTGGTGTTATTGCTGTCAACCGGGATGACATTGGGGTTTCCCGCGTGGTTCAATTCTTCGCTGGTTGTTCCGAGCGGGCTCAGTGAAGCCGCGGAATCCTATAACCATTCCAGGATGACCAGTGCGAACTTTGTCAGTGAGGGCTGGAAGGGGACGATTGTGCTGAGTGTTGCGGCGGTGACAGTTTATTTGCTGCAGCGGACGTTGTGCCTGACGATGTGGATGAAGAGTGTTTCGTTCGGTCTGGTGTTTGTGCTCTACGGTGTCTTCATGTGTGTGCTGCCATTGGCCTTTGGAGCCATGATGAGTGAGGTGCATGAGTTGCGTGAGTATCAGCTCTTGTATCGCAGTGGTCCGACGATCGCAGCGGCATCACCAGCCACGATTCTGGGAACGCAGTATTGGGGACGGCCGAACAGCTTTCTCTATGATCCGCCAGCGGCTGTTTTTTATGTTGTGCATGGATCACTCATTTTCGTGTGTGCCTTCTTCCTGCGGCGATTGAGTCGGACGCTGCGTCCGGAGTATCTGAATGCTGCTGCAAAGGAGAACTTCTGATGCATAAATCAGCGAACGCGCCAGCATCATGGGGGCAGTCTCTGCTGATCCTGTTTTTGATGTGTGTTGGATTACCGACACCAGTGATGGGACAGTCAGCCGTTAAGCCAGATGATCATCAGCCGGACTTTCCAGGGCTGGATATTCAGGCGGTCGTTGGATGGGATGGTCGTGTTGAGACGGATGCCCCGGTTCCGGTTTCGTTCCTGATTTCGAATCAGTCGAGTCAGGTTTTGGAAGGCCAATTGATTCTGAGCGAACCAGAGACAGAGCGAGAGATCAATCTGGGCGATGTTTTTGTTGGTCCGGGAAGCGTTCGACGATTCTCATCAGTGCTGGCGTTGTCGGATTGGAGTGACTGCGTTGCGACCTACACGGATGGATCAACAGACTTCTGGACACGCCAATTGCCTTTGATGACCGGCAAAGATTTTTCTGAAGACGTCAACTATCTGTTGTTTGTCGATGACGGTGGTCGAGCCCTGCAGTTGCCAGCGGTGGAAACTCCGGTGGCTTCAGGTTCACCGCAGTCCGAAACTACGGCCCCGAAACCCACAGGGGCCGTAGAAGATAGATTCCTGCCGCGGTTTGGTTTAGGTCGGTCGGTGCAGCCCGTCTCAGTAAAGTCGTGGCAGGTTCCTCAACATCCGGGACCATTGACAGTCGCTCAGGCGATGCTGTTTTCCGAAACGGTGAAAGTCGAAATGCTGAATGATCCTCAATGGGATGCGATTGGCCACTGGGTGTGTCTGGGGGGAACAGTATTCGTTCATGAGTCGTCGAAGGAAGTTCTTGAACGTCTGAAGAAGGCTGCTCCGTTAAGGTCACAGCCGGCTGTTCTGCAGGATGAGCATCAGACGTATCGTTGTGGTGCGGGATCGATTCGTGAATACAACGGACGATTGTTCTCTGCTGATGAGTCTCGAGCCGTCGAGACGGTGCTGGAGGCGTCTTCTCGACTTTCAAGATACAGCGCCGTTTCGATTCCTGACCAATTGCCGCTTACTTATGTTGGCACTTCGAATGCGAGCTTTACTCGTTTGATGGTGCTGGCTGTCTTCAGCATCTATCTGCTGTTTTCGGGTGTTGTGGCACTGCTGATGTTTCGATCCAATCGTCGGCGAGTCATGACATATACGGTTTCCGTTGTGACCATCGCGTGCGTGGCTGCAGCGTTACTGGGAAGCTATCTGCGGAATAGCCGAGGCGATCTGCTTTGGCGATCTGTGATTGTGGGAGGTCCGGGAGGAGCGGTTCAGATCGCACAGATTCGGGTCCAGTCGGCTGGGGGGCGGAACACGCAAGTGGCTGTTCGAGGAAAGAAAGCGGATCTTCAGTTACTGCGGAAGAAATCGACGGACAGGAGCGACTACTACTCTCGATTTGCAGTCTACAACCTGGGGCAAACAGAGGGAGCCGTTGGCTATGCTCCGTTTTCGGTGCAGCCCAATCTGTTGAAGGACGAGCCGGAAGCGTTTCGGATTGGCGTCCCAATAACTCCGTGGGGAGTTCGGCAGAGTATTGCTGCCGCTTATGACCCGGAATTACAGGGAGTTCAGATCGATTTGCGCTTTCGTCCTGAAGGCTCGGTGACACTTGATAAAAACATGAACAACGGAGACTCCTGGACCTACGTCGTACCGGGTCAGTGGAACGTTTCTGTGACGAACAGACTTCCTTTCGACCTGACAGAATGCCAGTTGCTTGTGACAACATCAGTGCCTCATGTGCCGTCGAGCATGATGACTGCTTCCGGGGTGCAGTTTTCTCCAGGTCGTGGGGAAATCAGACTGGGCGAGATTGCCGCGACGGCAAGCACCACCACTTCGTTATCAGGTATTCCCTTTGTGGTTACGATGACTCACTACTGGTACAACAGCCAGAATACGATTGAGCCGGAACCTGCTTTTCCCGGCGCATCAGATATCTGGTTTATTGCGCGAGTTAATCAATCACCGTTGCTGACGATCGATGATGAACACAGTGACTTTGAGCAGTTCGATGGGCTTCACTATTATATTCAGAAGTTGACGCCGGACGAGATACCTCAGGAGTGGCGTGACACTTCCCAGCAGTGCCTCGAACAGCAGATGAGTACGGCTCAGGAGATATTGAAACAGCAGAAAACTCAGGAGCCAGAGATTCCGCAATTCTGAAACCCGCTGTTGACTTCCTGATCGTTGTGGCCCACATTGACCCGTGTCGTTGCGGACGCATGAGTTCCCGTCGGCGGAGCGACGGGTGTACTGTACACCCGTCGCTCCGCCGGCGGGATTTGCTCGCAAGGCGACAAGTTCGGCAGACCATCTGCTGAGACATTGAAGAAGCAGTGGCATTCCTCATCGGAATCGAGTCAACCATGATACCTGGATCACATCCTCGCCGAACAATTCTGAAAGCGGGGCTCGGCGGATTTGCGTCGCTTAGTCTGGCTGATTTGCTCCGGCTGCAGAATCAATCTCAGGCTAGTGAGAGTCGAACTGCCGCGAGCGAACGAACGGCCGTGATTCTGGTCTGGCTGCGAGGTGGGGCAAGTCACCTGGAGACGTTTGACCCGAAGCCTCAGGCGGCATTGGAGTTTCGTGGCCCGTATTCTCCGATCGATACCAATGTTCCGGGAATTCAGATCTGCGAACTGTTGCCGCGTCTTTCAACGATCGCCGATAAGTATTCGATTCTGCGTTCGATTGCTCATACCGGTGGCGGTCATCCGGCTGGTTCATTGCAGGTTCTGGCCGGTGATCCGGATCCGCAGGATAAGCTTGTCCCGGTGCTGCCAGACTGGATGTCGATTGCCAGTTATCTGCGACGTGACTCGGTTCGCAGTCTGCCAAATTACATAGCGGTGAACCCAGTCGACAACTACGACAACTTTACCATCGCTGGTCCGACCTATCTGGGACCGGCTTATCGACCGTTCTCCGTGGTAGGCGATCTCAGTAATCCAAAGTTCGAAGTGCCAAACATTGGTATGCCGGCCGAGAACCTTGACCGCCTGCAACGTCGCATGTCGTTGAAGAGTGGATTCGATCGACTGCGCAGTGGGCTGGATGTTTCCGGGACATTAGACGCCATTGGCCGCTTCGAAGGACAGGCCCTGAGCCTGCTGACAAGTCCCGAGGCTGGTGCCGCGTTTGATCTGAAGCAGGAACCGATGGAGGTTCGTGAGCGATACGGTATGAATGCCTGGGGCCAGCAATGCCTGATGGCCCGGCGACTCGTTGAGGCTGGTGTTGAGATCATTACCACCGAGTTTGATGGCCCGCTTTGTGGTCGAGTTGCCAACTGGGACGATCACGCGGTGAACCATCATGTGTTCGATGCGAACAAGTTCCGTGCGCCGTTCTTTGATCAGGCTGTTTCCGCGTTGATTGAAGACATTTATGCACGTGGTCTGGATCGGCGAGTTCTGGTTGTTGTCGCGGGAGAATTCGGCCGTACTCCGCGAATCAGTTATGTGGCCAGTAGCGGCGGCGGTGTGGCCAGTGCCGCGGCGGGCGTTGTGCAGCCTGGCCGCGATCATTGGCCGCGAGCGAATTCCATGATCTTTGCCGGGGGCGGTATTCCAACCGGGCAAGTGATTGGAGCAACCGATATCCGAGGCGAAGATCCGATCGATCGTCGCGTTGAGCCGGGTGATTTTCTGGCAACGATCTACAAGCATCTGCAGATCGATTATGCCAACGTCGCGATTGAAAATTTCACGGGTCGACCAGTTCCAATTCTGAACTCCGGCAAGCCGATCCCGGAGTTGACGCGAGGGTAAGAGCGCCGCGTTGAATTCGGATTGCTGCGAGCAGAATACCGTCCCTATCGGTTCACACGATAATGCGTCACATCCAGGTGAGGTTTCTGACCACTGACCATTTCGGCAATCAGCTTACCAGTGCCGGTGCCCATTGAGATTCCCAGCATGCTGTGCCCGGCGGCAATCCAGACGTTGCTGAATCGAGGCGATCGATCGATGAACGGAATTCCGTCCGCCGTCATTGGTCGCCAGCCGCACCATTCTTCCTCCACCGGTTCTGCGGTTGGCTCGTGCAGATATTGAGCAGCACCGGAACGCAGGTAGTTCAGTCGATGGCGATTCAGCGTGGAGTCGTAGCCGGTAAACTCCATCGTGCTGCCGACGCGATAACCGGTGTCGAATGGAGTAATGGCCACGTGGCACTCTTCGAGAATCATCGGATACTTCGGGCAGAGTTTTGGTCGTGCCATTGTAATCGAATAGCCCTTGCCCGGCTGAATCGGCAACTTGACTCCGACCGCTTCGTTCAACAGCGGGGTCCACGCACCAGTCGCCACGACAAATTCATCGGCCGAGATCGTCTCACCGTTCGTCGTCACGGCCGTCGCACGATCGCCAGTCGAGGCGAAACCCTTCATTGCGGTGTTTTCTCGAACAGTCACGCCCTGCTCTGTGATGATGCGACGGACTTCGCTCATGAGTTTGCTGGGACGCAGATGAGCATCGCAGCGATATAACCAGGCACCGGCGAGTCCTGGCTTCAAGGCTGGTTCCAGTTCGTTCAGAGCTTTCCCCGCGAGCGGCTCGGCGGCCATATCGAAATGTTGTTTCAGCCAGGCATCGACAGCG
>JBIIIF010000031.1:0-40699 GCA_044235005.1 Planctomycetaceae bacterium | reverse complement strand
CAGCGCGTTGCCGAGTACGTTAACGGCCTTTTCCATACGCTCTTCAGCGTCCATCAGGATCTCGTCCTGGTCCATGTCATGCTCCCTGTCTGTCGTTCTGGTGTTTTATAAATTGCCACAAAGCGAGGATCTCAGCGCTTTGCGGGCATCAAACGATCGAATTCGTCAGAGAAGAGTATCTTCTCGGCGAGGTACATTTGATGAATATTAAAGGATGTGGCACAACCGCGAAAGCGATTCCACCGCAGCTCAGGTGCCACCGTCGCCGAATTCAATCGTGTCCGCCACAAAGTCGGAACTCATTACGCCCAACAAGTGACGCTTCAGGGATTTGCCAGTTCTCGTAACTGAGCCAGGTCGGTGATTTCCAACAGTCCTGCACAGAACAGCTCCGGGGCCTGTTCGACCACATAATTCCCGTAAATAACATCCTTCAGGCTTCCCAACGGCTGAATCTCTTCAACACCAGAAATCCGTTCCGGGTTGAGTGCTCTCGCGACCAATCCAATGACCCCCGTCCTTGGTCCCACAGTCACAAGGCTGACCGACGATGGCTGAAACTCCTGATGGATCCATTCCGCGATGGTCAGGATTTGGCCAGCCTGAACTCCCAGCGGCCTTTCTCCAACCGTCGACACCATCAAGGCCCAAAGATAGCCGAGTTCAGCAAACGACGCTTCTCCGAAATAAAACGGATCCACAGCAAGCACTCGATTCCCCTGCTGCAACAGTTCCGGGATCCTATCTCCACTTTGCTTCCGACCTTCGTCATTCATTACGATCACCCATTTGGTGGAGTCGTCTCTGGAGAATTCAACTGCGGGTACATTCCAGTCGTTGCCTACTTTTAGCTTCCACTGCGTCACCGTGATCGCACCTTCCATCGTACAGGTCAGCTTTTCTGCCGTGATAGCCCCGGAGATTGGTCGGACCACAGTTCGCAGTTTTTCCTGCTCAAGCTTTCGCCATTGTTCCACCAAAGATTTCTCGGTCGGGCGTGCGGTTGTACGAGGAAGGGATTCGGAAAGCTTGACCGCCAGAGTATGAAAGTCCTGATTGATTGTTGGCATTGCGACCTGTAACTGGTCCGCGTTCTTCAACTCTTTTTCAACCGGCGTTTCTTCTGCGGCAAAAGCCTGTTCGTTGCCTTCGTACCAGTGGTCGCGGATCATGCGATATAACGCCTTACGATTGTCGAGCAGAAAATTGTGATCGCCCGGATCGCTGTTGACATGTGTTCTTAATCGGGCCTGCTGATTGAACAAGGCATACGCTGGCGACGCGGCTTGCACGAGAGGCTCAAGGGCATGGCCCGATGCAAAGCAGCAGTTGTCTTTTTCGTTAAATGTCAACAGTGCAGCTCGCGGAGCCAGCATGGCCGTTAACTGTGCATAGTCGGATGTGATTCCCAGATCGACCGGAGTCTGTTCAGAATCACCAAGGTCAGAGAAATTGTCGATGCGCGTACGGAAGCTGGAATATCCAGCCACGGGGTTACACAGAGTGACTCGTGTATCCAGCGAACTGATAAAAATAGTCTGCCAGCCACCACCCGAAAGCCCAGCGACTCCCACGCGAGTGCTGTCGGCGTTTTCAAGGCTCAGCAGAAAATCGAGCGATCGTGACATCGCCAGATAAAACGGAGCAATCCCGGTGGCTCCGCAAAGATCCAGTTGATTCATACGGCCGTGAACAAATCCGGGAGTCCGCAATTGCCCCATGCCGAACCATTCCAGATTCAACGCAATAATGCCGTTCCGTGCCATGTGAATACAACGCGCTTGTTTGTATTCGGCGGCCTTGCCCAGAGGGTCATGACCATTGACGTTCAGAAACACGGGAGCTTTCTGCGGAACACTGTCAGGCAGATAGAGCAGGGCGGGAATCCAAAGTTCGGGTAACACTTCAAGTCGAAGCTTCTGAATCTTGTATCCCGGTCCGCCTTCAATAACGTCCAGCCGTTCCACTTTTGTCCACGCTTTCCTCCATTCCTCCGCAGCACCGCGAAAGACAACTCGCTCAAGTGCGGCCTTGCGAGTCGCATCGGCATACTGCTGCCACTCCTCGGCGGTTTCGAACTTCGGGACTTCGGGAATCCGCGCGGATGCAAAGCGGCGAGTTTCCTCCAGCGTCTGCTGTGGAGCCAGAATCGGGACCTGCAGGGCCTCAAGAATGCCATCGGCCGGCTCAGAACCGGCTGCGACGTTGATCCCAGAAACGCACAACAGGGCGTATGAGACAATTCTCAGGACAATCCGGGACATCGTGATTTCTCCAAACTGTAATACGGCCGGAATGAGATCCACTTCCGAAGTGTTGCGACTTCTTGCTGTCTCGAAAACCTTCCTGCCACAATCTTCTGAGAACTACTCCAGCATTACGGGCATCAACAAATTATTGACTCGACGTGCTGATTCCGGGAGGAGAAGAAGAGGGAAAGTTCAAAGAAAGAGGCTGGCGCCTGCGGCCTGCCGTTAAACGAGCTGGCGGCTTTTACTGAACACAAGCCCCCCAATGCGCCGGAAAGTGAGTTGCCAATGAGACCGACAAGGACATAATCAAACAGTGAGATGTGTGGAAGTTGTCATCGTCATGACAACTTGCAACCACATCAACGCCGCCGGAACACCAACCTAATGACTCAACCCAAAGATTCTTCAAATCAGCATCGTGGCGGCGTCATCCATACGTATCAGCAGTATGATCCAAAAACGTTTCCATCCCCAGGCTCACCGCCTCCCGATCTGGTGTCACCGGCGTTTGAGCACATGCTGACGTACGGCTCCATGCGCGAGTTCACCGAAGAAGAACTGGCAAAAGCGATCAAGCTTGATCCCGGTCAGTTCGCAGGGCTCGGCCCAAGCCTGGATGCGTTGATTCGCATGCTGCAGGAACGCAAGGAAAAGATTCTCAGCACCTACGAAACAAACACCGTCCAGAAGAAAGCTCTGCGCCAGTTCGCTGATGATGCGAAACAGTGTCGCCCGCCCGCGAAGTATTCGAAATCGTTCTGGCAGGCCGTCAAGGAAGAGCAGATCTATCCCATGGAGAGTCTCTGGTATCGCGCTGAAAGAACCGATCCGGAGTTTGCGGCGAAGCTGGTCGGATTGATGGAGTCACTGGGCGACAAGTATCAGGTCGACCATCTCGCGTCGAAGTATGCGTTCACCGGCCATGAGTCGATGAAGATCCCGGAGGCGATTGAGATCCTCGAAGAACTGCGAAAGATCGATGAACTTCTCAAGCAACTGGAAAACGCCAAAGAGAATGCTCAACTGGCCATCATTGATCTGGAGGATCTCAGCGAATTCGCCGATCCGGAAGCCATCGCCAACCTGAACAAGTTTCAGGAACAGGTTCAGCAGTACCTGAAGGACATGATGGAAAATCAGGGGCTCGCCAATCAGGATGGTCGAGTTCAGTTGTCGCCAAAAGCTTACAAGCTGTTTCAGGGACGTCTGCTGCAAACAATTTTCAGTAATCTGCAGGCATCGCGATCCGGTCGGCATCAGGGTCCCATCGATGGCGAAGGTGTTGTCGAATTACAGCGTACCAAGCCTTATGAGTTCGGCGATTCCGTAGGCCAGATGGATATCCCATCGACTCTGCTGAATGCCATGCTCCGTCAGGGGAATGTTCGCCCACTACGATTGGACCAGCGTGATATCGAGATTCATCGTTCTCGCAACAATCCCAAATGCGCGACAATGGTGCTGATGGACATGAGCGGTTCGATGCGTTACGACGGACAGTACATCAACGTGAAGCGGATGGCGCTGGCTTTGAATGGTCTGATTACTTCAGAGTTTCCGGGTGACTTTCTCCGGTTCATTGATGTCCATACGTTTGCCAAAGTGGTACCTCCGGGCGAACTGATTTCGTTGATGCCCAAGATTCCGACGATCACAACTCCGGTGGTTCGACTGCGTGCGGATATGAGCCGTGAAGATGTCACCGAGGTGCATATTCCTCCGCACTTTACGAACATTCAGCATGGCCTGATGCTGGCCCGGCAGATGTTGTCGGTCCAGGACACTCCGAATCGCCAGGTCATTCTCATTACGGACGGACTGCCAACGGCCCACTTTGAGGGCAGTTTGCTCTACATGCTTTACCCGCCGGATCCGTTGACGGAAGAAGCGACAAAGCGGGAAGGGATGCTGTGCAAGCGGGAAGGCATCACGATCAACATTTTTCTGTTGCCAAGTTGGTCACAGACGCACGAAGACGTCCAGTTTGCTCATCGACTGGCGGAGAGCACAGGCGGGCGAGTCTTCTTTACAGCCGGCAAAGATCTCGATCGTTACGTCGTTTGGGACTACGTCAATCAGAGGCGTGAGATTATCGGTTAGAGCATGGTGAAGATTACGCTGATGGATGTAGGCTCGGACCGATCGCCAGCGAGTTCCGGCTTTTTCCTGCAAGGGTCGCTGACACTCGCTGGCGCTCGGTGCGGCCTGCGAAACAGCATGCAGCTTTGGGGCCTTTTGCAGAGAGACCACTCTGAGCTTCCAAATTGAATCGCAGAGTTGGCAATTCGTCGTCGTTAACACATGACACGCGTCGTCTGTTTATGGAACATGCGTTGGATCGAACGCACCTCAGCCCTGACGACCAAGTGAACTCATGGACGACATTGTTTATTTCGACCGCTACAAGAAGTCCACATGCGTGGAGAAGGTCTACGGCGACAAAGCCCTGCGCTGGACTTACGGGACTCTGGCCGGAAAGATTTCACTGAACTTGCTCGTCAAGCGAGCGATCTTTTCGCACTGGTACGGCTGGAGGATGGATCAGCCTTCGACGCGAGAGAAGATCGGTCCGTTCATCAAACAGTATGGACTGGATCCGTCAGAGTTTCTTTGCGACGTGAAGGACTTCGCGAGCTTCAATGAGTTCTTCTTTCGAAAACTCAAGGCGGAAGCAAGACCCATCGCTGCGGATCCCTTGTCTGTGGTGTTTCCGGCCGATGGTCGCCATTTATGTGTGCCGGATCTTTCACAATGCGACGGACTGTTTGTGAAAGGGGAAATGTTCCGCCTGCCGGAATTGCTGCAGGACCGAAAACTGGCGGATCAGTATGCTCAAGGCAGCTTGCTGCTGTCGCGATTGTGCCCGGTTGATTATCACCGATTTCATTTTCCAGCGGCTGGAATTCCAGGCCCCACGCGTCTGATCAACGGGCCGCTTTATTCCGTGAACCCAATCGCGCTGTGGCAGAACATTTCTATTCTGGCATCAAACAAGCGTTGCGTCACCGAGTTGCAGACAGAAGCCTTTGGCAAAGTCCTGCTTCTCGAGATTGGAGCAACCTGTGTTGGCAGCATTTGTCAGACTTACACGTCAGAACAGTCTGTGTCGAAAGGCAGCGAAAAAGGCTACTTTCGCTTTGGCGGTTCTTCGACCATCACAATTTTTGAACCCGGTCGCGTACGCTTTGATCAGGACCTGGTCGACAATTCAAAACAACATCGAGAACTCTATGCAAAAATTGGTGACCGAATGGGTTCGGCGGTCGAGGCACAGGCCTGAAAGAGCGTCAGGCTTGAATTGAGTGGAGAGTCAAGCGGCAATGCCCGCGTAAACTGAAGCTCGGTTGTCTGCCAAGAAGAGTCGAAGTCTGCAAAGTGTGACAAGTGAACCCGAGCGAACTCAGACTCACAACTCACAATTTCTTTAACAGATCCTGAAATCAGTCGCTGCAGTGCCATTGAAGGTGCTGTCCTGCCAGACAGAACAGCCGACGCAGGAAGAAAAGACGACTCGACAGCACTGAGCCCAATCTAAACTCACCTTCAAGAATGGTGCGCTGTATTCAGGGCTGAGACTCAATCGTTGTCAACGATAACCAACCATCGACGTCGCGGTCCTGCGTTGCATTCGCGAATCGCACCGGCAATCCATGAGGCAGAGTATTGGGGACTCGGACAGCAAGCGTGTACCGGGCTGGTGGCAAGTCGGAAAGATCAAGCGTATCGTTCCACTCGCGAGGCTGATCGCCGGGTAAGAGCCCTTTGATTTTTCCACTGGAGACCACGGTCTTCACAACTTTGCCTTCGGCGAGCAATCCGTATTCAGCGTTCCAGTCATAGTAAAACGGAGCGACGCCTCGATTCTCCAGCTCCAGCGTAACCTTCAGGTTTTTTTGCTGTAACGAAACGCTGACGGCAGGAATATGACATTCGTATCCCATGCGCCGCACTT
This sequence comes from Planctomycetaceae bacterium, assembly GCA_044235005.1. Taxonomy (GTDB): domain Bacteria; phylum Planctomycetota; class Planctomycetia; order Planctomycetales; family Planctomycetaceae; genus SXXK01. Next base: position 34,495 of record JBIIIF010000031.1, on the reverse strand, counting down.
CGGTTTCTGCTCGCAGCTTACGATCTTTGCGGGATTTTTTCTCAAACATCCCGGAATCCATCAGCCACGAGACGTGTGTCTGATTGACGCATTCCCGAAAGTCCTGAATTCTCTTGTCGCCCGGCTTCGCGTCGAAAACCTTGCCCCAGGCCTCTGGTCGAATTTCTCCACCAATCGGATGTGTCTTCCATTTCTCCATGGCCGCGGAGCCCGCCTGCTTCAAGGCTGGCATGTAGAACCAGTCGTCTTTCTCCTCACCGGTGTCCAGCGTTGCCCATGCGAACGAATCATCATGATAACCAAATGGGCGATTCGCATTTGAAGCTTTGCCCCACGTCTCTTCACCGGCCGGATAACGAAGCAGCACGGGTGTAACATCGAATGCAGCGGAGTAGGAATCCATGACTTCCGCCTGCACCGTTTTTGAAGCAAACAGTTCCTCCTTCGGATATGTATGCCACTCTCCCCACGTTCCAAGCAAGCCGGCAGTAATGAAGCCGATCCGAGGATCACCGTCATACTTCTCACCGAAGGCCGCAATAAAGTTCTTGAGTGCTCTGCGGAGATTTTTGTCTTCGTAGTCGGGCGTTTCCACTTCGGCTGGCGGTAGCGGCTGAGTATTCGTGTTGAGGTACCGATGCACTTTCAGGCCATCATCGAGCAGGAATTTCGGAATCACGTTTTTCTTCTCCGGATACTCCAGATAAACCCGAAAAACGGCCTGATGACCACGGCTGGAGATTTCATCCAGCAGATCCTCCAGAGGTTGCCAATCGAAAGTTTCGTATCCCTTCATCAGATCCGCGAATCCAACATAATTGAATTCCAGCGAATGCGGAAAATGCACGTTCTCATCACCCGCGTAGGGAACCAGTCCTTTCAGCGGATTAGCAACGGGCCCCGGAGCATATTCCAGCAGGACTTTTTCGTCGGCAATCGCAGACAATGACATGAACGACGCAAACAGAATGGCAACAACACGATTCATGACGAGATATTCTCAGGGTGAAACGAGCACTCGATCTGTGGATGAGCAAAACACCTCGATCCAGAGCACCAAACACCGGGCGATCATGTGCTACGACTTCTTCATGGAGTGATGCCGGGATTCATGGGGTCGACCGGTGCAGCAGGTGGAGAGCTGGCCGCATCCTCCGGCTTCGTCTCACCCATCCCCACTTTCTCGGCGACGAACGCCGGGATTTGTTTCAGGCGAGGAATCACCCACCAGCAGGCAGCGCCGATCACGATCAGCAGGATGATCAGCTTGATAACTCCGAAGGTGTTGCGAAAAAAGTCTTTCACCTTTCGCTTCAGGTAAAAGTTCTTCTGCTCTTTCTCGACCTTTTTATAGAGACTGTTCATGTCCTCTTTGCGAACCGCAGCCGTCTTTTTCGCCAGGCTATCTTCAACCGCTTTGGTAAACTCCGGGAACTGAGCCAGCGGATAATAGGTTCCGTCAGATGAAGCCTTCGTTTTGGCTTTTGCATTCAACTGTCCCGAGGCCAACATCTTCAGGATGCGTCCGGTCGAGTGTTTTTCCACGACCATCTTGCCTTTGGCGTCTTCAAACTGGACGTACCAGATGCGAGTCGAATTTGAGGCAGTGTCACCAGCGATGGCCTGTGTTGCGGCAACTGTTTTCCTTACGGGTGCATTGGCACCGGTTGATGCAAAGGTCGTTGCACCGCCACGGCTGGGCCCCACGGGCTCAGCACCTTCAATGAAGCTGATCGTTTCACCATGCAGTCCGAGGCTGGCCAGATCTTTGACGACTTCGTCACAGGACTTGTATCGATGGTTGGCATCCTTCGCCATCATCTTGTCAATGATCAGATCCAGACGCTCAGGAATCTCCGACCGCAGCGTTCGCGCCTGAGGATAGGTCCCCTTTTCTTTCCCCAGAATCAGTTCAAGAGCCGTATTGCCGGTGAATGGCAGTTTGCCGGTCAGCATGTGATACAGTGTCGCTCCCAGTGCATAAATATCACTGCGGTGATCAACATACTTGGCATTCCGAGCCTGCTCTGGTGCCATGTACAGCGGGGTGCCAAGTCCGGTGCCGCTTTGCGTCATCGAAACATCGTCGTCCATCGCTTTGGCGAGACCAAAGTCGGCGACTTTGACGATGCCCTTTTTTGTAATCAGCATGTTGTCGGGTTTAATGTCTCGATGCACCATGTTCTCTGCATGAGCATGCTTCAGTGCTTCTGCGCAGACCATGGCGATGTGAACAGAATCGGCAACGGAGAACTTGCCAAGATGATCCAGCCACTTCTGCACACTCTGGCCGTCGATAAATTCGATCGCAGCAAAGTGAATGCCTTTGTACGAATCGACCGCGTAAATCTTGACGACGTTCGGATGATCGATCTTCGCCATGGACTTCGCTTCGCGTTCAAATCGAGCAACGAAGTCGGGCCTCTTGGCAAGTTCCTTTGTCAGAGTCTTTAACGCAACCATGCGATCAAGGCTGATCTGGCGGGCAAGGTAAACCTCGCCCATGCCACCTTTGCCCAGCTTTTTTTTCAGCTCAAAGTCCCCGAGTTGCTGAACCTTGCTTCCGCCTGAAGACTTCTGATTCTGTGCTTCGTCTGACAAGGGAGTCTTCCAACTAAAATGCAGAGAATTATCGCCGCGTCGCAGTATCGCGATTTTCAAGGCACTGAACAACTGTTTTCCATGCTGAGACCACTAAGGCCGACGCAAACAGAAACGCGGGGCCAACACTTAGTGATTCCGGAGAGAACCGGTTTCCTCGGTGATGCCTCGTCATTCAGGCCCGTTTCCGAACCGATCTCCCGTGAAACAGAGACTGGCCCAGAAGTCCATCAAGCCAGCGGAGTCCATTTTTCCGCAATGAATTGTTGCACCAGTTTCTTCGTGACTGCGGAAACAGCCGGAACTTTCGGTGCGCCATGAATGTGAGTCAAACGCCGAAACTCCCGGCGCGTTCTCACAAAATGAGTGCCGTTTCTCTGATCGCGTTCTTTCGTTTCGTTCTGCGTGGCGTCAGGTTTGCAATCTTTCGTGGTTCTCCCAGAATGCTCGGACCGAACACGCAAAAACCGTGTCAAATCGGCCATCCAATTGCGATCTATCTGCATCGCAGTTCAACACAAGTCTGTTTACTACCCGACGGATAACTCATGTCGACACCGGAAGAATCATCTCTGCATTTTGAAACACAATGTATTCACGGCGGAGTTCACAAGGATCAGCAGTACAACAGCGTGACGACTCCGATTTATCCGACGTCCACGTTCTACTGGAACAGTCTCGAGAGCAATTCCGGTTACGACTACACGCGGTCCGGCAATCCGACACGTAAGGCGCTCGAAGAAAACATTGCGGCCCTGGAAGGCGGCGTGGGCTGCGTTGCAACATCAACCGGCATGTCGGCTGTGCACTGCTCGATGGCTTTGTTTTCTCCCGGTGACCATATTGTCGCTCCGGCCGATTTGTATGGTGGCACGTTTCGACTGTTCGACAAGTTCCTGAAGGAAAAAGGAATCTCGTTTACGTTCGTCGACATGACAGATTTGGGAAAAGTGGCCGCCGCATTTACGCCGGCCACTCGCGGAGTCTGGATTGAGACGCCCAGCAACCCTCTGCTGAAGGTTGTGGATATGGCGGGCGTTGTCCAACTGGCTCGTAAACACAATGCGATCACAATCTGCGACAACACATTTCTGTCTCCTTATCTGCAGCGACCGCTGGATTTTGGAGTCGATATTGTGATGCATTCCACGACCAAATACATCAACGGCCATTCTGATGTGGTCGGTGGCTGTGTTGTTTCGAAGTCGCCAGAGCACGCGAAGAAAATTGCGTGGATCTGCAATGCTCTGGGATTGGCCTGCTCACCATTTGATGCGTGGCTGGTGCTGCGAGGAATCAAGACACTGGGCTGCCGTATGGATGCTCAGCAAAGCAACGCCATGAAGATTGCTCGATTCCTGGACGCCCATCCGCTGATCGAAAGAGTTTATTACCCTGGACTTGAGACGCATCCACAACACGAACTGGCGAAAATTCAGCAACGCGGCTTTGGAGCGATGCTTGCGTTCGACACGAAGGATGGACGCAGCGTTGCAGAACGAGTCTGCATGAAGACTCGTTTGTTTGACGTGGCCGAATCCCTGGGAGGGATTGAGTCGCTAATCTCGTTCCCGGTCACGATGAGCCATGCGTCAATGACTCCGGAAGCTCGAGCCGCCGCTGGCATCTCGGAAAAGACCGTTCGCGTGTCGGTCGGGCTGGAGCACTCTGAAGACCTGATCGCCGACCTGAAACAGGCGCTGGGTTAAATGTGTGTTCATCTTGGGAATCCCGTCGACGGAGCGACGGGCGTACTGTACACCCGTCGCTCCGTCGCTTCGTCGACAGGATTTTTGCTTAGCCGATTGCACAACTCTTTAGTCGTTCAATCCCCACGTGCCGTCCCATTTCACGAAGCCTTCGATCGCCTCGTATTCTGCCAAACCCAGCTTGTCGTAGCGACGAGCGGTGTCGGCATTGCGAGCTTCAGCACGCTGCCAGAATTCTCGCATATCGGCACCAGGGAACAGAGCACGGTCCTTTTGAGATTCGTGCTTGAAGATTGCGTTACGCTTCTGCTTCACTTCCTGAGGACTTAGCGGCACAGCCATTTCGATCTGGTGAACCGGCCACTCCTGCCAGGCACCACGATACAGCCAGACTTCGCATTCCTTGAACCACTCATCATGACGGCAAACATCGCAGGCGTGGAAGATCGCCTTCAGGCAGACACGGTGAGTGCCGTGAGGATCGGTCAGATCACCAGCCGCATAAATCTGATGCGGTTTGAGCTTTCTCAGGAGTTCCGTGATGATGTTGATATCATCCGGCCCGATTGGCTTCTTTTTAACTCCGCCCGTTTCATAAAACGGCATGTTCAGGAAGTGCAGTCGTTCATTCAGAATACCGCAGCATCGTGCTCCCGCACGGGCTTCGCCCTGACGAATCAGGCCTTTGATCTGCTGAATCTCTTTGCTGTCAACCTGGCCTGGCTGCTTGTGCTTGAGGAACTCTTCGACGTGCTGCTCAAGCTGCGTAATTCGATCTGACATCAGACCGAAGGCCGCACAATAGTCCGAGACGAATTCAGTAAATCGCAACGTGTCATCATCGAAGACAGCGATGTTACCGGACGTCTGATAGGCGACATGAACTTCATGCTCCTGATTGGCCAGCCGAATCAGGGTGCCACCCATCGAAATAACATCGTCATCCGGATGAGGCGAAAAGCACAGGACACGTTTCGGGAAGATGTGATCGAACGGCTGCGGACGGTCACCAGGTCGCTTGGCATGAGCCGGTTTCCCCGCAGGCCAGCCCACGATCGTGCTCTGAAGATGTCGAAACACATTCAGGTTGATTTCGTAAGCTGAACCGTATTCAGCCAGCAGATCCTGCAGGCCTTCTTCGTTGTAGTCGGAGTCGGTCAGCTTCAGGATGGCTTTATTCATCTTTTCAGACAGCCAGATGACGGCTCGGCGGATGATCGCGTCATCCCACTTGACGTTACCAACCAGCCATGGAAGTCGCATGCGTGTCAGACCAGCAGTCGCGGCCTGGTCAAGCAGCATTTCCACGTTAGGATGTCGCTGAAGATAAGTCGCCGGAATCGACGGCGTCATTTCACCCTCGACGGTCTTCGCGACAATCCCGGATTTATTCTCACCGAACGCAAGGATAAAGATCTTGCGAGCCTCCAGGATCGTACCAACGCCCATTGTGATCGCGCGACGAGGAACGTTTTCGGTGCCGAAGAAATCACTGGCCGCATCAATGCGAGTGACCGTGTCCAGCGTAATCATGCGGGTGCGAGTTGTCTGGTCTGAACCTGGCTCGTTGAAGCCAATATGGCCCGTTCGACCGATCCCCAGAATCTGGATATCGATGCCACCGGCTGCCGTAATGCGAGCTTCGTAGTCACGACAGTAGTCTGCCATTTTTTCGACAGGCAAAGTGCCGTCCGGAACGTTGGCGTTTTCCGGCTTGATGTCGATGTGGTTGAAGAGATGCTCACGCATGAAACGGTCATAGCTCTGCACGTCTTCCGGTTGCATCGGATAGTATTCGTCCAGGTTAAACGAGATCACATTGGAGAAGGACAAACCTTCTTCACGATGCATGCGAACGAGTTCTGCATAAATGCCGGTCGGTGTTGAGCCAGTGGCCAGACCCAGAACACAGTTTTTGCCTTCCGCCTTACGAATTCGAATCAGAGAAGCGATCTCCGTCGCGACCTTCCGCGCGGCTTCCCTGGAGTTCGCAAAAATCGTGCATCGCAAGCGTTCGAGCTGACAGGGATCCTGCTTGGGGTTCATTGCTGTCGGGGTCCGTGTTATTTGGTTCTAGACGTTGTTAAAATAAAGATTGACGACTGAGTTAAAGTGGGACAGACAAACTGAGTTTGGTTGTTTCCGGTTTTGAACGCAATTCCAGACGGTAGATCCCTGTATTTGGGGGGCATTCACGGAATTCTGTAGGTCCTGCCTGCCGGGCAGGACTTCGCGGCGTGCCGCGACCTCTGTGCACGGGACAATGCTACGCAGCCTGCAAACCTTACCGAGTTGCCGACCAGGTTCGCCTTGCGGCGAAAGTCCTTTCCGGCAGAAAGGACCTACTCTGACAATCATCCTCGACTATACCCCTGCATTTGGGTGCAGATGTCCGCTGAGGGACATTACCGGTCTGACGCAACAACAGTCAGTTCGAGTCGTATTCTTCAGGTTGCTGAGCCGTACGACAGTTTAGCGGCTGCGGTTTACATTTCATGCCAGAGAGGCTGGGATTGACCAAAGTGAGGCTTTCCAGCAAGATCCGCCGGTTCACTCTCTTCGGCGGATGATATTTGCCGGAAAATCTCTGCGTCTCTCACCTCACTGAACTCTGTGCAAACCGCATGTTTTTCGCGGTTTTTGCCCGCTTTGGCTAACGTGCGTTCATGACCACAGGCTCACAACCGGATCGTTTCGAACTCGCTCGACTGGAGAAGCTGGAGAAAATCCAGTCTCTGGGGCATGACCCCTGGGGACAGAGATTTGATAATCACGAAGGCATCTCCAGCGTTCGAGAACGCTGTCCGGCGGAGTCAGGAGTTGATGGGGATACCGTCCGCGTAGCAGGGCGAATTCGCGGTCGTCGCAAAGCCGGAAAGCTGCGATTTATCGATCTTCAGGATCAAACGGGCCGCATTCAATTGCTGTTTTCACGCGGCGACATGACGGAAGCCCAATGGGAACTCGTCAGCGCCCTGGATGACGGGGACCTGATCGGAGCCGATGGTCCGCTGCGATTGACCAACACCGGCGAAAAGTCGATCTTCGTCAAAGAACTGACAGTACTCTGCAAGTCGCTCACCCAGCCGCCAGAAAAATTCCACGGCCTGAAAGACGAAGAGATTCTCGTCCGACAGCGATATCTGGACCTGATTTACACCGACGGCGTGCTGGAACGCATGCTGAAGCGATCGACGATTATTGATTCCGTCCGCCAGACACTGCGAGCAAACCGGTTTCATGAAGTTGAGACACCTGTTCTGCACGCCGTCGCCGGCGGAGCGGCCGCACGGCCGTTCGTGACGCATCACAATGCGATGGACATGGAACTGTATCTCCGCATTGCTCTGGAACTGCACCTCAAGCGGTTGATGGTCGGCGGTATTGAACGCGTGTATGAGATCGGGCGAGTATTCCGGAATGAAGGAGTCGATGCGACTCACAATCCTGAATTCACGATGATTGAGATCTATCAGGCCTACGGTGACTACGAAACGATGATGGATCTGACCGAACAGATCGTCGTCAATGCACTGAAAGCAATTGGGAACAGCCTGGTCATTCCGTGGGGAGATGCCGGTGACCAAACTGACCTGACTCCACCATGGCCGCGAAGAAAGTATGCGGATCTGTTTCGTGAGCATGCAGGTTGCGATATGAGCGATGCAGCTGCTGTCGAAGCTGTCGCCAAAAAGTTCGGGATCGAAACGGCCGGAGTCCATCCGGATGTGATCATCAACGAAGTCTTCGAGAAAACGGTTGAAGATCATCTGAGCGGCCCGGTCTTTGTTATCGATTACCCGGCTTCCATTTGTCCTCTGACAAAGCGTAAGCAGAGTGACCCATCGATCGCGGAACGTTTCGAGCTGTATATTCGCGGCATGGAACTGGCCAATGCGTACACGGAATTGAATGACCCAAGGCTGCAGGAAGAGTTGTTCAAGACTCAGCTTGCGGGATTGGCTGCAGAAGACTCCATGGCGAAAATGGATCATGACTTTGTGAAAGCACTGAAGGTCGGAATGCCACCGGCTGGAGGTCTTGGGATCGGAATTGATCGTCTGGTGATGCTGTTAACAAACAGTCATGCAATTAAAGACGTCATCTTCTTCCCGTTGACTCGTCATGAAGATCACGTTCCGGCTGAGAAGAAAACAGGTAAGGAAAAGACTGCACAGCAGGAAGGCTGAGAGTCAGACAAGCCGAACCATTAAGACGGTAAGGCCTGTCGCGGTTCAACGAGTGGTTCGGATTAGAGTTCCCGTCCGCAACGGAGTGCGTTCGATGTACAAATTGTTGCTGTGTGTTCGTTATCTGCGAACCAAATACATCGCTCTTGCGTGCATTATCAGTGTGATGCTGGGCGTTGCGACGATGATCGTCGTGAACAGTGTCATGGCTGGCTTCACGACGGAAATGCGTGATCGGCTGCACAATTTCATCGCCGACATCGTAATCGAATCTCGCAGCATGTCGGGCGTCGAGAACGCTAAAGCTCAGATGGACATTGTCAAAGGCGCAGCCGGGCAGTACATCGAGGCGATGACTCCGACGATCGAGATCCCCGGCATGATCAGTTTCCGGGATCCCTATACCGGAGAGAGCTACACATCGGCAGTACAGATTCAGGGCATCGATCCAGACGGCAAGTCGTCGGTCGGTCCGTTGCGGGATTATCTGGACAGTTTCAATCCGATTATCGAAGACGGCGTCGTTGTTCGAGAAGCATTGCGCAGTAACGAAACTCCTGTCACGTGGAACTTGACTCCGGAAGCAGCCGAATATCGCAAGGCAGTGCTGGAACAGAGATCTCTGTATCAGCCGGAGGAGCTATCAATCGACGAGATGGTGCCAGCTTCAACCGAGGCAACAAAAGAAACAGCGACGCCTGAGTTTGATACGGAAACCGCTGCGAATGAAACACCTGCGGCTGAGCCGGGTGCTGAAACTGAACCAGAGATGGCCGCAGAAACGCCAGCCTCCGATGGGGCCGCAGACGACGCCGTGGTCAAGGACGGTATTATTCAGGACACTTTTCTGAATGAACTTCCTGAACCTCCAATCGAAAGCACTGTTCGCACGGATCCGTTTCCTGCTCGCATCTTTCTGGGTGAAGGACTGGTCAGCTTTCAGGCTCAAAACCCGGAGACCGGCAAGCTTGAAAAAGTCATGATGGTGAACCCTGGCGATGATGTCATCCTTAGCACCGTGACTGCGGGAAGACCTCCGGAACCAGTGCGAATTAACGCGACTGTGGTTGATATGTTCCGAAGCGGCATGAATGAATACGACACCACAATTGTCCTGATGAACATCAATGAGCTGCAGAAAAGCCGCGGCATGCATCTCGACGATTCAATCACCTCAATTCATATCAAGCTGAAAGATTATGCAGATGCTCCCAAGGTGATTGCGGCTCTGGAGCGATCATTCCCGCCGGGGCAGGTCTCCATCAAAACATGGGAAGAGAAACAGGGACTGCTGTTGTCGGCCGTCGAAGTCGAAACTGCGATCCTGAACGTCCTGCTGTTCCTGATTATTACCGTCGCCGGTTTCGGCATCCTGGCGATCTTCTACATGATCGTTGTGGAGAAGACACGAGACATCGGAATTCTGAAATCACTCGGCGCCAGCTCAAATGGCGTGATGTCAATCTTTCTGTCTTATGGTCTTGGCCTGGGGATCGTGGGCAGTCTCGCGGGAGTTGTATTGGGACTGCTGTTTGTCCGATACATTAATCAGATTGAGGATGCCCTGAGCTGGGTCACGGGACGAAAGGTTTTCGACGAGAAGATCTATTACTTCTTCGAGATCCCCACCAGCGTCAGCCCGATGATGGTCATCGCTGTCGCCTTTGGTGCCATCAGCATTGCGGTTCTGGCCAGCATCCTGCCTGCTCGTCGAGCAGCCCGGCTGCATCCGGTTCGTGCGTTGCGATTTGAGTAATTTTTTCTGGGCGCAAGTCGGCTTACCTGGTTTTTCTCTCAGTCAAAGAATCTTGCCATGGCAGAGACTCTGAAAATGAATCGTCCCCTGATTTCCGCCGAAGCGATTACGAAGTCGTATTTCAGGGGCGAGCATAAGGTTCCGGTTCTTCAGGGAGCTGGCCTGACCGCGCATCGCGGTGAGTTTATCTCTGTCATCGGCCAGAGTGGTTCAGGTAAGAGCACACTGCTGCATGTGATGGGGCTGCTGGATTCACCGGATGTGGGCGAAGTTATTCTGGACGGCAATCGCATCGATAATCTCAATCAGGCGGCGCGAGATCAATTGCGAAATCATGTGTTCGGTTTCATCTTCCAGTTCTATCACCTGCTCCCCGAACTGTCGCTGCTGGAAAACGTGATGACGCCGCTCATGATTCGTCATTCGATTCTTGGTTACTGGCGTCATCGCAAAGAAATTCGTGAAGCAGCGATGAGCATGATCCAGCAGGTCGGGCTCGAGCACCGCATCAAGCATCGTCCGTCTGAGTTATCCGGCGGAGAAATGCAGCGCGGTGCGATTGCTCGAGCATTGGTCGGTCGTCCGGAAATCTTGTTGGCCGATGAGCCCACCGGAAATCTCGACGCCAGCACTGGTGGAGGCATCATGGATTTGCTGAAGTCGCTGAACGAGAACCAGCAGTTAACGATCGTGATGGTGACTCATGACGAATCGATCGCCGCCCAGGCTCACCGAACAGTAAGACTCGCTCAGGGTCGAATCCAGACCATTGCTCGCGAGGATGCGGCGTAGTCCCATCGACGGAGCGATGGGTGTACGGTACGCCCGTCGCTCCGTCGACGGGACCCAATCGCAGCCATCTCGGTGTCCGCCTCGCTTCCGGTCGTGTGCGCAGTGGTTATGATCTGTGGCATTGTTTTGCTCAGACGTTCTTCTGCCTACACGGAGCCGTGACGATGACCGAACGCTGGAACAGTTCTGCCTGGAATTCGTTTGTTCTACGAACCATCGTCCTGTCGATCGGCCTCGGATTATGCCTCCCATCCGCTTCGGGGCATCAACCTGAGACGAGAACCTACAAGAACAGTCTCGTCAAGCTCGTGGATCCTGAACCACTATTGAACGATCACCCGGAATTCGTTCAGCCTGTCATCGAAGAAACTCGTTACGAAGCGCCGGTGCTGGTAAATGACGACGGGGCAGACCTGACCGTTCGAGCCTGGCGGTTTTCGTACAACGCACGAGGCATTATCGAGATGCCTAACAATCTGCTGGCCAAAGAAACGGCCGTTGTGATGGTTCACCCCTGGGGAATTGACGACGGTCAGGGCTGGGATACTCCTGAACCGGCCGGCGTCGCAGACTTTTGCACGCCGACAAAGAATCACCTGGCGGCGCGCCATACCAGCGAAGTCATCAATCCATTTATCAAATCGCTGCGTTCTCGTGTGGGCTGTGTGATGTTTAGTCTCCCGGGAACGGAGGATCCCATTCGCAAACTGGTTTATCGATCGGTGAATTCCACGCCGACAGCTCAGCAAAGAGAACAGGGCGCGAAGGAACTGTCAGCGAAGCTGAAGAATTTCGATTATCGCGGTGAGCCTCTGGTGGCGGAGTTTGCTGTATCAACGAAGACACCTGTCATCGACTACTTCAAACAGTTTCCGGGACTGGATGCCGGTGCGAAGTACAACAACGAGGCATTCTGGCAGCAGCCGATTCCGGTGACTCGCGACATCACTGTCCATCCTGATGATATCGTGATCTACGACGCGGATGGATACGGGCCGATAAGAGACTACCTGAAGAAGCAGGGTATCCGCCATGTGCTTCTCACCGGCTATGCCACCGACATGTGCTTCTGCAAAACAACAGCAGGGTACGAAAACCTATCGCAGGATTTCAATGTGTTCCTTGTCGGTGACGCAACACTCGCCACATTCCCGTCGAACAATACACCTCGCTACGCAACAAACGCTCACATCTCTTTTGCGGCACTCAATCAGCTTGTAACTCAGGTGTCCTGGGTGAAGCTGAATGAGCCTGCGAAGTAAAGGAATCCCGTCGGCGGAGCGACGGGTGTACCGTACGCCCATCGCTCCGCCGACGGGAACGTTGCCCACTGCTTGCCACCACTTCCACCACCATGGTTGGCAAGCAGATATAGCTGTGACTTTATCATTCGATCAAACACTGACCTTCCCCTTCTTCTGACTTCATTCCCCCAGAGACGTCATCATGCACGCACGGTTCCTGATCGTCTGGCTGATTGCCTGCGCAGTCATTTTCCAGTCTTTAGTTGTTCTTGAAAACGTTTCTGGAACTGAGCCAACAACCAAAGCACGCGAACCGTGGACGTCATCAAGGCTGCAGGGCACACCGGTACCTCCGGAACCGTTCCGAGTTGTCTCCGCCTTTCCTCAACTCAAATTTGATCTGCCAACGACCCTCCTGGAAATTCCGGGAACGAATCGACTGCTGGTTGCAGAAATCGGAGGCCGCGTCTTTACGTTTGTGAAAAACGCGGACACAACGAAAGCCGATCTTGCCCTCGACGCGGCGGCTGTTGCGGGCGGTAGTGTGTCTTTGTTTGCAGCGGTCATACATCCGAAATTCGCGGACAACCGTTACGTTTACCTGTGTCTCGTGCATCCCGAAGGCAAACCCCATACGCGAGTCTCCCGTTACACAATGACAAACGACGCGGTCCCAGTTCTGGATCCCAAAAGCGAAACGGTCATCATCACCTGGCCGTCCGGCGGACATAATGCTGGCTGCATGCGATTTGGCACCAACGGCTTGTTGTATATCGCAACAGGCGATGGCTCCGGCCCAAATCCTCCCGACGGATTAACCACCGGCCAGACTGTGACAGATCTGCTCGGGGCGATTCTGCGTATTGACGTCGATCATCCGTCAGCCGATCAGCCGTATTCCATCCCAGCAGATAATCCCTTCGTCAAACACGAAGGTGCTCGCGCTGAGATCTTTGGTTACGGATTACGCAATCCGTGGAAGTTCGGCATTGATGCGAAAACCAATGAGGTTTATGTCGCCGACAATGGCTGGGAAACATGGGAGATGATTCATCTGGTTGGCAGCGGCACCAACTGCGGCTGGCCCGTGATGGAAGGCCGCGCAAGACTGCGATCTGAAGTTCCAGTCGGGCCGACACCGATTACTCCGCCAATTCGTGACCATCATCATTCCGAAGCCAACTCCGTGATTGGTGGGCCGGTCTATCGCGGCGACAAATTGAAATCCCTTCACGGCGACTTTGTCTATGGCGACTACATCACCGGTACGATCTGGTCCGTTGGACGATCGGCCGACGGATCCTTCGTCGGCAAAACGCTGGTCGACACCGATCTTCGCATCACGGACTTTATGGAGAGTTCATCCGGGCAACTTTATGTTGTCGACTATGACCTGACCGGGCAGATCTACGAGTTGCTGCCGAATGAGGCGAAAGATCTGTCCGCAGAGTTCCCCAAACTGCTCAGTCAGACAGGCATCTTTGCGGACCTGGCAACTCTGAAACCAGCCGCTGGAGTCGTTTCTTACGATGTCACGGTCCCGCGCTGGGTCGACGGCGCGGTGGCGCAGCGATTTGTCGGTGTTCCCGGGAAAGAAACCATCCAACTGTCTCCTCATAGTGCCATTCGGGGAACCTATCCGGAGGGAACAGTCTTCGCGAAACATCTTTCCATCCCTGCTTCGGAAGGAAATCCAGCCCGGCCGCTGGAAACTCAGATTCTGCAGTTCCAGTATGGAACGTGGCATCCCTACAGCTACCTCTGGAATGACCAGGGAACGGACGCAGAACTGGTCGGTTCAATCGGCACTTCAAAGTTGGTGCAGTGGCCGGATACTCACAATACAGGAAAGCTGACAGAACGCACGTGGGATTCGAATGCCGTGAACGAATGCAAGCTATGTCACAATGCCGGCCCGGGGTTCGTACTGGGATTCGTCGGCAATCAATTGGCCGGCGCAGTCTCAGGCAATAGTCCGTCAGATCAATTGGAATCGCTGTTGGCTCAGGGAGTTATCGCGTCGATTCCTGAAGCATCTCGCAGTGAATCGCATCGGCTGGTGAATCCGCATGATGACTCTTTGGACTTGAACGATCGAGCTCGCTCCTACCTGCATGGCAACTGCAGCATGTGCCATCACAAAGGCGGAAATGCCATCGTGTCATTCTTTATGACTCGCGATCTGACGTTTGATCAGATGATGACCAATAAAGGGACAAACATCGGCACGTTTGGAATGCAGAACGCAAAACTGGTCGTTCCGGGAGATCCTTACCGATCGGTCATGATGTATCGCATGTCGAAGCTCGGCTACGCTCGCATGCCTTATATTGGATCGCAGGTGATTGACGGTCACGGTGTGACATTGATCGACCAATGGATTCGATCTCTCCCGCATGCGGCGGAAATGAAATTGTCGGATCCGTTACAGGACGGAACGGCTCAGTCATTGGCCCTTGCGGCCTTGACAACTGAATCAACTGAGGTGGACACTCGAAACGCAGCAGTGCGAACTCTTGCTGGAAACACAGAAGGTGCTCTGGCACTGATGTCGAAGTTGCATCACGGCCAAACGAAGTCGGACGATCGTATCGCGGCGATTGAAACCGTCAGAAATGCCAGCAGTGATATCCGAGGACTGTTCGATGCCTTCATTCCGGAATCACAACGCAAGAAAACTCTGGGGCGGACCTTTGAGCCTTCCCTTGTGCTTGATCAGGATGGTGACGCGTTACGAGGCCGCCTGATCTTTTTTAGTGATGCGGCAAGATGTCGAGCTTGCCATCACACGGACGAGGCCGCATTGTCGGTCGGACCAACATTGAAAGAAATCAGTAAGAAGTACCAGCACGAATCGGAGATGCTGCAACACATTCTGCAGCCGTCGCTGAAGGTGGACGAGAAGTTCGCCGCATGGGCGGTCGTCACCATCGACGGGAAGGTTTTGACCGGATTGCTTGAGAAACAGTCTGACGCGGAAGTCGTGCTGCGAGCCGCCGATCGTCAGCTCTTGACCGTGGCCAAAAAAGACATCGAAGAAATTCAGAAGAGTGCTCGATCACTGATGCCGGACGGCGTTTTAGCGGATCTGACCGCAGCGGAAGCGGCCGATTTACTGGCATTTGTGAAGTCACTGGCTGAAGCTTCGAAATAGTTGTTTTCGAATCCGGCTTCGCGAAGAAAACGTGCGGTGAAGACAGCAGCCGGTCCCCTGTGTATCATGCGGACAGACTGTTTTTCTTTGTCGTAATCGTCTTCAGAAACAGAATCCCATGACGACCACAGAAGTTTCTGCCACAACAGAAGTGGGCAGCTATTTCATTTCCAACTATCCACCGTTTTCGCAGTGGCAGTCGGACTTCGTGCCTGCAGCGATGGAGGCATTGAATGCAGACCCGCTACAGACGGCCAACACGCCGCTGGGACTTTACATTCATATTCCGTTCTGTCGCAAACGTTGCAAGTTTTGCTACTTTCGCGTCTATACGAATCAGAACGCCAAGGCGATTGAGGATTACGTCAAAGCTCTGATCAACGAACTTGAGCTTATCAGCCAGCGATCGGCAATTGGTAATCGTGATTTGCTGTTCGTCTATTTCGGTGGCGGTACACCCAGCTATCTCAGCTCGAAACAGTTGCGGTCACTCCGCGATCGCATGAGCGAATACATTTCATGGGACCGAGCGAAAGAAGTCACGTTCGAGTGTGAGCCGGGAACGTTGAGCATGGAGAAACTGGAAACACTCCGCGATATCGGGATTACTCGTATCTCGCTGGGAGTGGAAAACTTTGACGACAAGATTCTGGAAGAGAATGGACGAGCGCATCTGTCTCCGGAAGTGATGCGAGCATACGAGTGGATTCGGCAGGTCGGGTTTCCTCAGGTCAACATCGACCTGATTGCCGGGATGGTCGGTGAGACTGACGAGAATTGGGCTCGATGTATTGACCGTGCCCTGGAAATGCAGCCAGACAACATCACGATTTATCAGATGGAGCTGCCATTCAATACTGTTTATTCTAAGGAGATGAGAGAGCAGGGGGCTCAATCGCCGGTTGCTGACTGGCCCACCAAACGTCGCTGGGTCAGCGAAGCGATGGATCGGCTAATGGCCGCGGGATACCACATTTCCAGTGGCAATGAACTCATCAAGAACCCGGCGACAGATCACTTTGTCTATCGCGACAATGTCTGGCGTGGTTGTGACCTGATCGCAACCGGCGTCTCTTCATTCGGGCATTTCCAGGGCGTCCACTATCAGAACCTGGACCGCATCGAAGATTACATGGAGACGGTGAATCGCGGTGAACTGCCGATCAACCGAGCGCTAAAGCCTACGGCTCATCAGTTGTTGATTCGCGAACTGGTCCTGCTGATGAAAGAAGGTCAGGTGGAGCTGGGGCGGTTGAATCAGAAGTATGGAGTCAACGTGCCGCAGGAGTTTGCCAGTGCCTTCAAAAATCAAGAGGCGGCTGGTTACCTGAATCTGGATGGAGATACAGTGAAGCTCACGCGAAAAGGGTTGCTTCAGGTGGACAGCCTGCTTCCGGAGTACTTCGAACCTCAGCATCGAGCTGTTCGGTATACTTAATCGCGACACTCCAGACAGTTATTGTTACACCGATGTGTTCTTCATCGAAAAGAAAGTCCTGAACTGTGAATCCGCTCAAAGAACTGCAGGAACTGGTTTGTCTGTTTCCGGAGCCTGTTGGTCACGAACTTTACCTCACAGCCGAGCACGTGGCTAAAGAAGCCACCCCGGAACCATACCATCGCATGCTGGTTCACGAACATCATATGACGATCAGCATGGAGTCATTCCACGACTGCTCGGTTGATGTGGAAGTGATGGCGTCGCGTTTCGAAGATGGGCTTTATCTTCGCAAGATTCGCCTGCACAAAAGCGGAACAAAAGACGCCATCCAATTCGGCTACGTGCGGTTTAATCTCGACTACGTTACAGACAAAGTTCGTGCTGAGATTCTGGCCGAGAAAACTCCTCTGGGTCGCGTTCTCATCCAGCACAACGTTTTCCGCCACGTGGATCTCGGAGCGATTCTGCGTTTCACGGCCGGACCGGGCATGGCCGAGTACCTGAATATGGACGTCGGCCAGACGACTTATGGTCGACTCGCAACCATCTTCTGCAACGGCGCGCCAGCGATTGATCTGCTGGAAGTTTCCTCCCCGCTGGACTGATTCCTCCCCGAAGTGCTGCAGCCCGCTGCAGCTTTCGGAACCACAGCCTGCTGTGGAAAGCCTTTGGAGCCTTTATCGAACTCAAGCTCGTGGTTTGGCAGCAGGCTGCCTGCACAAAAGCGGCAGCAGGCTGCCGCAGTCCAAGATTAGCCAGCCTATTCGTTGCTGAGTACTTCTTCCGGGTCCTTCTGGATCGGCTCGCTCTTGTCCCACTTGGAGGCTCGAAGTTCTTCAGCCGGTTCCATAAATGGGCGAACAACTCGCAGGCCAACTCCAAGGGCATCAGTGAAATACCAAATGCTTTGAGGAAGCTGAGGATCCTGCTGCTTCCACTCTTCGCTCGATCCTTCTCGAACTGCACTTCGCAGCATCTCTGCCGGATCATCCCAGCCACCGCCGCGGACAATGCGAGGATACTCAGTCATTGGAATCACGAGTGGATCAATCGCCGCGCTGCCAGCTCGAAGCTTGTAAGTGTCCGGGACGTATTGATCAAGAACCCACTCCGCGACGTTGCCGTGCATGTCATAAAAGCCCCATGGATTGGGCTTCTTCTTGCCGACAGGATGATAAATGCCCTCGCTGTTGTCCGTATACCAGGCGTACTCGCCAAGCTGGGATACATCGTCACCGAACGAATACATCGTCGTCGTACCTGCACGGCAAACGTATTCCCACTCCGCTTCTGTCGGTAGACGATAGTAGCGTCCCGTCTTGGCACTCAGCCAGGTGCAAAACATGCGAGCCGAATGCTGAGTCATACAGATTGCCGGATTGTTCTCGCGGCCCATCCCGAAACTCATGTCCGTATATGGTGGAGTCGGACGAGTGATTGAATCAGCCAGCTTGTCTCGAGGAGTCGTCGGTTTGCCATAAGCTGCGCGACGGAGGGAGTCGACTCGGTCGCTCCAGACTTCGTACTGGTTCCAGGTGATCTCGTACTTGCTCATCCAAAATGGAGAGAGCTCAACTTCGTGCATCGGGCCTTCATCGTCACGTCGCCCCGGTTCGGTATCAGGGCTGCCCATCACAAACTTGCCACTCTTAACCGGCAGCATGTCCAGCTTGAAAGTGGTATGCATCAGCGGTTCGGAATAAGCTTTCATCTGTTCCGGTGTCGCCGCAAGTGCCGCTGGCACCTTCACCGGCTCCAATTTCTCCTCCTGACCAGAAACGGTCGTGGGCCGCAGCAGCAGAAATGTCCCAAGTGCGATTTGGAACAAAAAAGCAGGAATTGTCGCGGGACGAAAAGGCTGTTTCGTCATCGTTTTTGGCCTTGATCGAAGTTCGCTCTGTGGAAAGCAAAGGGCAGGAATGCTCAGGATGTGACTTCCTGCATTCATTTTCACGACTGATAGAGTCATGAATTCGACGGCCGACGTCAACGGCTGGGGTACTACATCGCTCTGTTGGTCTCGAACTTGGGCCGGGAAAACCGGAAAATCGGGTTCAGATTCTGCCTTTCTCCAGCGTACACTCCGTAGCCGGAAGCCTGCGAACGATAAGTCGCTCAGGCTGATCGGCATCGGGAGATTTTTTGAAGCAGTTTTGGTCGCGAGCCGAATGGCACTTGCGGTTTGTTGATGTTCAGGGCTTTTCACAACCCGAAACGTCAGTGAGGGATCCATGTGTTAACGTTTTACACGTAACATCCCTCGCTAACACTTCGGGTTGCGATGGAGCCAGCAACCCGCCAGCGCCGTTCTGCTCGCTGCGTCATTGGTCCACCGACGAATTTATTGGAACCAGGGTTATTGCACCCGCCGGACAGCGTGTGCCGTCCGGGTCACAGATTCTTCACAACAGCGTGCAGAGGTCGAATGTCACTATTGCTGGAATCCATCCGGAAATCGTACCGGGAGCCCGGGGGACGCCGATTACCGGTGCTCGGGATCGAACGATTTGAAATGAAACAGGGCGAGCAGGTCGCGCTGCTGGGCTCAAGTGGTGGCGGTAAAACCACACTGCTGAACATTATCTCAGGAATCCTCACGCCGGACTCCGGGCGAGTTGTCGTCGATGGTCGCGACGTTGCAGCAATGCAGGAAGTCGTCCGCGATCACTTCCGTGCCGCCAAGATTGGGATCGTCTTTCAGACATTCAATCTGCTGCCCGCGTTTACGGCTCTGGAAAACGTCCTGCTGGGAATGTCCTTTTCCGGCAAAGGCGTCGACAAGACGTTTGCGAAACAATTGCTGGAACGAGTCGGGCTGGGGCATCGCCTGAATCATTCGCCTCAACAAATGTCCGTGGGCGAACAACAAAGAGTGGCCGTGGCCCGATCACTGGCGAACAAGCCTGTGCTGCTGCTGGCCGATGAGCCGACCGCAAACGTGGACCCGGCCAATCAACAACTGATCCTCGATCTGATTCGCGACACGTGTCGAGATCACAACGTCACCTTGCTGATGGTGACTCATTCACTGGAGGTTGCGGGGACATTTAAACGCGTCGAAAAGCTGCAGGACTTCAATCGTCCCGAGCTTTGTCTGCAGGAGAAAGCCACATGAATCTGCTGACAATTGCGTGGAAGAGTATTCGTCAGCGCAGGCTGGCTTCGTCTTTGACAGCACTCAGTATCGGACTGGGTGTCATGTTGATGGTTCTCGTGCTGGTTATTTTCGGCGCGGTCGATAGCGCGTTTAATCAGACCAGCGTGGGTTATGACCTGATCGTGGGTCCCAAGGGCAGTGATCTGCAACTGGTGCTCAGCGCGGTTTATCGCATGCAGCCGCCGATTGAGAACCTGCCGTATTTGTTCCTTGAACAGATGCAGAAGGATCCGCGAGTTGTCTCGGCAGTGCCACTGGCGTTTGGCGACGTCACCAGGGAAGGATCATTCCCCATCGTCGGAACAACGACGCAGTATTTTGAGAATGAATACATGCCTCGCCGAAAGTTTCGTATCCGCGGCAGTCGCATCAACGGGCTTTTCGACACGATTATCGGCTCTGAGGTCGCTCGTGAGAACGGCTGGGATCTTGGTTCTCAATTTACGATCGTGCATGGTGGTGCAGATAGTGGCCACGTTCATGATGAAAAGTTCACCGTGGTTGCAGTGCTGGCTCCGACCGGTACTGCGAATGATCGGACAGTCTTTCTGCCTCTCGAGGGATTCTACGCCATTGCGGGACATGGAAAGCCAAAGAACGAGATTGAGAAACGACTGAGAGACTTCTACGCGGCGGATCCTGAACGACTCGCTGCAGCGCTGAAGCAACTGGAAGGCGTCAAGGCGGAAGAAGCCGCCGGATCGCATGATCACCATGCCCATGCTCATAGCACTCCGGATGCCATGAAGGAGATCTCGGCGATCCTTATCAAGACAGACCCGGATAAACCTTATCTCGGTGTGAGCCTGATGAGCGATCTGCAGACTGGTTATCAGGCGATGGCCGCGAATCCCGTGCGGACAATTCAAAGGCTGATGAATGGACTGATTGGAAATATCCAGAAGGCTCTCGTCGCGCTGACGGCCATCATCATCCTGGTCTCCGGCGTTGGAATCTTTGTGAGCATCTACAATTCCATGTCGGATCGACGTCGAGAGATCGGCATCATGCGAGCCCTGGGTGCTCAACGAATGCATGTCTTCGGAATCATTCTGGCTGAGTCAGCGCTGCTGTGCATCGGCGGCGGATTGATTGGCTGGCTGACGGGTCATGGGATTGCTGTTGTTGCTTCACCATGGATCGTGAGCAAGACTGGTTTGCTGATCAATCCCTGGGCGTTAAATGCCTGGGAAGCAGTTCTGTTTCCGGTGTTAGTCGGACTGGCAGTACTCGTTGGATTCCTGCCTGCGATGACGGCGTATCGGACCAACGTGGCTGATGCTTTGAGCAGTTGACGGAGATTTTCAGCTGAACATCGTTACTCGCACCTCCGACGCAAACATGCGTCGGACTGCGGGCAACGTTACTCAGTATCTCCTGATCAGCTTTGCAGCTTTCTTCGCGCGGCGACGACCAACTCTTCAGCGGCCTTTGCAGTGCCCGCCGTGGCTGTCAAATGGCCCATCTTGCGACCGGTACGAGCTTCCGCTTTGCCGTACATGTGGACATGCACATTCGGCATCGCGAACACAGCTCGCCAACGTTCCGGTGTTGCCTCAAACAAGTGATCGCCCAGCAAATTGGTCATCGCAGCGGGCGAACGCATTTCGACATTGCCGGAGGCGAGACCACTCACTGCACGGAACTGCTGTTCGAACTGACTGCTGCGGCAGGCATCAATTGTCAGGTGCCCGCTGTTATGAGGTCGTGGAGCAATCTCATTGACGACCAGTTTGCCATCCGTCGTCGCAAAAAGCTCCACGCACAGCACGCCGATCACATCGAAGTGCTCGAGAATCGCGCGAGCAACCTGAATAGCATCGGCAGTTAACGCGGGCGAAATGTTGTCGGCCGGACTGACCGACACATCCAGAATATGGTTCACATGGTCATTGCGAACCGGCGGATAAAATGCACAGGTTCCATCGCCAAAGCGTGAGGCCACAATCGACAGTTCAAACGAGAAGTCCACGATCTGCTCGACGATCGCTTCTTCAACAGCAAACTTCTTCCACACGGCGTCCAGATCATCCGTGCTGCGTACTCGAGCCTGCCCTTTGCCGTCATAACCCAGTGTCACCGTCTTAAGAATGGCATCGCCATCAAAGTTGGCGACGGCTGCCTTCAGTTCTTCTGCACTCTGCACTCCCGCAAAGTTGGCGGTTGGAATCCCGATCTTTCGCAGCGAAGTCTTTTCCAGCAGACGATGCTGAGAAGCACGCAACAATTCAGGTCCGGGAAAAACAGGGACGTGTTGCAGCAACAGCTCAACGGTCGGTACCGGAATATTCTCCTGCTCGTAGGTCACGACATCGACCTGAGCAGCGAACTTGCGAAGAGCATCCTCATCCGAAAACTTCGCGGGGATACTGAAATCGCTCACCTGACCCGCTGGAGAATCAGAAGGATCACCAAACGTGATAATTCGATAGCCGCATTGCCGCGCGGCGATGGCAAACATCCGGCCGAGCTGGCCTCCGCCAAGCATGCCTAATGTCGAACCCGGTGGAAGTGTTCGCGGAGTTTGTTTCATTGTCGTAAGAGAAGTTATCGAGTTTTCAGATTACTGACCAGGAAGAGTTAACTCAGAGTCGTTCAGTACAGCCTCTGTTTGCTGTTGATGAAACTGATCCAACTGCTGATTCAGTGCCGCATCATTGATGGCCAGAATTCTGACAGCCAGCAAACCCGCATTGCGAGCCCCGGCACTGCCAATTGCCAAAGTTCCCACAGGCACTCCGCCCGGCATCTGCACGATCGACAAAAGTGAATCCAACCCATTCAGAGCTTTGCTTTGCACGGGAACTCCCAGCACCGGCAAAACCGTCTGAGCGGCGATCATCCCGGGCAAATGGGCAGCGCCACCGGCCCCTGCGATAATGATCCGGATTCCACGAGCTTCCGCGGTGGTCGCATACTCCGCCATCCACGCTGGAGTCCGATGCGCTGAGACGACTCGACATTCATACGGAACACCAAACTGCCGCAGAATCTCGGCGGCCGGGGCCATCGTTTCCCAGTCAGAGCGACTTCCCATAACGACACCAACAACAGGCGATGAATTACTCATAAAGGCTCTTTTGATCTCATTGGCCGGAACGGGTTAACGGGATGTTGATTTAATCCCCCCCTGAGCCTGCCTCAGGGGCCTGCGGGCTTCTGCACCACTGAAAATCATCTGTCTTTGCTGGTGCAAAAGCCGTTAAACCCCCGACGCTGGCCGGGGGCGATTCGATCGATACGCCGCACCGCCCTGAGGATGATGATGCGAATCAATCAACAACGCGACAGAGCAGAAAACTACGCCAAAGAATTCGACGGGGCGGCATATTAGCAACACAAGGCCAACCTTTGGACTTTGCCCCGGGCCAAATTCCGGGGTTTGATTCCAATGCTCGGGCCGCACCGACCAAAGACGGGAAAAACGAAACTCCCGGCGTCGTGCATTAATAATCAACTGCGGCCAGTTTTCTTTGGTTCGAATTACGAATACGCTTTCGCCAGTTAATCAGCGATCACACAAAATACACTGCCTGCTGACCATGAAATTCCTTAAAACATCGCCGTCAGCCTGACTGTTCTGCAGTCCAATCAGGATCAATTTTCCATCATGAAGAAGCCGACCGTCACTCTGATTTCCGGACTTCCGGGTTCAGGCAAAACAAGCTTGCTCAATCATCTGCTGAGAAATCGCGGTGAGAAAAGCATGGGCGTCATCCTGAACTCCCTGAATGAAACGGACGACGATGACGAACGCGAGCCTGTCGATCATGAACAGCTTGCCGAACAGTCGGGCGAATCTTTCGTTGAGCTCACCGACGGCTGCATTTGCTGCTCTCTTCGCGAAGAACTGCTGGCCGATGTCTGGCAACTCAGCCAGCAGGGCCTTCACGACAGCCTGCTGATCGAAGCGTCTGGCGTCGCCGAGCCAACTTCCGTAGCGGAAGTGTTTTTGTATGTCGATGAAAACGGTGACTCACTGGCCGATGTCGCAACGCTCGATACCCTGGTCACGGTTGTTAACGCAGAAACGTTTCTGAACGACTACAATTCAACCGATGAACTCTGCGATCTGGGCATCGGACTGGACAACGAAGACTCACGAGATCTCGTCCGTCTGCTGGTCGATCAGATTGAGTTCGCGAATGTCGTTGTATTGAACAAATCAGACCTTGTGTCTCCTGAAGACAAGGGTTTGATCATGAACCTGTTGAAACATCTCAACCCTGAAGCCAAAGTCATTCTCGCAGAGCATGGCGAGGTCCCGGTTGAAGAGGTTGTCAGCACGGGTCGTTTCCCGGATGCATCCAACGGCGGACCGCCAGAGGAATCACCATTCGACGCGGATTCAGAGTCCTCCAGTTCCGGTATCTCCAGTTTTTATTATCGAGCCAACCGGCCGTTTCACCCGCAACGACTTTGGGACTTCTGGATGGAGCATCAGCTTGCGCCCAGTATTCTGCGATCCCGCGGAAATCTCTGGCTGGCAACGCGAAATGCAATGTCCGGATTCTGGTCTCAGGCGGGTCAGGTCATGGCCGCAGAACCTGCTGGCAAATGGTGGGCCGAGACCGACCGCAGCGAATGGCCTCAGGACGATCCGGACTTCACAGCAGAACTGGAATCCGTTTGGAACGAACAATGGGGCGATCGTCGCCAGGAACTGCTGATCATCTCGCAAATCGCCCCGGACGAAATCGAAGCGGCCATCAATGAGTGCCTATTGACCGATACAGAAATGCAGGGCGGGCCTGAACTCTGGAGTTCGCTCGAAGATCCATTCAGCCCGTGGGCAACATGCCTGCACGACCATGAACATGACCACGATTGCAACCGCGATCATGATCATGGTTAATGGTCCAAGTATTCAATTTGAGATTTGAAATTTCAGATTCTGCTGCCACGGCCAAGCTGTTGCGTCCGTATTCCAAAGCAAGGTGCTCAATCTACAACCCGTGTTCTTGAAACGAGGTCCTCATCATGCCGCGAAGACTGATTTTGAAAAACGCCCGATCCCTGTTTACTGCCGCCATCCTGGCGGGCTCTGTTTTCGGGCCAGGCCTTCAAGCCGGTGAGAATGATGCATGGTTTCGCAGAGATAACGGGATTGCTCCAGCGGGCGCAGTGCTGCCGGCTGAGTTTGGTGAGGGCGAGGACAGGCTATGGCGAACCGAATTGCCACCGGGAATCTCATCGCCTTGTCTCTGCGGTGATGCCATTTATGTCACCACCTATACCGCCAACACCAAAGAACTGGCCACGATTGCACTTGAGCGCACGACCGGAAAAGTTCGCTGGAAGCAGGTCGCCCCGGCGAAAACTTTGGAAGCTTTTCATGCCGTTGGAAGTCCGGCCTCATCCACTCCAGCCTGCAATGGTTCGCAGGTCTTTTCTTTCTTCGGCAGTTACGGTCTGCTGTGTTATGACCTCGATGGCAACCTGCTGTGGGAACGCCCAATGGGGCCGTTTCAGGATGAATTCGGAGCCTCCAGTTCCCCCGTGCTGTTCGACGGCAAAGTGTTTCTCAATGAGGATCACGACATCAACAGTTTCCTGATTGCTCTGGATCAGAAAACCGGAGAAGTCGTCTGGAAAACAGAACGCACTGAGGCAACTCGTAGCTATGCGACCCCGGTCGTGTTCGATAACCAGGGTCGCACAGAACTTCTCGTCGCAGGCTCTCTTCAACTTGCGGCTTACGATCCCAAAGACGGCCAGAAGCTTTGGTGGTATGATGGCCTCTCGCGTCTGGTGGACAGCACTCCTTTGATCGTCAATGGAGAAATCTACTTCGCCACATGGACCCCGGGTGGCGACGCCGACGATCGCATCCGCATGGAACCGTTCGCTACCGCACTGACAACGCTGGATAAAAACAGCGATAAAGAAATCGGCAAAGATGAATTGCCCGAGGGGAATGCGATCCTCGAACGCTTTTTCCGTATCGATCTGAATCAGAACCAACGACTGGATCGGAAAGAGTGGGATAAGCATGCGATGGTCTTCGAGCGTGCTCAAAACGTGGCCGCATCTCTTCGCCCCGGAACTCGCGGACCACTGCCCGCTGAAAACGTCAACTGGACTTATCAGCGCAGCCTGCCGACGGTGCCAAGCTCAGCCGTGTATGACGGTGTTCTGTATATGGTGAAGGACAGCGGAATCATTACCAGCCTTGATGCCAACACCGGCGAGATGCTGAAGCAGGGCAGGGCGATTGGTCGAGGCAACTACTATGCATCAATTGTTGCCGGCGATGGCAAGGTTTATCTGATCAGCGAAGGTGGCGTCGTCACAATTCTGAAGGCGGGACGAGACTGGAGCGTGCTTGGATCTTACGACTTCAAGGAACGGATCATGGCGACTCCCGTCATCGCCGATGGCCAAATGTTGATTCGCACGGATGCAGCATTGTACGCATTTCGCTGCAAGTAGGCTCGGACCGAGCGCCAGCCAGTTCCGGCAATCCAGCCTCTGTTGCAGAATGCCGGAATTCGCTCCGCTCGGTCCGGCCTACGAAACTGGTTCGCTTGCCAACGAGCATTCTCAGCGATTGCAGTCGACCGCAAGAATCGCCCATGAGATCGGGCCGGAGTCCACGACGGCCAGCGGTTTTAGTTCGCCGCTGGTCTGGATCGCATACGAAGCCACTCGTCCACTGGCTTCACCGGCCACGTACAGATGTCGTCCATCAGGACTGATCGTGAAGGATCGCGGAACGGCTTCTGTCGGAGTGATCGAAACTCGTGCCAGGTGGCCATTGGACTGATTGACCGAAAAACCGGCGATGCTGTTGTGGCCTCGATTCGCGACGTACAGAAACTTCCCGTCAGGATTCAGTAAACACTCTGCCGTCGAATTCTGGTTCGCGTCAAATGTCTCCGGCAGAGAAAGCACGGACTGTTCCTGCGTCAATCGCATGGTTTTTGAGTCTCGTGCATACAGAGAAGCCCCGTCTTCTTTGCTGCCTCCCGCTTCGTTACTGCAATAGGCCCGGCGATCGGAAGGATGCATCACAATGTGGCGAGGATTCTGGATCGCATTGGCCGTGACGAATGGCGGATCAAGAGGCGTCAGGATGCCGGTCTCCTGATCAAACCCAAACTGATCGATTCGATTGGCTCCGGTATGCGACACATACACCGATTGATTCTTAGAATCGATCGCGACCCCATGAGCATTCGCGGCGGTCGGCAACGAACACACTGGTTTCTCTGACAAACGTCCATCAGCGTCGACACGATGAACCGTCACTTTATTGCTGACGTAGTAGGCTGTCAGCAAAAACCGTCCGGTTCTGTCCGGCACAAGAAACGCCGGATCCTCGCCCCCTTCAACCACATTGATGAGTTTCAACTTTCCGGTCGAAGCATCCACGCTGAACGCGGCCAGTTGCCCAGAGCTTCGATAAGACACAAACAAAACGCGACCATCTTTCGAAGCGGTCAGGTACGCAGGTTCCGCGCTGCATTCTGTCACCTCGGCACGCAGAAGTTCCCCGGAATCAACCCTGCGCAGAAACGTAACAATCTTCCGCTCCTGCAACAGACTTACAAAGACGAACGAATTTCCCTGAGCAGTTCGGGGATTCATCAAAGATAACAATGCAATAACCTGAAGCATCCAGACCATTCGCGACATTCAAACTCTCCTGCAACGCCTATTCCTGTTTGGACTGCGGCAGCCCGCTGCAG
Source organism: Planctomycetaceae bacterium (assembly GCA_044235005.1). Classification (GTDB taxonomy): domain Bacteria; phylum Planctomycetota; class Planctomycetia; order Planctomycetales; family Planctomycetaceae; genus SXXK01. The sequence goes on along the minus strand of JBIIIF010000031.1, from coordinate 6,760 downwards.
CTTTCCGATCCATAGCCTGCTGTGGATAATCTTTTCGTGGACTGCTCCATTCGTACGAGACTCGCGATCGTAGTTTGGCAGCAGGCTGCCTGCACTGAAAGCGGCAGCAGGCTGCCGCAGTCCAAAAAAACTCTGGCGCACGAAAAAAGGTTTGAGCCATCATGAGACAGCTCAAACCTTTTGATGAATTAAGAACTGACAACTCGACTATCGGTAGTCAATCTCGATGTCGCCATCTCGTTCAATCTCAATTTCCACTCCGCGATAGCGACGGAAGTGACCGTGGCGACGATAGTAGCCCGGCACAGCGTACGCGGCGGGTACACCGTAATAAGCAGCAAACGGTGATGGTGCAACCGCAACCGTTGGCACCATTGGTGCATAGTAAGATGTTGAATAAGCAACTGTGCTGACCGGATACGAATGCACAGAAACCACCGAAGTCGATGGCACAACATAGGCCGGCTGATAGCTGACGACCGGTGCCGCGTAAACAACCGGCGGAGCCGCAAAGGCATAGCCCGGAAAGTAGTAATGATCACCAGCCTGAGCAGTAGCAGACACCGCGGCCACTGCGATGATACAGCTCATGAAATGACGCAACATTGTGAAAGCCTCCCTCTGTTCCCTTGATCGAAACCCAATGCTGACGACACCGTCAGCAAATCCTTTCGCCCTTTTGTCTCAAACCTGAAACAATGGGGTATTGTGGGCAAGTTTAATGGGCCAATGGGACAGCAAAAAGCCTGTCGGATTCCAGTTTCCTCAAATTCCCAACCGCCCTGAAACACGTCAATTTGCGGTTTTGCATGCCAACAACGGTGCCGGAACAGTCCCCACTACTTCTGATAGATTGGCAGATAGTGATATTTCACGGACAGGCTCAAAACGGCCATCGACGTGGAATAGACGGCTCCGTGGTTTCTCTCTTCGCCATTGGCGGCCGTCCAGGAACCATCGCCCGCCTGTTTCGGCAGCAGCATTTCCTGCACAAGCTTCTGAGCAGTCTCCGAGTGATTCCCGCCACGCTGATACATCCCTTGAGCGTAGTAGTAGGTTCCATAAAAGCAGAAACGCTCCTCCCATTTCGGAGGATGTTCCAATAGCCAATCAGCGGCTCCGGCGACGAGCGGCGATTCATATTCGCCACAAACCTGCATCGCCAGCAATCCAGCAGCCGTCATGGTGAACGTTGGATTATTCTGGTTGGGTTCGTAAGTGAACCCACTGGCCTTCTTGTCAGGCAAACCGTTCTCATCCAGCGGAGATGCATACGATCTCTTCAGGTATTCAACGGCCTCTTCGATCGCCCCGGCCGGAACCTGCAGTCCATCATTCTTCGCAGATCGAAGAGCCATCAACTGCCAGACGGTTGCCGAAAGATCTGAATCGGTCGACTGAGGTTCGTAGCGCCAGCCTCCGCGATAGTGAGTCGGCTTCTTCTGCTTCTGCGAGGCCAGAATCACATCGATGGCCTTCTGACAACGATCATGAATCAATTGATCCTGTTCGACGGTTGTCCCCATGCCCAACATTTCGGTCAACATCAATGTGATAATGCCATGGCCGTACATGCGAGATCCATCTTTGGCCCCAAAATATCCCTTCGGGTCGACTCGATCTTCCTTCAGCACAAACGCCAGAGCTTTCTGCATCGCTTGCCCCTCGGGAGAAACATCCGATGGCTGAATACCAACGCTGGCCATGGCCATGATCGACAGCGACGTCATCGTTGTATCGATCCCCTTATCCAGAATCGCACCATCTTCACGCTGTTTGCTGATGAGATAAGCAATCGCTCGGTCCAGCGCCAGATCGGTTTCGTCTTTCTGGAAGACTGACGGGGCTTGCGGAGAATCGGCGACTGGCTTCACCGCTTCCTGGGCGGAAGCGAATCTACTCAGCAGAAGTTGCACGACCATCATCAGGAGGAACGAGAACCGCATTTTTGCTCGCATTCGATTTTCAGTCTGAAACCAGCTCATAAGTTCAAGAGAAATAACCTTCCCATCGTTACTTCTTCTTCGCACGTTCCGCCAGGACTCGGAAGTACGTTTCAACACTCTTGCGATACTCTTCGGAAACCACTTCCGATTTGCCTTTCGTCAGATCCTCAGCCGATTGACTGCGAAGTTTGCCCCAGTTCTTTCCATCATTACGATTCACCGGTGTGACTTCAAAATCTGCAACGCGAGGCTCCGTTGATGACGAATCGGAAGACTGAGTTCCCCCGAGGCCCAAAGCCATCAACGTCTCCTGCTGATTGCGAAGTCGCGCAGACGCCTGAGCTGCCTGTTGTGCTCGCGCGGCCTGAGCCAGCGTGTCCAATTGCGACGCATTCCGCTCAGCAGCCAATGCAGCCTGATCAGCATTGGCATTCGTCTGAGCTGCCACAGCCGCTTCGGCCTGTAATCTGTCTAATTCATCCAGCGTCCGCGCCAACTGTTCCCCACGAGCCATCTCTTCAGGTGTCAGTTCTGCAGCCGCAGCCAATTCAGTCCCATTACTCTCATTATTCCCATTACTCCCATCGGCCGCTGCAGTCGCATCAGCCGCTGGAGCCGCATTCGCATTCGCCCCATCAGCCGGGTTCCCTGCCGCAGCAGCCTGTGCCGGTTCCCCGGACTCCTGAGCAGCCGCTTCTGCTGCAGCCGCAGCCGCCAGCAATGGATCGACAACCGCCGAAAGATTCCCGGCCTGCTGATTAATCGCGGTCTCTGCTTTGGCCACATCCTGCTGAGCTTTCAACGCCTGACCGTTGGGCTGTGGCTGATTATTCTGAGGATTCGCGAGGGCATTGGCTTCAGCCTGCTCCGCCTCAGTCGCTGCGGCCTTCAATTGCTGCTCCGCCATATTCGATTCATTGCGAGCCACCTGCTGAATACTGTTGGCGACGTTCTGCAATGGCTCGGCCACAGTCGGATTATTCAACCGACGCTCATGCCGAGCTGCACGAGACACATCTTCTGCAGCACTCGCCACATCTTCAGTGATCTCGCCCTGCTGCGTTTCGGCCTGTGCAAGCGAGCTCTTCGGTGGCGAAAGTTCATTGCCGAAGTCGGCCGCGGCCACCGCTTCATCCGCTTTCTTGTTCAACTGCTCCGCCGCTTTCATCGCCTCATCAGCGTACTGATCGGCCAATTGAGTCGCCGGGTTCTGAGCATCCAGAGCCGGTAACGGTTTGTTCTTCACTTCTTCAGACCGCTGATTGGCCTGTTGACTCTTTACCTGAGCCTCCTGCAGAACAGTTTTCGCAGCCGCGACTTTTTTCTGTTCGGCCGACTGACGAACCTGCTCCTGCGCAAGTGCGTTCTTCAGGCCGGCGTTATCGGGCTTCTCGTTAAGTTTGGTCTGAGCCTGCTGAACTCTGGTATCTGCAGCCGCCAGATTTTTCTCGGCGGCCTGAACGGCCTGCTCCGCGCGTTTCTGTGTGTCGTCTGCTCGCTTGGCAACATCAGCCGCCGCTTTCTTTTGTTGCTCATGAAACTGTTGACGACGCTTTTCCGAATCCACTTTCTGCGCTTCCCTGGCTTTGTCATCGGCATGGATCTTCTCATCCTTGCCCGCCTGCGTTTTTTCCTTGGCTTGCTTCAGAGTCTCTGTCGCCTGAGCCAATGTCGCTTTCGTCTCCTGAACCGTCTGAGCCAACTCGGGCAACAATAACTCTTCCCTGGCCGAGTTCGCTTTCGCCGCGGCTTCATTCAACTTCTGCTGAGTCTCTGCAAGCTTTTGCTGAGCTTCTGTTGTCTTGCCCTGAGCAGCCGACTGACTGGCCTGAGCAATCAACGCTCCGGAAAGCTGTGACGCGTCCGCTGCCATTTCGCGAAGATCCTGGACCAGATCTCGCTTCTTCGCCTGAAACTCCTGATCGGCCTGCTCGTTCGCCCGTTGAAGTTGCTTGTCATCCTCGGCTGCGTACTCCAACGCGTTCCGTGCATCTTCCAGAGCGGTCTTTGAAATCTCCGACAGAGCTTTCTGCATCGCTGGGTTTTTCTGCAACTCCGCCTCGAGTTCCGAGATCAACTCCGACGTTTCCTTCTCCGCCATTTCCACCAGCTCTTCGCTGGTGTCGTATTGTTTATCCAGCAACTCAACAATTCCCAGTTCCTTCTCGGCTTCTCGCAGTTCGGCTCGTGTGTCGGCCACGTCGAGGCCCTTATCAAGCTGATCGAAATGCTCGGCGACTAATTCCAGTGCCTTCGCCGCTTTCTCCTGCTGTTCCGCCGCCTGAGCAAGTTCTTTCGCCTGCTGTTCCGGCGCGGCCTGCTCCTGAGCCTTCTCCATGGCTTCGTTCATTTTGGTCGCCGGATCCTGAATCATAGCGATACTATCATCCGCATCTCGCGCGCGTTCGCGCTGAGATTCCTCCAGCAGATCCTGAGCATTCGCGTCCTCAACCAACGCTTCGGTCAAATCCGCGATCTGCTGGTTGATGGATTCCTGACGCTGTTCAAGCTCTTCCAGCTGTTGAGTAGCCTCGGGGTTCTGCGGCGAAGTGTTTTGCTGCTCGACGACGTCGGCTGTTTCCGTTGTCGCTTCTTCAAGTTCTCGAATCTGCTCGGCCGTCTGAGCCGCCATTTGTGGAATCGTCGGTGAATATCGACGAATGATATTACGAGCATCCTCCATCACAGGTTCAATCGACTTGATCACAACAGCAACCTGATCACGGATTTGCACCAGCTCATGCCCAGCACTGATCATCGCTTCGCGCTTCCAGCGTCGCTCGGTGATCTTGCGAGCCGCATCGCGTGCTTCCGCCGTCCAGCGTGTCTGATCAAGTGCACCGACGATTTCATTCTTCACGCCCGCTTCACGCAGTCGCTGACTCGCCAATTCGAACCCTCGCTGCACAAGATCCCACACACGAGGATGCTCAATGCGGGCCTGCAGATCCTGCGACCCCCAGCGTTCCAGATTCGTGAGTTCGTCCAGAGCATCACGCACAATCGTGAGTTCATGCCCGGCTTCGAGAATTCGATAAGCCGGAGCAACCTCCAGAAGCCGCGTTGCAATCGCTGAATCCTGAGGTGACACCTCGCGATGTTGATTCAGCAAAGAAATCACCGCACGATGAGCCAAACCGGCATCAGCGACATACTGAGCATCACCATCTTTGCGGGACTGAGTCAGCTCTTTGCGAATTCGAAGCTGATCAAGACTTCGCCGATGCTTCAGATCAATCTCCGCCACAAATCGTTCGGCCTGATCAAGAATTTTCTGACCTGCGGCGGAATCCTGCGACGCGGCCGCCTGAGCCGTCAGTTGATTCTCCTGCTGAATGGCTCTCGCTAACTGGTCGATCGGAAGGTAAAGATTTCCAGCGCGGTTATCGAGATCTCGCCAGGCGCTCACGATTCGATTGGGCAGATTTCCATCAACAACATCAAACCGCTGGCGATCCAGCAACTGACGATACAGTTCTTTTGAAACCGTCTTTAACTGTTCCAGCTTTTCGGCCGACTCCATCGACTCCTGGAGTCGATCGCGATTCGTTTCCGTCCAGCGGATCATCTCAGTCAGCTGGCCTTCGAGATACTTTGGCAATCGTTTCCGCTGATCTCGAACGAGCTGCTCGATACCCTTAAGCTGATTCAGGGCCAGAGTTTCCTGACGCTGTAATCGCTCCCATGTTTGAGTCGGACTGTCCACAACCAGTTTTTGCTGACGCAGCAATGCATCCATATCACTCGCCACAGCCGTGACGAAGTTATAAGTCGCCAGAACCTGATACTGTTCATGGATCATTTTAGCGTCGTCGGCAGTCCGCTCGAATGTCTGCTTGATGACATCCAGATCGCCATTCCTGCGATTCACATCTTCGGTATGCTGCCGAGCCTTCAATGCAAACGCCGGGACGTTTGAGTACTCGCGTTGCATTCTTGCGACGACTCGCCCAATCAAATCCAGATCGTAAGCATCAGCACCGGCCGCCATGTCTTTTTCAACCGCAAGGATGTTGGCCAGAATCTTCTCAGCCTGCTCGCGCTGCTTGCTGGCCAGATCCGTCAGCACATTACGATCCTGCGACGCCTGCTCTTCGGTCTGCTCCGGCTTTCGCAGTCGCTCGATAACTTCCAGAGCAGTCACTTTCTGCTCCTGAAACAATTCCGAAAACTGCGCCAGTTCATCGACAAGTTCGATCTTGCGTTCCATCATCGTGTGCCGCTCCGGATCGAAGTCCTGCGCGGCCACGATCACTCGCAGCGGGATCGATTCGCCGATATTGCCTTTGCGGTCAGTGGCCACAAGCTTCGTGAGAACCTGATCTCCGGTTTTCAGTTTGTGATTCTGCAGATCCCATTGCCACTCGGCCGTCAGGCTTCGACCTTCTGTCTCCGAGTCCGGTTTCGCATCGAGAGGCAGGGCGATCCAGTCCAGCCCGTTGACAGAAACATGCTGCTCCAGCTTGACCAGCGGAAGATCGTCCTCCGCCATCGCTTTCAGGGCCACGATATCATTGGGCGGTAAAAGCAGAGTCGTCTCTTTCTGATCCACGAAACCCGCACGCGGGATCAAATCCGGTTGCGGTCGAATTTCGTACTTCGGACTGAAGAGATTTTCAAAGCCTGTTTCTTTAGAAACCAGATGAACCTTGTAAATCGCCGCCGCATCGACAGGAACAGTCGCCTTCCACTGCAAACCGTTCTTACTGTCCGCGACTTGAACCAACGGGATAGCGATCATCTCATCGGATTCCGACGGATCGATTCGCAGTTCCGCAGCGGACACCTGCTGATCGAGTTCAAGCTGCATTTCC
>JBIIIF010000432.1:0-3716 GCA_044235005.1 Planctomycetaceae bacterium | reverse complement strand
TGAACCATTCGGTGTGTAGTGCAGTTCGAACAGAATCTGAGAACCCGCGGGGATTCGCATGGCTGCTCCGTCCGGAAAAACCAGCGGCGAAGTTCCGGGAGCATATCCGATCAGCATTTTGCCGAGGCTGATATTCTCCTGCCCCGGAACCAGCAGAAACGCAATGATGTGATGAACAACAGCCGGGTTCTCCGGGCGAGCTTCCGCAGCGGTCACATAGACGTCTTCCGTAAAGCCCGGATCCACTTTGAAGTACTGATATTCCACGACGCCCGTCGCAGGAACTGTGAAGGGCTCGTCACGAATCGCGATGACCTTGTCAGGCTCCGGCATCCGCCAGCCTTTGACAAACGATGGAGCAGGGGGCAAATCTGTCTGATCTCCTTCCGGACAGCCATTCTCAATCCAGGTCAGGATTACTGTCTTCTCTTCCGCAGTCAGCCGTGAATCGTTTCGGAAATGACCGTAGTCCGGATTGGCATTCCACGGTGGCATGCGGTCTTCTCGAATCACCTCGGCAATCGTCGCTTCCCAACCGATCGAGTCCTGATAGGTCGTCAACGGAAACGGAGCAATCTCGCCCGCGCGATGACACTCGACGCATCGCTGATTGAAGATTGGTGCAATGTGTTTGGAATAAGTCACATCACCATGCGGCTCGATGTTTTTCTTTCGGCCGATGACACAACCCACCACTGGAGTCTTCGCAACGACCGGATCGATCCCTTTGAGAAGATCCTGAATCGCAACCTCAAGATCATTCGTTGTTGCAGCCTTTCGAATCACTCCGATGCCATACTGATCATCGATCCGACCCTGGTAACGAATCCGTCTCTGCTCATCGAGCACAAAAACTTCCGGAGTCCGCGTTGCTCCAAGCACGTCGGTCAGAACATGCTCATTATCAACAAGCATCGGAAAACGGATGCCAGCTTTATTGGTGTAGGCCGTGATCTCCGTCAGGCTATCCTGAACATTGGCACACACGCCGACAATGCCAACGTCGGTCGATTCAAACTTCTCAGACAGTTGGTGCAGTCTGGGGCCGTACAATTTTGCCAGCGGACATTCAGTGCCCAGAAACGCAACGACTACGAACTTTGAGTCTTTGAATTCGCCCAAGGTTCCAGACTTGCCGTAGCTATCCTTGATGATCACGGAATCAAATGTCTCTTTTGCCTCGTCCGCTGCAAAGCCAGTTGCAGAAAACAAGAGAGCGAATACAAGTGAGCACAGAATTCGATGGATCTTCATTTTGGGCGACAACTATTGATAGGGTGATGCTTACATCACAGGCCAAATAACGGAACTCCAGCCGCATCTTACCAGAGCCTACGATTTTCGCCTGCAGCATTTCCCGAGCGAACGGCAATAGAATGTACCACCCGCCCTCGAACCTGAGCCTGAGGCGCCAGCCGATTTTTCTTTCGAAATCGGCTGGCGCCTCAGGCTCAGAACGAACCAAACAGCGTCCCTAACACAATCACCACGGCCGTGGCGATCAAAGGAATCAGCACCGTCACCATGCCGACATCGCGATAGGCCTGGCGATGAGTCACACCGCAAATCAACAGCAGAGTAATCAAGGCTCCGTTATGCGGCAGGCTGTCCAGACATCCACACGACATGGAGGCGACTCGATGCAAGAGCTCAGGACTGATCCCAGCGGCAGTGCCACGCTGCAGATAGGTTTCCCCCAGAGCCTTCAACGCAATACTCAACCCACCCGAAGCAGATCCGGTAATTGCGGCCAATGCGTTGACAGCAATCGCCTCAGAGATCAACGGGTTTCCCGGAGCAATGCCCGTGACAAAAGCCTGAACCGCTGAAAACCCCGCCAACGACTTGATCGTACTGCCATACCCAAACTCGCAGGCCGTGTTGAAGACCGGCATCAATGACGACCGAGCCCCCGCAGCAAGCGATGATTTCAATTTCTCCGTCGATCGATAGTGCAATGCTGCGGACAACAACAGAGCAGTACTCAGCGCGAGTATCGTGGCCCAGGAATTGACGACCTTGCCCAGCACCGTTTTTCCGTAAACGTCCTGTGACAAAAAGCTGCCGTCCCAGAGAGGAATAACGAACTGCGAAAACACAAAGCTCAAAATGATCACGCAGACCAGTGGGGCAAAAGCGGCCCATGCTGACGGCAAAACTCTCCCCGCAGCACTTGCGTTCTCAGCCGCGACTTCATCCATCGGTAGAGTTGCGCCAAAACCTTCGCCATTCCGCCTGGCATTCAACGCTCGATGATTCAACCACAACATACCCAATGAAAACATGACCAGTCCGCCAAGACATCCCAGGCCCGGAGCGGCAAACGAGGTCGTGCGAAAAAACTGTGTCGGAATTTGATTCTGAATCTGCACAGAACCGGGCAGGGCGGTCATCGTAAACGTGAACGAACCCAGCCCAATCGCGGCTGGAATCAGCCTGCGAGGAATATCGGCTTCACGAAACAACGACCGTGCCAACGGAAACACGGCGAACACGACAACAAACAGCGACACGCCGCCATAGGTCAACACTGCACAGCTTAAGACGATCGCCAGAATCGTGTTGCGAACTCCAACGAGCCCTACGATCACTTCAGCGATCTTCGCTGCGGAGCCGGAATCTTCCATTAGCTTTCCGAATAGTGCTCCCAACAGAAACATGGGAAAATAGTCAGCAATAAACTGTCCCACACTGACCATAAAGATTTGAGTGTACGCGGCCAGCACCGGATGCTGACCATCCATCACAACCGCCAGCAAAGCACAGACCGGCGCAAGCACGAGGACGCTGACATCTCGATAGGCAAGATAGATCAGCAACAGCAATGACAGGATGATTCCGACTACACCGATCATGACAGGACGTTCGGGCAAAATCTCCGTCGGCGGAGCGACGGGTGTACCATACACCCGTCGCTCCGCCGACGGGCATCAACTCAGCGCGCCTAACGCCGCCCTTTCTTGCCCTTCTTCGTTTTACCTTTGGACTTCGCCTTCCCTTTCGGCTTATTCTTCGAGGCACCACGGCCGCGTCCAGGTTCCGGATAACTTCCAGAACCGCCGCGTCGTTCCTTTGATTCTCGGGAAGGCGCTCCCGAAGGTCGAGACGACCGCGGCGCAGATCGCCGCTTCAATCCAGCCGCATCAAGCACCGGACGCAGGTCCAGCATGCGGCGATCAATATCGACGGCCGCAACGACGACTTTAATCGGATCACCCAGACGAAACTCACGCTTTGTACGACTGCCCTTCAGTGTTCTGGTCGGCTGATCAAACACATAGAAGTCATCGCCCAGCGCACTCAGATGAACCATGCCCTCTGCCGGAACTTCAATTCCCTGACAGAACATGCCAAAGCTTTCGACGCCGGTGATGAAGGCATCCATCTCCTCACCGATGCGTCCAGACATATATCGCAGAAGCTTGATCTTGATGAGTTCTCGCTCTGCCTTCTCCGCCCGTCGCTCTGTAATCGAACAATGCTTCCCCAGCTCTAACAACTCATCGACCGTCTGAGCATTCGCAGGCTTCTTTGCCGCCAACCGGCCGATCAGACGATGAATTGTCAAATCGGGGTAGCGTCGAATTGGACTCGTAAAGTGGCAATAGTCTTCTTCGGCCAACGCATAATGGCCCATATCGTCCGGAGCATATTCCGCCTGCTTCATGCTGCGGAGCAACGCAAAGTTGACGGCTCGAGATTCCGGCTTTCCTTCA
>JBIIIF010000431.1:0-3730 GCA_044235005.1 Planctomycetaceae bacterium | reverse complement strand
CAGCCTGCCTGGTTGCTGACGGCCCTACATTTGAAGTCATCGGCTCCGGACAACTGTCTGATACATTCTGGGCGACACCCGCCGTTGCCGATGGCGCAATCTACTTTCGAGGTCTCGAGTCGATCTACTGCATCACGTCAAAAGAATGATCTCACTGACCGTTAGACGGGGCCATCTTCAGGTGCCTCTCAAAGAACTCGAAGCGAGCCTTCTCGATCTGCTGTTTGACGTCCGGGCTTGAAGTCCGGAAGCCATGATCACCGTCTTCAATGGTCATTAAGGTTGCCTCAACGTCGGCCGCCTTCATGCGTTCCACGATCCATTCCGCCTGCTCATGCGCGACGTAGGCATCTTTCGTCCCGTGGACAAAGAGGGTCGGCGCGGCCTCGGGCGTGACCCAATACAGCGGGCTCGATTCAATATGGCGATGACGTTCCTGCTCCAGATTGCCACCAAGGAAGAGCGGCAGAACGTCTTTCGCATCTACACTGGCATCGTATGATTTTGTGAAGTCACTCGGCCCATAAAAATTTACCACGCACTTCACGCTGCTGGAATACTCTGCGTTTCCTCCATCACCTTCGAATTTCTTAACGCCACTGGTCACTCCCAGAAACTGAGCCAGGTGGCCGCCGGCCGAACCACCCGTCGTGCCAATTCGATCCGGATCAATCTGGTACTTCTCTGCATTGGCCCGCATCCAGCGCACGGCGGCTTTGACGTCATATACAGCGGCCGGAAACTGATACTTCGGAGCCAGCCGATAAGACACCGTCACAGCGACATAGCCTCTTTCCGCCAACTGCAGACAAAGTCCATTGAACCCCTCTCTCGTGCCCGCGCGAAATCCGCCACCGTGAATACAAATCACTGCAGGAAACGGTCCTGGTCCCTCTTTGGGGCGAGCCAAGTTGAGCTGAAGATGCTGATCGTCTGGATTTGAGTACTCAATATTCTTCTCGAACACAACACCGGCTGGTACGGTCTCCTGAGCATCGACCGGCGAGAGGAGCGAGAGAACGCCAATCATTATCGAAGTCATCCACCTGGCCGTTCGCAACGATCGCATCTTCGAATCCTCTGGAAAACTCTGTAGACTGTTCTGTCTGAATCATTCGCAATGGTAATCCGACATTCCAACCAACGGTAGGATGCACTGCACCTTCTTTGCTGGGAAGTGACATGAAGACGGCTCAAATCCTTGGCACTGTGTTCTGCCTGATCTTCGTTACAGATACGATTACGGCACAACCACCATCAGTTCAGCAGAACTCCGCACAGTCAATTCCCGGCTGCCTCCTGGAAGATCGCTTCTTTGAAGACGAGGTCTGGGCCAAGGTGGGAGAACGCACATGCCTGCGCTGCCACCATGAAAAAGGGGAAGCCGCTGAAAGTGCATTTCGTTTGCTCAAACCGGATTTGACTTCCTCAGCAGAGTCAACGTGGCTGGCTGACAACAAGACGGCATTCGAAACCATGGCCAGGTTGGCTGAAGGCGATGACTCTCGACTCCTGTTGAAGGCTATGGGGCAGCTCGACCACGGCGGCGGCGAAGTACTGAAGGCCGATTCCACCGGACTCAGGATACTCCAGCGATTTGTTCGGCGACTTAATCAGCAGGACACCCGGCAACCTGAAGATGACCTGTCGAAAGAGTCCGCTGCTGCTGCCTTATTCGACGATCTGACGATGCTTCCCCCGGATCGAAGGCTGCGACGCATTACGCTTTCATTGGCGGGACGACTGCCAACCACGGCTGAAATCGATGAGGTTCGTCAGAATGGCGATGAGGCCGTTGCGGCGATTCTCGAACGAGTGTTTCAGGAAGATGCCTTCTACGAGCGACTCAAGGAAGGCTTCAATGACATCTTTCTGACCATCGGCATTGAAGACAACGCAGAGACACTGCTGTCGTATCATCACTTTGAGAAGACAAGACTCTGGTATCAGCACTGGGACTTCAGCAACCTGCCCGAAGCCGAACGAGAACGCGCCGGATGGAAGCTGGCGGACGTCTATCGCGACGCTCTTCTACAGGAACCGTTACGAATGATCGAACACATCGTTCGCAACGACCGTTCGTTCACTGAGATCGCTACGGCCGACTATATCATGGTCTCGCCACATTCTGCGCGCGGCTATGGGATCTTCGAAAGCATCAAGGACCAGTTTAAGAATCCCGAAGACCCGTTCGAATACATCCCCGCAAAGCTCCCGGCGCTGACGGGCCGTGATGGCAAGACTCAGGAATCGGCAACCGGGCTTTATCCGCACGCCGGATTTCTCAGCATGTTTCATTACCTGCGAAGATATCCATCTACGGAGACCAATCGCAATCGCCTGCGTGCTCGAATGTTCTATCAGCACTTTCTGGGCATCGACATCATGCAGCTCGCGCCACGTTCGACAGATGCATCAGCCGTAGCAGCAAAGTACGAGATCCCCACGATGCAGGCTCCCGACTGCGTCGTATGCCATCGCACCATCGATCCCGTGTCGAGCATTTTTCAGGACTTCGATTTTGAAGGCCACGTGATTCCTCGCAAAGATGGCTGGTACAAAGATATGTTCCAGGCAGGCTTCGAAGGCGAAGACATGCCGCCTTCCGAACGCTGGCGAGCACCCCAATGGCTGGCAGAACGAACAATCAAAGATCCGCGTTTTGCGATCGCGATGGTCGAACACGTTTATTACATTCTGTTCGGGCGAAAAACGCTTCAACCACCCGATGATATCGATGATCCGCACTTCGCCGCTCGTCGTCGCGCGTACCTGGCTCAACGAAGGCAGATTGAATCAACAGCCCGCGAATTGGCAGACAGCAGCTTCAATCTGAAGACGGCTTTCCGCAGCCTGATTGCGTCAGATTTTTATCGAGTCGACGGGTTGCAGCTCGCAGCATCCGATCCTGATCGAGCGGCCGAACTGGATGACATCGGCATCGTGAGATTGCTCAGTCCCGAACAACTGGAGCGTAAGCTCAAAGCGATCTTTGGCAAGGAATGGGGACGACTCGATGGAGAAACAAAGATTCTGTACGGCGGCATCGATTCGATCTCTATCACCGAACGCAACGCCGATCCCAGCGGCGCGATGGGAGCGATTCAGAGAATCCTTGCCAACGATGTGGCCTGTTATCACGTGGCTCGCGACTTTCGGCGAGAAACCGCCGAGCGACTTTTGTTCTCAACAATTGAGCCGAGTGTCGTGCCTGGTGATGACATGTCGAATCAACGGATTCGCCAAACAATTGTTTCGCTTCACCAACGCCTGCTCGGACAGGACCTTGTTGCAGAGGATCCGGAGATCGAAAGGACATTTCAACTTTTCACAGGCATCATTGCCGATGCAAACGCCCAGGGCCGATTCGAACCCCGCGAAACCTATTTTTGCGGCGGTCGAGAAGAATTTCACACCGAAGACCCCCTCTACACCATTCGTGCGTGGCGAGGGGTTGTGACGTATCTGTTGCGGCAACATAGTTTTCTGTATGAGTAATTCTGGCGCGGGTCGTGTGCTACCGCTTTTCTCGACGAGGGGATCATGACTGAGGAAGAATTCTGGGACGCTTTGGAATATCGCGTGAGCCATGAGCTTCGTCTCATGGACAATCCACAACTTCAGTGTCTTTGGTGCGACGGTTTCATCGCCGAACGCTACGAACCAGCGATTGCGGAACCATGCATTACCGGACGCGCATGGATCTGCCGTGGATCTGAGCAGAAAGAGT
>JBIIIF010000434.1:0-3565 GCA_044235005.1 Planctomycetaceae bacterium | reverse complement strand
GGCCTGCACTTGTTCTTTCGATGGCAGGTATCGAAAGTAGACAGAGTCTGCGTTGGCTTCGGCAAGAGCCTGAGGAAACTCACTGGGATCGTTGGCGACAACTGCCGTAGGAGCTTTCGATGAAACGGCTTTGATCTGTTTGCGAACTTCGGGCTCAGAGATTGTTTTGCCGATGAACAGCAACCTGGGCAACACTTTGTGTTTCTCTGCCAACCGTACAACAGCCTGCTCAACTCCGGCGGCTTTGAGATCGACTGCAATCAGCACATCGTGCCGAGGATACTCGGCGATAAGTTTCAGAACTTCATCAACCGTCGGGATCTTTTCGCCGGAGAACTTCGGATCAAACCAACCCCCGGCATCAAGATTGCGAAGCTCCGCGACCGTGAGTTCGGACACCTTTCCCGTTCCGTTGGTCGTTCGCTGAACAGTGTCATCGTGAATGCAGACCAACTCTCCATCCTTCGCTCTGGCAACGTCAAACTCGAATCCCAGGTGAAGTTCCAGGCACGCTCGGAAATTGGCCAGAGTATTCTCCGGAGTGTGCAGCAAAAGGCCGCGATGAGCGACGACCTTCGGTTCTGCAGAGTTAACAGCGTCAGTGGCGGTGACAGTGGCCAGCACAACCAGCAGCCAGAGCAATGATGCGATCATGCGGAATTCGGACTTCATAACTGTCTCCATGCCTCAAGCGGTTCACTGACATACAGTGTCGTGAAATCTGACATTCATCCCGAACAACTGCGCAGGTTGACCATTCGCATCGGCCAATGATCAATCATAATCCTGCTCCGGTTCGGCCCAGACAGAAGCATTCCCTTCGTCATCGATCTGAACGTGAATCGTATTGGCTCGACAGCAGACCGGACAGTCTTCAACGTAAGTCTGACTTGTGCCTTCGGTCAGATCCAGTGGAATCACGATCTCTTCACCGCAGGCATCACAGACGTAGCTCGCTTCCTCAAGCGAAGTCGCGTTCGCTTGACGAGGCAACCCGCGGGAAGTTTCCAGCTCAGGTTCCACCCATGGCAGAGATGCCTCCGATGTCAAAATTTTACAGGCCCACAGCATGACTTCCAGGGATTGTTCATCGGCCAGTCGATGATCATGGCCGACTTCGATCAAGGTTCCCGAAGGCAGTTTGCTGAGGCTCACCAGTTCTTCGGAATCGCCGAACGGAATCACATCATCAGCGCGACTGTGCAGGATCACGCTGTTGGATTTCAGTTTGTTGACTGATCCCCAATTTTTCCAGGCAGGACACAAGAGAACAAGCGGAGTCTTCGCGGATTCAAGATTCAACGCAACTGCACCGCCGCGGGACGAGCCAACAATGACATCCGGACGGTGTTGGTCGTACTCTGCCTGAGCCACCTTCACAGCAGCGTCGAAATCATCGTCATCGAGCTGCGGATTGATGACGTCATGGCCATGGTTCTTCAGATACGTCGGCTTCACTCCGCCAGGAACCGATCGCCAGCCATGAAGGAAAAGAATTCTCATGAAGTTTTCGAATCGTACGCTGCAGTGCTCATTCTGGTCATCTTCGGTTCAGCCTGTCGATCAGCGTCAGGCTCTTGTGCCGGGAAGCATACTGATGCCCAGTGACGCCGTTATTTTGGGTTTCTGTTGCAGACTGTTCGGAATGATTACGTCGCCAGCGTTCCTCTGTGGACAGGTCCCGAAGGAAAGGACCTGTTTTCCAGACCTGTGTGACTTCAGGCAGGCTTCTGCTGTCGCCCCGTTGTCAGCATCGAAACAACAACCAGTGTCAGAAAGCCCAGCGGAATCGTCAGAATACCAGGCTGGCTGAACGGCACAATCGCCGAGGCGGCATCGAGACCATAAACCTTGGAGTACGCTTCACCGCTCAGCAGAATCCAGGTCATGGACGAAACCATTCCCACGACAATAGCGGCCACGATTCCCTGCTTCGTGACCTTGGGCCAGAATAGAATCATCACCAGCGATGGCAGGTTGGCAGAAGCTGCGACGCTGAATGCCCAGCCGACCAGAAACGTGGGATTCATTTTCTGGAACAGGATCCCGAGAACAATGGCAATGGCACCGACGATCACAGACGACATCTTGGCGACTCGAACTTTCTCCGTGTCTGTCATCTGAATGCTGAACGCACTGCTCAGCAGGTCATGCGTCACCGCACCGGCCGCTGCCAGAATCAAACCACTCACTGTGCCCAGCACGGTCGTAAACGCAATGGCAGAAATCGCTGCGAAGAGCCAGGTGTTCATCCCTTTGGCCAGCAGTGGAGCCGCCATATTTTCTTCGCTGACGTCCAGTGTTCCACTTGTCATTGCACCCAGCCCCAGATAGAGCGTCAGGACGTAGAACAGTCCAATGCTGGCGATGCCTACGATCGTGCTCTTGCGAGCACTACTTGCGTCCTTCACCGTATAATACCGAATCAGAATGTGAGGCAATGACGCCGTGCCGCAGAACAGAGCCAGCATCAACGACAGAAAGTTGATTTTGTCAAAGGCTTTTTCACTGCGAATCCCCTTGAACGTTGGATGCTCACCCGGTCGCAGAACTTCCGCTCCGGTGGTGATCTTCGGAAAGTAGACGGTCGTTTCCGTCTTATCCGCGTGCACAACCTTTTCGTTTCGCCACAGCACAACTTTGCTCTGCTGCAGAGTTCTGAAGAAATCAATTGCCGACAGAGGACCTGTTTCGGTCTTTCCATCAGGCAACTCAACAACATGTCCCACTGCGAACAGTTCCGGTTCGCCTTTCTTTTTACCCTTCTTCTGGCCGTTCACAAAGATCGTGCCGTCTTTCGATTTCGACAGCGTTTGAACTTCAGTCAGCTCGAGATTCGGGCCGTCTTTCTCCGTCAACTCCTTCATCATCCAGACGGTGATCAGTTGAGTTTCTCGGTTTCGTACCCGGATGTACTTCTTGTCGAATTTCTCCCAACCGTCGTCTGCGGGAACGACATCGACGTTCTCAAGGCTGCCAACTTTTGCATCGCCGTTGGTCAGATCATCTGCCGTCGTGCGGAACGTCTGGAACTCATGCCCGTCGTTTCCGCCTTTCTCTACCTTGAACCCGCGCTGCAGAATCATCCAGGTCAGAATCGCACTGAACACAACCAGCAACGCACCTTTGAGGAACTGCACCCAGGTTGTCGAAAGCATCCCCGCAGTGACCACGATCAGGATCACAACGGCGCCCACCATCACGACACCAACCTCCTGCGGAAATCCCAGCAGTGGCGTGACCAGAGCACCCGCACCGACCATTTGCGGGATCAGATAGAATACGCTGACAACAAGAGTACTGATCCCCGCAGCCAGCTTGATTCCTTTCGAGTTGAACTGAGAATCCAGAGCATCCGCAAACGTGAATCGTCCCAGCCGCTTCATCGGCTCCGCGACAACAAACAGCGCGACAATCCAGCCCGCCAGGTATCCAATGGAGTACAAGAACCCGTCGTAGCCGTAGAAGGCAATCATCCCGCAGATGCCAAGGAACGAAGCCGCAGAGAGATAATCTCCGGCAAAGGCAATGCCGTTCACAAACCATGGGATCTGACCATGGGCCG
>JBIIIF010000262.1:0-9629 GCA_044235005.1 Planctomycetaceae bacterium | reverse complement strand
GGGCCGCGAAGTAGCCCTCTGAAGATTTTGCTTTGCCACCCAGCCAGAAGCTGAGTCCCAAAGTAAAGCCAACGAAGGCAAGAAAGATCGTGACAGCAAGAATTGATGATTCGTAAATCACGCTTTTGGCTCCTGCTGGTCTGAGCCGGAGCTATTGCCTGAAGCGTCCCCACAAAGAACTCCGTAGATCGCCGACAGCACAACGGCCCCGATGATCAGGCCAAACCCATAGAGCACGGCGAGATTCAGCCCGGCAATGGGAGTGCGTTCCATGCTGGCGGGATCAAACGCATTGATAACGACGAACCCGCCGTAAAACAGCAGGTAAACGGCGAACAAAATCAGGCCGTTGCGGGAATTGCGCGAATTCATGGTCACCTCAGAGAAGAATGCAGGAGCAGGCAGGATACAGTCCCGGTCGCCCCTGTAAAGCAACGCCCTGAAGTGAACTTGTATCGGGCGCAGGGCCCAATCACTGTCGATCGCCGCCTGCGAGACCGTAAAGGGCCCCGTAGCCCTCATATGGTGGCCCCGCCCCGACAATATCTACCAATCAGGCGAGCGGCCGGTGTAAACCGGCCGGTTCACTCAGAGCCCAATCACTGTCGATCGCCGCCTGCGAGACCGGAGAGGGACCCGTAGCCCTCATCTGGTTGCCCCACCCGGACAATATCTACCAATCAGGCAATCAGGCGAGCGGCCGGCATAAACCGCGTTTACTGAAACCTACGGCACCACATGCACCATCATCAGATCGTGAGTTTCCCCAAGCCAGTTCGTGTGCCCCACGATGATCAGCTTGCTGCCGGATTTCAGCAGTTGATTCTTCTGCCCCCAACTGATGACGAACTGCAGCAGAGTATCGGCTGATTGCTGGACTGCTCGATTCATTAACGGCGTCACACCCCAGTACAGGCACATGCGACGAGCCACATCTTCTCGATCGGTGAATGCAACAATGGGAACTTTACTTCTCATGCGAGACAACGCGAGTGCGGTTCTTCCCGTGACTGTGGCGACGACCATCAGATCGGCATGCAGATATTCAGCGGCTGCGATCGTTCCGCGAGCGACCGCTTCAGTGATCGGCCGTGCTCGCCGGGATTCATCGTCTCTGAAGTCACTGAAGTTTGCTGGTTCAATCAGGGTTTCTGCTTCTGAAGCGATGCGATCCATCATCCGGACGCACTGCGTCGGATGAGCACCGATGGCCGTTTCGCCGGAGAGCATCACCGCGTCCGTTCCATCCAGCACCGCGTTGGCCACGTCGGTCACTTCGGCACGAGTCGGCAGTTCATTCGACTGCATGCTGTCCAGCATTTGCGTCGCCGTGATTACCGGAATACGCAGTTCGTTACAGCGACGAATGATCCGTTTCTGCAGGATCGGGACACGGCTGATTTCCGCCTCAACACCCAGATCTCCGCGAGCCACCATGACGGCATCGGTGGCGTCGAGAATATTCTCCAGATCATCAATCGCTTCCGTCTTTTCGATCTTGGCGACAATCAGCGGAGTGACCTTCGGATGATGCGACTCAATCAGCTTATGCAGGCTGCGAATATCTTCCGCCTGCCGCACAAAGCTCAGCCCGATAAAGTCGAGCTGATTGTGCAGTGCCCACTCAAGATCTTTGCGGTCTTTTTCCGTCACGCTGGGAGTGCTCAGAGCCACGCCCGGCAGATTCACACCCTGTCGACTGCGAATCTTCCCTGACTGAAACACGGTGCAGCGAATCCATTGCAGGTCCGGATCTTTCTCCATGACAACCATGCCGACGGTACCATCAGCCAGCAGAATACGATCGCCCGGCCTGACGTCGTCGATGAGTGGCTCGTAAGTACAGGTCAGATCTGTCGGAGACGTCGATACCTTTCCGCGGATGAAACGAAATTCCGCACCTTCGTTGCAGAGAACTTCTCCGCCTGTGACTTCGCCCAGACGAATCTTCGGGCCGGAGAGATCACCCAGAATTCCAATAGGACATTCCAGCTCCGCCGAAACCTGACGGATCTTGTGAACCAGTTCTGACAACCAAGCATGACTTCCGTGCGCGAAGTTCAGTCGAAAGATATCGACCCCCGCGATCACCAGTTGCCGCAGCATTTCGATTGATTCACTGGCCGGACCTAACGTGGCAATGATACGCGTCTTCACCAGCTTCTGACGGACAAGCGAACGCAATGGAACCGAACCCGACATCAATGACCTCCTGATTCAAAAGATATCCATACCCAACCAACTCATGCGGCACGACGCAAGTCGATTATTGATTCCTCGCAACCTGACAACAAAATCCAACGCGAAACGTCAGTCAGGGATTGCGATTTCGAGTTCACACGGCGATTCCCCAAAATCCCTCGCTCACGCCAACGGCATTGGATTTTTCGACCCTCCGGGCCTGCAAATGCGATGTTTCAAAACTGACGCGTGGGGCTTTGATCTGCGTGCCTTCGAATCGCCATCAACTCCACGGAGTGCAACGAATACTAACGGCTACGCCCCCGTTACGTCCCGTGATCGGTTGCCTGAATTCGGCGAAAATTCAAGTTCGGGGCTCGAAACCGGCTGAGTAAATCAGCGCGCCGATTCTGGACCTGCTGAAGCCCGTGACTTTCTGTCTGCTCCAGTACATGGCCATCGGAGCAAGACCGAGATAGGAGATCCCGCATGCAATCACCGACAGTTGTTGTGATTCCATAGTTCAGGAACTTAGCTGCTGCTCTGAACGAGAAATTAATTTTGATCAATGAACATAGCGGCGACTGTCATGCCACTGAATGTGGTCAACGAAAGACGGTCGCTGACACATGACACACTTAACGCAATGGTTCTTCGCAGGCCTTGGCTCTTCCATTTCGAGACTTTCTCGTTAAACTTGGCCTCCCCCTGAAGGACTCGCTCGAGAAAACCCTGGTTACCGCCTCCTGCAAATCCTGGGTTCTGGTTTTTCGGGGTCGATTGGTCGCTCTCTGGCCTTTCCCAAATAAGGACCGAGTCACTCAATGCGTGAAGCCCCGACTGCGACCCTGCTGAATCAGATTACTTGCCCGCATTGCTGGCATGCATTCAAGCCTCATGAGATCAAATGGATTGCCGCACATCCTTCGCTGTGTGATGACACAAAAGTGCCGGAGGGGCAACGACGATTCCTGCCGACGCGATTCAGCGTCTCCGGGCAGGCGATCGATGCCAACGGTGAGCTTTGTTCTGAACTCGCGTGTCCTCGATGTCACCTGGTGATACCTCGGGACGTCGTTGAGCTGCCACTGGCAATTTTCTCTATCCTTGGTGCTCCCAGCTCAGGAAAGTCGTATTTCCTGTCTTCGTCTCTGTGGCAACTGCGAATGTTGTTGTCCACAAAGTTTGGACTGAGCTTTGACGATTCAGACCCAGTCGCAAATCATAAGCTGCATCAGTACGAGGAAACGCTGTTTCTGAACTCGAAGAATGATCGGCTTGTGGCACTGCCGAAGACCGAACTGGACGGCGATCTCTACGAGCAAATCGAAATGGAAGGTGGCCGCGTCATGCTGCTGCCGAAACCATTCATTTTCCGCATGAGTATGCTGCCGTCTCACCCGAAAGCGAAGACGGTTCGTCGAAATGGACGTACCATTTGCCTTTACGATAACGCAGGTGAACATTTCCTCCCCGGTGCCCAGAATGCTAACTCCCCCGGCACTCGGCATATGGCGGTCGCAAAAGCGTTGTTGTTTGTGTTTGATCCAACGCAACATGCTCGAGTGCGTAGGTTATGTGACGGCAAGAGCGATGATCCGCAGGTGACCGACGACGTCAGCAGCTCGCGCCAGGATCTGATTCTTACTGAAGCAACTCGCCGAATTCGTGCCGAAACGGGACTTGCACAAGGGCAGAGAGATAAGCGACCACTGATCGTTGTGCTCACAAAATACGACGTGTGGGCCCCGATTGCGAATGGGAAGCCATTGAAGAACGACTGGCTCTTACAGCAACTTCAGAGCGGCCTGTGTCAGTTCAATGTGCGTCAACTCAAGATGATCTCAGACTCCTTCCGCGGCATGCTTCAGAAGGTGGCACCGGAAATCGTATCGTCGGCCGAATCATTCTCGGAAGACGTTACATACATTCCCGTCAGTGCTCTGGGTTGTTCGCCGCAGGCCATGTCCAGCAGTGCGGGCGGCGGCACGAACAGTCGCATGGCGCTGGGAGTGAAGCCAAGCGAGATTCAGCCAGCGTGGGCTGAAATCCCCCTGTTATACGCGATTCATCGCACCATTCCCGGCCTGATTCCTGTGACGCCGTAGACTGACACGCCGCGGAGGCTGTGTCAGTTCCTGATGCTCTGGAGGAAATGAAACCGTGGTTGAAGAAATCGTATACACCTCGGCTGAAAAAGGTCTGAAGCAGGGAAGTCGCGGATTCTGCACTGTGGTGAGCACTGCGGGGATGTCGCTGGCGCTTGCAGAGCGTCTGGAATCAATGAGTGGTTACCGCCACGCATTTCCACTGCACGATCCGCAGGCTTCAATGAACCCGGTCTGCTTTTCGCATGTCACGACGCGACTGGCCGGAAAGACATTGCATGTAGTTTCTCGAGTTGCCGATGCAGGCCAGGACTACACTGGACGCAGCAACAAACTGGCTCATCATCTGGTCATTGACAACGTCGCCGGTATGCCAGCCGGTCCAGCTCGGCTAATGGCTGAGCCGGGAGTCATTGTCGAACAATGGGACGGAAACGTACGCAATGTTCCTCCTCGAGAACTCCGTTGTGCTCCTCTGCCGGCTTCGATTCCGCTCGTCGCCTGGCAAAGTTTGACCGGGGACGAAGGTTGGGCGGGCTCTGTGGCCGAGCAGTTGCTGCAGAATCCCGCACCAGTCTCGATCATCTTCAAGCCGGGTACGGACACGTTGACACTGGTTCGTGAGGTGCTCGACTTAATCCCTGCTCCGCAGCGATGGAATGTGACCTTCAGCACGTACTTTACGCGTCTGCTGGCCGGTGCTGAGTGTCAATTGCGGTTTGTCCTGAATGACACACCTGAGGCCACCAGTCTTCGCAACGACGCGCGAGCGCGAGTCATTGATCTGACAAGCTCCCTCCCCGCTGCGACCGGGGGCACTCTCGTTGCGATGGCTCGGAAGGGACAACTGACTCCGCAGGAACCTGCTCCGACTCCGACTCCGGCTGCGCCAGCTGTTCGGGCTCGGACAGCGGTTGAGATTTCAACCAAAGACACCGGGGCGGAAATCTCCATTCCGAAACTCAAGCCCGGTCTTAGTCCGCTGGAAACGCCGGATAAGCCACAGCCGCCACGCGACCTGCCACCTCCGGTGCGAGTCAACGGTCGCAAGGGAGTCTGGATCGGTCTCGCCGTTGCATTACTCCTAGTTGTTGTCACCGGAACGCTGATCTTTATGAGGTCCGGAAAAAAGACAGATCCGTTTGCAGATCTGGTCAGCCAAACAGTCCCTAAGGATGGGCCAGCGACAAAGGATGAAAACGAAGCTACCCGCGTCCGTCAGAAAGAACGCCGCGATCTGGAAGAACTCGAACGCCAGGCGAAACTAGCTGCAGAGCAAGCCGCGGAAGACAACGCCAATGACCAGAGAATGGAGGCCGACAAGTTGGCGGCTGAGGAGACTGCCAAGCAACAGGCGAAATTAGATGAGCGGGCGGCCATCGCCAAGCGAGAAAAAGATGCGATCGACGCTGCTCTCACGAAAGAAGGGCCCTTTGCTTTCATCAGAGGGAATCCAAGTTTTGAAGATAAAGAGGGACAATGGCTATTCAACCTCCCGAGACCCGGGGAACGGTATGACGATGTGTGGCCGAAGTTACGCACAAATGGGGAAACCATCTCGTTGTCGCTATGTGAAGGGGCGAGACCATTGTTTTCCGGAAGCTCTTATCAGCTCTCACTGAAGCAGCACGAAACGCAATTGAACGAGTGGACGGTCGAGGCAACTCAGGCGGGAACGGTTGAGCAGATAGCGCGCTACACGATCGCAGAGCTAACTCGCGATCCCGCCATGATTAAAGAGCCCGATAGAGAATTGCACTTCGAATGGCTTCGAAGCGCTTCAAGGGAAATAATTGCATCGGAACTGTTGCGATGGTGGCCGATCGAAATTCAAATTGGCAGCCGAAAAGCTGTACTCTTGCAGAGGAAGGCCGAAATTCCCGAGAGTCTGGATGGACGACCAACTTGGAAAAGTCTGGTTAACTCCGAGCGAATTCCAATCATGAATAGTAACGCAATTAAGGCGATTGAATTCGATAAGGCTGCGAATACGAAATTCGTGATTGAAATTGCACAAGCTGGCTTATCGGTTCAGAAACTGGAGGTTTCGATTCTTTCTGAGACCGCGGGGCCTGAAAGCGAGCGTCAGCAAGAAATTCCGAATACGGAGCGTGGCGAGCATGCAGACATACTGAAACAACAGGGCACCGTGACGAAGTATTTCCATGTCACTCCACCGCTTGAATTGATGGAAACAATTCCTGAAATAACGGAAACACTAACAGGATTCGGAAAGCTTGAGTTGTCAGTAGCGCAGGCACCAAAAACAGGACTCACTATCAACCCAAAAATCAAACTTTTACTGAGACTACCTAACATAAACCTTCTCGATACGTTGCCAGACATTTCCACGAATGCAGGTCTCAAGGCGATGATTAAGGTTCCGTCGAAATTTGTTTCCTGGGATTCGATTCTCGCTGAGGGCGCCATAGTCAATATACAGAATACTCGCTCCGAAATAAGGAACGACCCCGACAAATGGTATACGCAAAAAATGAAGCCCATTCCTGCAAGGCAATCTTTTGTCAGTGACACGTTCTCAAATCTTTCGCGGCAAGCAATCGAGGCCATAAGAGGGGTGATACCAGCTTTGACAAGGGACGTGGGCGTCGCGCAGGCAGCTGTTAATCGACTGAACGCGAAAGCATTCAAAGAACTAGGAGACGAACAAAAATTGAACAACGCTAAGCAGCAATTAACGCAAGCACAAAGCCAACTTGAAGCGGCAAAGAAGTATGAACCACTCATTCAGACTTTCACTGCTGCAATGGGGAAAATGTCGCAGGAAATGAAGGAAACGAATTCGTTGCTACTGAGAGACTATGACACCATCGCTGTGCAGGTAAATTCTTGCGTGGAGGCTATAGAACAAGTTCACGTTCGTTGCACGCTACAGGGGGAAGTATTAATTGAGGGGTGTGACAACGGACCAAAAGTGTTTGTTTATTTTCTGGAAACCGCTTCTCCCAATTGGCCTGCTGATACCACGCAACAGGGTGCAAAATGACGCTTGAAGAAATCAATGAGCTGATCGATGAGATTCAGCAGGTGCTGGTGAGCGAGTCTGAGCCATTGCTGGAAGAGTTGATGGATCTGGCTGGGCGGCATGAAGATTACGTTTACGCGACGATAAAACGGCTTAAGGCTGTCGATGCGCTTTTGAGCAAGGGATTGCGATCAGAAGCCATTGAACTGGCGGAACGTGAGCCAAATCTGAATGACGTGGTGATTTCGCTGGACTTCCCGGAACTCGACGCATGGAATGAGTTGCTGGCACAGTCGGAAATGCAACCGGTGCCAGCATTGCCGGATGATCTGGCGGCCGAACTGAATGATGCCTACAGCGTTTCGGCTCCCGTGGAAAAATTATTGCAGCGACATCGGACCGCCGCATTGGGGCGAGCACCTCTGCCCACACGAATTGACATCCTGAGACGTCTTGCAACGTCCGACTCGGGCAATCCCGCATGGCCTCAGGATCTTAAACTCTTCGAACAGCAACGCCTGACCGAGTTAAAGGGCGAGTTGGAAATTGCGGTTCGGGAAAAGAATATCGATGCCCTGGCTGCACTGGAACGAGAAGCCTCGTCGCCCGACTGGAAGTTGTCAGTTCCGGCAGACTTGAAACGCAAAATCAATGACGCCAACTCCAGGTTGCGGCAGGCCGGTGCGAAGTCTGAACTGGATACGCTCAGCTATCAATTGTCCGATGCATTCGCAGACTTCGATCTGGCCACAGCTCGCAAGTTAGGGCAGCGGTTTCGAGCCCTTGCTCAGATCGTATCTCTCTCGTCTGGTGATCCATTGATGGACATCGCCGGCCCGGCTTTGGACTGGATCGGCGACGAAGACCAGAAAGCTCAGAGAGAGGCTCAGCATTTTCAGAAGGTAAAAGAAATTGAAGATGGTCTCAACCAGAACGTTCACACAGAACGACTGGAGCGGCTGCATTACGAAGCGACTCTGCATGGTCATGCATTGCCCGAGCGTTTAGCCAGCCGTTTGGCCGATCGTCTGGAAACGTTAAGGGTCAACGCAGGGCGACGTCGTCGAACGATCATCATTGCGTCAGTCGCTGCAGTGATGGTGCTGATTGGTGCAACAGGCATGGCAATTCGCCATGTCGGAATTCGAAACACAGTCAGCCGTCACGTTGATCAACTGGGGATCTTGTTGCAGGAGGCAGAAAAGACGGGTGTTATCGATCCGCTTAATCAATATTTTGAGCTGCTTGCTCAGGAACCGGCAAACATCTCGCAATCTGCAGAGATCACTGGACTGCGACAGCGGTTCGAGGTTCTGAGGACGTCGGAGACCAGTCGAGTTGCTCAGATTGATCAGATCTTGAGTCAGGCGACGGCGGATGCACAAAAAGCCGCCATGCCCAGGGAATTTAATCCGCTCTTCGAAGGTCTGAAAACTGCAGAAGAGTTGGCGAAGAACACTGCCGAGAAAACTCGCATTATGGTGACCGACACGCTGCTGCGTGAGCGAAGATCGAGCCTTCAAAAACAGGTCGATACGGTATTTAGTGGCAAGGTCACCGAGATGACTGAAATCATCGCTGCGTTGCCTAAGGACAATCTTACGGGCTATGACGAAGTGGTCCGGCAACTCACGGAAATGCAGTCGGCCACGGACGTCTCCACTGGCCTGATTGCTTCAGTCACTGCTCTGAGGAGCAAGGTGTTGACCGAACGATCAGAAGTCAGTCTGCAAATGCAAATGGCAAAGGGGCTGCAGGAGACTACGAATGCAGTAGGAAATCTTGCTGGCTTTTCTGCCCAGTTGCAGAAATACGCCGAAACTCATCCTGGCAGTACGCGAGCGGCTGATTTTCAGTCATTGCTGAATTCTGAGCAATCGTTGTGGAAGGGCGCATTGGCGTGGAATGATATGCGGACTCGGCTATTGAATGTGAACATTGCCAGGATCAGTCCGCGAGACGCCAAAATGCTTGTGGACGATTTCTCTGCGTTTCAGAAATCTTCAGGGCCCTATGCGGGAGACATGAATCTGGGGAATCGATTGTTGGCTCTGCAGGCTGTCGCTCAACGCCGGATCAACGAAGAGGGCACGTTGACCGATCATTTTCGCGGTGTCTTCGACGGCAAAGCAATCTCCAGCTCATTTCTCATTAAGGCAGAGAAGTCCGAGGATATCTTTTACGCGGACGCCGCTCCATTGTTCGAGAAGAACAACCTTGTCTTCGACTACTTTACAACGCCCAGCGGCGATCAAACGATCGCCAAGAAGTTGACGGCTAACGATTTCCCCTTTGCAGCCGCCAGAAAACGTGACGAGTGGCTATCGCCGCAGTCAAGGCTAGCGTCCTCTATC
>JBIIIF010000430.1:0-3764 GCA_044235005.1 Planctomycetaceae bacterium | reverse complement strand
ACATTTTCTACGCGAAGGCCAACGAACAAACGTCCGGCTTCCTGCCGCACGAACGAGAATGGTTTGGAAATCTACTGAATTCGGGCTGGCATGATCTCATTCGAGAACATCATGGTGATGTCCAGGGACCTTATTCGTGGTGGTCGAATCGAGGAAAAGCACGGGAATTGGACCGCGGCTGGCGAATTGATTATCTGCTTTGCAACAAAGCCGCCCGACCGCTGTTCGAGTCTGCGTCCATTCATCGCGAAGCTGGGCTCGAAGTCAGTGACCACGCGCCGGTTTCGATCGATATTCGAATTCCTTGAAGAACTCGATAACAGTTTTCCTATCAAGAACGATCAGTGGGTAATGTACTCGCCCGAACATCGAACACCGCAGGATGTCTCCAAGCTGTTTCGGACACCTCCGAAGTACACTTCGCAT
Source organism: Planctomycetaceae bacterium (assembly GCA_044235005.1). GTDB lineage: Bacteria > Planctomycetota > Planctomycetia > Planctomycetales > Planctomycetaceae > SXXK01. Next base: position 3,338 of record JBIIIF010000430.1, on the reverse strand, counting down.
GCAAACGGTGACTGCCTGAATTTGCTGGCCACAGGATCGTACGAAAGTCTCGAATCTCCTAAGATTCGCTTTGAGGCGATGGGCTAGACGGCCCGTCCGGCAATTCCATTTTGATTCCCAGAAGCCACGTTTCGACTCATGTTTCAACCCGTTTCAGACAGCAATTTTGTCACCGGCGAACATTCCGTTATGAAGTTCTGGGAGATCCGGCAGATCTTCCGTCAACTTCGCCAGAAGAACGCCGGCCGCAAGCGATGGAGCTTTCTCGACGGTCCAATCACCGCGAATAACCCTATGGGGGTTCATCACGCCTGGGGACGGACCTACAAAGATACTTATCAGCGTTTCTTTGCGATGACCGGCCATGATCAGCGATACCAGAACGGTTTCGACTGTCAGGGGCTATGGGTCGAAGTGGAAGTGGAGAAACAGCTTGGCCTCGGCACGAAGACTGCAGTTCATGAATTTGGCATCGACAACTTCGTCAACGAATGCAAGCGACGAGTCCTCCGGTTTGCAGCCCGCCAGACAGAACAGTCGCAGCGACTTGGCTATTGGATGGATTGGGATAATCCAACTCAGCTTCGCGAACTTGCCGAACATCTGGGCACTGACGACGAAGTGACGATCACAACTCCAACCGGCAAGACGGAGACCGCAAAGGCGCATCAGCTTGTTGAGAAACTCGGCAACCCCGAATGGGGCGGCAGCTATTTCACGTTCAGCACCGAGAACAACGAAACCATCTGGACCTTTCTGAAGAAGTGCTTTGAACGCGGCAAGATCTATCAGGGCCACGACGTCATGCCCTGGTCCGGCCGCGGCGGCAGTGCGTATTCGCAGATGGAAATCGCGGAAGGCCGCAAGTTAACGACGCACAAGAGCGTGTTTGTGCGGGTTCCGATCAAGAGGGAAAGCAATGGGAACAACGGGAGTCAGGGGAATCATGCGACTGAATCCCATGATTCACATTCTTCCAATGACTCCCATCCAGCAGCTCAGGAGTATCTCCTCGTCTGGACCACAACCCCATGGACACTCACCAGCAACGTCGCCTGCGCGGTCAACCCGGATCTGGATTACATCAAGATCCAGACCAAGCGAGACAATGCGATCTACTACTTCGCCAGGGACAACCTGAACTTCCAGCGACTGTCGACCGAATTCAAAGACGGCTTTGGACGCCCGGAATGGAAATGGCCGGAAGGCGTACCCAAGCTGAAGACTCTGGGACAGATCTTCAAAGAACAAGGCGGCTTTGAGGAACTCGGTACACTCAAAGGTGCTGAGATGGTCGGCTGGCAGTATGACGGTCCGTTTGATGAACTGCCGGCTCAGCAAATGGACGGCGGCTGCCCTGTCGATGAAAGCAATCTCGGCAAATGCGGGAAGTCATGGCACAAGGTCATCGACGGTGGCAGAGACTCGCGCGGCAATGCCAACGTGGTTGCCGGCGAAGGAACGGGCATCGTTCACATGGCTCCGGGCTGTGGTGACATCGACCATAAGATTGGTGTGTCTGTCGGTATGCCAGTCATTGCGCCGCTGAAGGATGATGGCACATACTCGGAGGAGTTCGGTGAATTCGCCGGTCTTAAAGCGATCTCTCCAAAGACTGCCGAACTGGTCTTCGAGAAGCTCAAAGCCAAGGGCATGCTGGTTGCCGTTGAAACGTATCCGCATATTTATCCGCACTGCTGGCGAACGGGCGATGAACTGGTCTTCCGACTTGTTGACGAATGGTTCATCAACATGGACTGGCGTGATGAGATCAAAGATGTAACTCGCCAGATCAAGTGGTTGCCAGACAGCATCGACGGTCAGGAACGTGAGATCGACTGGTTGACCAACATGGGCGACTGGATGATCTCCAAGAAACGCTTCTGGGGACTCGCGCTGCCGATTTGGGTGAATGAGAACGATCCGTCAGACTTCGAAGTCATCGGCTCGCTGGCGGAACTCAAAGAACGCTGCGTAGAAGGCTGGGGAGATTTCGAAGGCAACACGCCGCATCGTCCGTGGATCGACGGAGTCATCATCGAAAGCCAGACGCTCGGCAAAGAAGGCCAGCGGATGCGCCGCATTCCGGACGTTGGCAACCCGTGGCTTGACGCGGGCATCGTGCCGTTCAGCACGATGGGCTACAACCACAACCGCGAAGAATGGCAGAAGTGGTATCCGGCGGATCTTGTCACCGAATGCTTCCCCGGCCAGTTCCGCAACTGGTTCTATTCGATGCTGTCGCTGTCGACGATGATGCGGTACGACGAAGCGGACAACGCGGAAGACAAGAAGCCGTTCCGCACCCTGCTTGGGCATCGCCTTGTTCAAAACGAACTAGGCAAGCCAATGCACAAATCCGACGGCACGGCGATCTGGTTTGAAGAAGCGGCAGAGCAGCTCGGCGTGGATACGATGCGCTGGATGTATCTGGCGCAGAATCCAGCTCAGGATCTGCGGTTTGGAACTCGTCATCCGGACAAACCGGTGACTCTGCAGACTCCTGAAGGTCCGATCAGCAAGACCAAAGAAGGCGTGCCAACCGCGACCGTCACGAGCGGCCCGGCTGATGAGACTCGGCGACAGATTTTGATTCCGCTCTGGAACTGTTACAAGTTCTTCGTGGACTACGCGATCGCGGATGGATTCGTGCCGAGCAAAGAACTGCGCCGGCGAGCCGCTGGGCGCCAGCCCTCGGTGTCAATGAACACCGCGACCGTATCGGCCAGCGCGAACACGGAGGGCTCACGCCCAACCGCTCGCCTGGACAACTGTCAGGAGATCGATCGCTGGATTCTCTCCAATCTTCAGTCGCTGATCGATGTGGCTCATCGCGAGATGTCGAGCTACAACGCTCCGGCGTTCTGCGCGGCAGCGGCAAGTTTTATTGACGATCTCAGCAACTGGTATATTCGCCGCAATCGTCGTCGTTTCTGGCGATCCAAAGACGCCAGCGACACTGACAAGAATGCCGCGTACGAAACGCTCTACGAAGTACTTGTGACACTTTGTCGTCTGCTGGCACCCGGCATTCCGTTTCTGACCGAACGGATGTATCAGAACCTGGTGCTTGGCCAGGATCTCCTCGGTAGCGGAATTCGTGAGGATGCCGCGGCAGCACCGAATTCTGACGAATCCGGCCACAGCTCTGCCCTGCCCTCTTCCGTCCATCTCTGCGACTACCCAACTGCGGACACATCACTGCTCGACGCCGACCTCAACCTGCGTATGGCATCGGCTCAAAAAGTTGTGCGACTGGGACATAAGCTGCGAGAAGAATCCAATCTGCGAGTTCGCCAGCCCCTCGCTGAGCTGCGATTTGCATCGTCCAATGCAGA
>JBIIIF010000030.1:0-41181 GCA_044235005.1 Planctomycetaceae bacterium | reverse complement strand
GGGAAGCTGACGCATCCCGCTCGCCAAAACTGGTTTTGCGATTCGGCGAGCGGCCGGTGTCAGCCGGACCGGTACTTCACGCTTCACGCCCCCGGCCTCACCTCCGGCTGATCGGGTATGAACCGCATACCGGGAAGCTGACGCATCCCGCTCGCCAAAACTGGTTTTGCGATTCGGCGAGCGGCCGGTGTCAGCCGGACCGGTACTTCACGCTTCACGCCCCCGGCCTCACCTCCGGCTGATCGGGTATGAACCGCAGACCGGGAAGCTGACGCATCCCGCTCGCCAAAAACGGTTTTGCGATTCGGCGAGCGGACGGTGTCAGCCGGACGGTACATCACGCTTATGCCAGCAGCCAGTCCACAATCGCCTCGGCGCCGGGCAGGTACTTAATCGAACCAGACGCGGCCTTGAATGCCGCCGCAGCGACGGGTGTCGATTCCTCTGTTTCACCAGCAACGGCCAGCTTTGTTGGAGCACACAACGCCAGCAACGCAGGGACGTCACCGTATTTGACAACTCCTGGCAGAAGGTTCACGTCGCGAATCTCTGTGATCTTTCCAAATCGGAACCCCGCCGTGTCGACCGCGACGGAACTCACCGCATCACCGGACAACGCACAAGCGGCGGCGACAATCGCACCGGCTCCGTTGACGCCCACAACATGAATCTTCTCGGGCTTCTCCGGATGATTCTTAGTTGATGACGTCAATGTCATCACATCGTGAACTCGCTGTGCAAACAGTGGATGATTGTAGCCCAACGTGAAACCGGCAAACTCGCGAGGATTCTTCACGATCGGCATCTGAGAAATCGCCTTGCCGTCCTCTGTGAACGCACCGGTCAGATACAGATCGATGCATCCCAGAGCGTACCCGGCCTTCAACAAGCGAGCCACATCCGCAACAGGGGCACCATCGCTGGAGAATATCTTCGACTTGCCTTCGCCATCAAACCATAGCACAGCCTGCTTGTTCCAGTTTGTCGGTAACAGACCGACTGTCGGCAGTTCCTCACCGTGCGCCTTCAGCTTGAGCTTACCCGTGAACTGAATGTAACCGTCTTTGGAGACTTCATCGGTCTTCTCAAATTCCGTGGCGCCGGCCGCCGGGAAGGCTCGACCAATCATCACTTCCAGAGCACCACCGATCACACGTCGATACTCTTTCAATCCCGCCGCATCCTTCGGAGTCAGAGCGGCAATCTGTTTATTGGATGCCGCATCCATCGCTCGCAACATCGCGACTTCGGCATCCTCTGTCTTCGGCGGAGCAGGATGTGTTGCATCAAAGACGGTCGTTTCTTCGCGAGTTAACGGCACATATTCACGCTCGGCGATGTCTTTGACGCCAAGATTCAGAGTTCGATTGAAGAACTCATACATCATCATGCGGCTGGGCAGATTGTAGTTGTGCGGGAACTTCATGTACTTCGCATTGACGTTGTCGGGAACTCCCAACATTGCGTAATGCTGCTTCAATTCCGGCAGGCCCTTCGTTTCAATATCCACTGTCCAGTCATCAGCACCCGTCATGGCGATCGGGCGAGGAGCCGCCATCGCTGCGAACTCAATGTTCCCCGTGTTGACTCGCAGATAAGACGCGTTTTCACAAGTGCATCCGCCCTGCATCGCGGTCGAAACCATCACCGCCGGAAACGCTGCCTTAACGCGTTCGTCCAGCGCGGTCAGCAGGAAGGTCTGTGTTCCGCCACCGCTGGCGCCCGTCACACCAATGCGATCGATGTCGCAATCCGGACGCGACATGATCCAGTCGAGAACTCGAATGGAATTCCAGGTCTGCATTCCCAGGATGTTGAGGCAGCGCAACTCCGACTGAGCACTGAAGATGCCCCAATGTTCAGGGGAGCTCATTTGAGGACGCTGCTTGGAGAACCGATGCGCCAGATCTTCTGTCAGGTTGCCTCCGTCAGCGTAACCGAGCATATCATAGAGGAACACCATGCAGCCCATGCGAGCCAGTTGGACACAACGAGACTGCAGCGGATGGCGGCCGCCGACTTCAGAGACTTCTCCACCGCTTTCCAGTTGTCGTTTCAGTTCATCCGCGCCGTGATCATGAAAGCGACCGTTGGCCCAGTGACCATGCGGGCAGAGCACGGTTGGAAGTTTTCCCGTGGCATTCTTCGGCAGATACAAACTGCCGGTCACGAACAATCCCGGGCTGCTTTCGAAGTAAACCCGATCTACGGTGTAGTCTTCGCGTTCAACTCGGCCATGAACCGTGGCCGTGATCGCGGGACGCTCGGGCATTGGCCACAAACCGCAGGCCACCATGGTTTGGCGCGTGACGTATTCTTTGCGAGTATTCCAGGCCTCAATTGATCCCGATGGTGTAAACGGGAAGTAGCCGTTCAGATCTTTCAATGCTCCCAGTCGAGCATCATTCGGGGCTACGAATGGTCCGGACGAATTCACCGTTGCTGCAAACAGGACCTCAGAGGAAAGCAACCCGGCGGCCGTGGCCGAAGCGGACATGCGAAGCATCAAACGACGACTGACCTGGAAATCGGACATGAGCAGCTCCCGGAGGAAGATTGAGGCAGGAAGTTGAAGGCTCAGGGAAGATTCCCGGCCCAGCAGGCGCCATATGAGACGCACTGCCGACCGTTTCGTCAATCAACACGCCTCACGTCGCCGCCACGGCGGGCTCTGTCACAATCACATCGCCTGAAGGAATCGACGCGATCGCCTGACGAGGAATGCGGCAAATGATCTGCACGCGAGCAGAAGTCTCGTCGGTATACGTGCGGCTCAACTCCTGAGCGTGTCTCGTCAGCCAGGCGAACAGCTTGCCATTGGCCACACTGGCCTCAACCTGAATATCCACATACCCGCCTGATAAACGTTCCGAGACCACCGCAGCCAGCCTTTCGATGCCGTCCCCCGTTGCCGCGCTAATTGTGACCGTGTCGTCATAATGTCGCCGCAGGACATCGATGATGGACGGATCCGCAACGCGGTCAACTTTATTCAAGACGAGCAGCACGTTCTTTGCCTCGATGCCGATCTCTTTCAACACTTCATACACCGTATGAATCTGTCGTTCGGCTTCCGGACTGCTGGCATCGACAACGTGGAGCAACAGATCGGCTCGGCGAGCTTCTTCGAGCGTTGAGCGGAATGAGGCGACCAGATGGTGAGGCAGATTGCGAACGAATCCGACCGTATCACTCAGTAACACATCGCCAAAGTTCGGCAGTTTCCAGCGGCGAGTTCTGGTGTCGAGCGTTGCGAACAACTTGTCTTCCACCAACACATCCGCACCGGTCACAGCACGCATCAACGTACTTTTGCCGGCGTTCGTATAGCCCACCAGCGACACTGTCGGTTGTTCATGGCGCAGAGAGACCGTGCGGATACGACGGTCCTCAACTTCCTTAAGCTTGGTTTTGAGTTCCGAGATGCGTTTGTCGATCAGTCGTCGGTCAGTTTCGAGCTGCTTTTCACCCGGGCCACGACCTGCTCCCAAACCGCCGGTACCACCACCGCCCACGCGTTCAAGGTGAGTCCACATGCGTTTCAGGCGAGTTCGAAAATACATCAACTGAGCCATCTCAACCTGCAGCATCGCCTCATGAGTTTGAGCGTGCGTCGCGAAGATGTCGAGAATGACTTCGCTGCGATCGACGATCGGCTTCTGCAGTGACTGCTCAAGTGCCCGCCCCTGCGATGGACTCAGGTTGTTATCGAAAATCACCAATTGCGCATCGGTGGTTTCAATCAACTGCTTCAGCTCTTCAAGCTTGCCTCGCCCGATGCATACGGACGGGTGGGGCGTCTCGCGAAACTGAACCATTTCACCGACAACTTCCACTCCGGCCGTTTTGACCAGCCCCTTGAGCTCATCCAGAGCATCGTAGCGTCCGAAACCGTCGTCCGGATGGAAGACTCCCACAAGGATGGCTCGTTGACTGCCGACTTTCAGAGTTTCGCGTTTTGGATCACCCAACTGAACAGGTCCTTTGATTTGGAACTTCGTTTAAATCTACCATTGATTCTGCAGGTTTTGGCCGTTTTTTATGATTCATCCCGTCCCCCGCTCCGGTACTCATTGAGCGACTCTGCTCGGAACTAAGGATGGGACATGAGATCAGATTACCTGAGCTCGGCCGGTTGCGTTTAGTTTTTCACTCGTTCTGCTTGTCACTGTAGGGCAGTGTTTGCCGGGAGTCGAGGCCATGACTGGTTACCCGGAGTATTAATTTTTGACCTGGAGGGCCGGAATTTCAAAATTCCACACTTAACTCTGCGGGGGAAAGTTGCCATGATCTCCTTTTCCGTTTTTGGCTGGCTGAGCTGTTCCCGATGAGGAGCACCTCAGTCATTTCTTTTTCAGGCTGCCGAACAACGCGAATTTCGTTGTTCTGGATTTTGATGCGGCACCATGAAGCATCTGACTTCTCTGCTGGATTTAACCTCCGAAGAACTGACAGCAATTCTCGACAAGGCTGCGGAACTCAAAGCAAAGTTTCGCAACGGAGATCGCCCACAACTGTACCCCGGTCGAGTGCTCGCGCAGTTGTTCGAGAAACCTTCGCTGAGAACTCGCAATAGTTTCGAAGCCGCGATGATTCATCTGGGAGGCTCCGGGATTTTTCTGACGACAGCCGAAGCTGGTCTGAATGGTCGCGAAAGTCTGCCGGACGTTGCAAAGGTCTTAAGTTCGTTCAGCGATGTTATTACGATGCGGACCTTCTCTCAGAAGCTGATCGAAGATGTCGCACGGTATTCATCCTGCCCCGTCATCAATGGCTTGTCTGACGAACGACATCCGTGTCAGGCTATGACTGATCTGTTGACGATTCGTGAAACGTTCGGACATCTGAAGGACCTGCATCTGGTCTTTGTGGGTGATGGCAATAACGTTTCGATGTCGCTGGCGATTGCGTCCGCTATGACGGGAATGCGATTAACACTGGCGGCTCCCAAAGACTTTGAATTCGAAGCAGGCTTCATGAAATTGATGGCTGAAAAATTTCCAGCACATCGCGTGACACAAACAAACGATCCGAAGTTCGCCATGAAGTCTGCGGATCTGGTGTATACTGACGTCTGGGCCAGTATGGGTCAGGAAGACGATGCCGAACGTCGCAAAAAGGCGTTTGCCAGTTTTCAGGTCAATGAAGCTCTGATGGCCGCTGCGCCAAAGTCTGCTAAGTTCATGCATGACCTGCCAGCCAAGCGGGGCCTCGAAGTCACCGACGGCGTGATGGACGGCGATCAAAGCATCGTCTTTCAGCAGGCTGAGAACCGCATGCATCTTGCCAAGGGCCTGTTCGTCTGGCTGCTGGAGAACAAGTGACTTTCAACAGGACGGCGCGTGGGCCTTGTCCCGGATTCTGGTTGAACTTGCCCAGGAACCACGAACCGTCCCTCGACCAGCTCATACTCCATTGAGAATCATGCTGTTTCCAGTTGTTTGTCCTGACCGTTGCTTACGATGGTTCTGAAGCATGTCGGTTTGTCCGGGCCGAGTGGAGTCAGACTGAAGTCGCTTGTCACAGTCGCCTGCAATGATATTCAGCGAATGTCGCCCGCTTGTGCGACGTGTACAACCGGCAGAGTCGACAGAATCCACAGCGTGCGGGCAGTTTCTTCACACGCGGGCTTTCAGAGAGGCGTAATGCAGATCATGATGACAGAGTCGAGCTGTTCCGCTTTGTGATCTGCCTGTTTGGTTCTCTGGACCCTTTCGCCATGGCCGTTGATTCCTCCTTCGAATCGCTTTCCACTGCATTAGCTCAAAAGATCGCTGAGAAATCAGCATTGGTGGGCATCATTGGTCTGGGGTACGTTGGTCTGCCGCTGATCAGTGCGTTCACGAACGCTGGCTTCAGGTGTATTGGTTTCGACGTAGACCCTGAAAAAGTCCGCTTGTTGAAATCCGGGCAAAGCTACATCAAGCATATTTCTTCTGAACGAGTCGCCGACTGGATTCATCGTGGAGTGCTTGACCCCACCAGCGACATGACGCGACTTGCGGAAGCCGACGCACTCCTGATCTGCGTTCCGACGCCGTTAAATGCAAGTCGCGATCCGGATCTGCAGTACATCGAGTCAACCTCTGCATCGATCGCGGCCGTGCTGCGTCCGGGGCAACTGGTTGTTCTGGAGAGCACTACTTATCCCACGACAACGCGCGATGTGATGGTGCCAATTCTCAATCGAAATCCGTCAGGGCTGGTCTGCGGGAAAGATGTGTTCGTCGCTTTCAGCCCGGAACGTGAAGACCCGGGTAATCCGGACTATACAGCCGCGGGAATTCCGAAAGTCGTCGGTGGAATCGACAACGTCAGCGGTGATCTGGCCTGTGCGTTATATGGTCATTCAATTGTGAAAGTTGTGCGAGTCGACAACGCAGAGATCGCGGAAGCCTGCAAGATTCTGGAGAACACTTATCGAGCTGTGAACATTGCCCTCGTGAACGAACTGAAGATGTTGTTCGACCGCATGGGAATCGATGTCTGGAAGGTTGTTGACGCAGCGAAGACAAAGCCATTTGGTTTTCAGGCGTTTTATCCCGGACCGGGGCTTGGTGGGCACTGTATTCCGATCGACCCGTTTTATCTGAGCTGGCTGGCTCGCCTGCAGGGCATGAATACTCGATTCATTGAACTGGCCGGAGAGATCAACTCCAACATGCCGCGGTATGTTGTCGGGCGACTGGCTGAGTTTCTGAACGAACAAAGTAAGCCCGTGAAAGGCAGCCGGATCTGTATCCTTGGGATGGCCTACAAGAAGGATGTGGATGATCCGCGTGAGAGTCCGTCGTTTGAACTGCTGGAATTGCTGATGGAACGAGGAGCTGTGCTGAGTTACAGCGACCCGCACGTGCCGCGACTTCCGAAGATGCGGCACTATCAGCATCTGCCGCAGATGACCAGCAATGCTCTGACGCCGGAGTTCCTGGCCGCGCAGGACTGTGTGCTCATTGCAACGGATCATTCCGCCTTCGATTACAACTTCATCGTGGAGCATTCCCGTATGGTACTCGACACACGAAACGCCACGAAGAATGTGGCGGGTGGTCGCGACAAAATCTTCAAAGCGTGATTCAGTCCGGGATCAGAGCGGCCCGACGAATCAGTGGACGATTTATCTTCGGGCGGGATCAATGGGCGGGATCAATGAGGGCAGGGTGTTCGCAGGATCCATGATCCAGTTCGTGACCTCAATCATGACCCTGCACTCAATTAATCATGGCCGCGTACTGCATTGCCTCCTGAAGTGAAAGCCAAAGAAAGGGCCATGGTGTGAACCTTCCGGTGATCCAGTCCTGCAACGATTGTGCGGCCTGCTGCATGAGAACACCGGTTCCACCTTTTCAGCCCGGCGAGGAGGCGGCTCTGGGAGTTCCCGAAGAACTGCTGCTGCCGGTTCGACAGCGAGTGGCTGCTGATCAGCATTTTGATCTGTTGCCCTGTGTGTGGCTCAATCCCGAGACGCGTTTGTGTCGGTATTATGACCTGCGACCGCAGGCGTGCCGTGATTTTCAGATCAACAGTGATCTCTGCCGTTTGTCACGGTGGGATGAAGGCCGAGATTAAATCAAATCGTGCTGCAGTCTTTGACTGGAAACCAGCGTGTTCTTGATTGAGTTGTCGTTCAGCCTGTCATGCTGGCAGTCAGCACCATTTGAGTAGAAGTTTTGCACTGTCGTGCCGACTAAAGTCAGCAATATGAACCAGCTGAACGACCCGCGAAGGCGTTGCAACTGATGAGTGAGCACATGCTAATACGTCAACACGGGGCGTCGGACCCTGTTGGTTCGTGACTGGCTGTCGATCAGGTTGTTTCACTCTGCCAGACGACTTTGCTTTTGCTCATTAAATCATGCATTGCCTTCTTGTCCGCTCGGAAGAAGCACATGATAAAGCCGATGTAAAAGGTCAGGGCTGTGAGGAACGCTGAGGCTGCTCGACCAAAAGCCTGCTGGCGCGTCTGAACCTTGTTGTCGTCGCGGAGCACGATCATTCCGAGACTCCACTTGCCCAGGGTGGCGCGAGCGGCCCCGGCTTCTCCCGAGGCAAAGTAGAATCCGATCAGCCCGAGACTTGCGAGAGCGCCTATGCCCAGAGCCAGTTGGTCAGCAATGCTCCATCCGTAAAAGTTAAAGAGCAATCCAAAGAGTGTGCCGATGAACTGGCCCATGCCGCTCAGCAATCCCATGATGATGTAATCGATCAGGAAGGCCAGATAACGAGGCCCGAACCCAACCGGTTCCAGATCAGGAAACTCATTCACAATGGCCAGGTCCGCTCGGAAATAAAGACCGTACAGACCGATTACGCGCATCATGAACACCGCCGGGAAACTCATCAGTCCACAGATGATAAAGAAGAATCCGAAGGCGACAGTGAATACGAGCGGCATCTGATAAAACAAAAAGCGAAGATTGCCTTCTCCAAAGTCCATGAAGTTTGCCTTAAGCCACTCCAGAGCGGCTGCTTCCTGAGTCACCAGCCAGACCGTTATTCGGCCTCGCATAATCGATCCGGCAATAGAAACCACAATCGGTACCAGCAAAACGAGAAAGACGTTCATCGCGAAGACGTACATGGAAGGTCCGATGGTCTTTCCAAAGTCTCGCAGCATCCAGGTCAGCAACCAGGCTCGATGAGTATACTTCTGAGCCATATGAACAACGGCGGCCGGCAACACGAGCAACGGGATGATCATGACAAGGCCACCGGTGATCAGAGCAGCCGGAATGTTGACGAATCCGATGGCCACTGCGATCAGAAACAACGGCAGCGTCAGGATCACGGGCCAGACGTAAAATCGGAAACCCATGGTCAGGTTGCCAAAGAAGTCCAGCGTAAAGCGTTTGACTTTCTTCTCGCCAGCCATGGTGACACCGGCAATCGTTGTGGCCAGAGTCCATGCCCAACCACCGAATCCCAATTGGAATACAAGAGTCATGCCGGTCCAGAACAAGGCTGGTGGTTCGCGCTGAGCCATCAGGCGAGGAATCGGCAATTTCGTGATAGACTTGGGGGTTGTGTAGTAGGTGCCGTCGTACAGAACTTTTGAGCCCTTATCTTCGGGCACAGTAATGACGACCGAGTTGCCTTCAATCTTGATATTGGTTGTGTCGGCCGCAACCATCGCTTCCAGCGCTGCCGTTCGGTTCGTGACGTAGTATCCCAGAGCAAACAGGCAGGTGACTGCCATCGTCAGACATGTTGTCCAAACGAACGCGGTCTGGACTCCGAACTGCCAGTGCTTTTTCAGAAACTTCCAGCCATTGCTCCAGACCACGCCATAGAATTCCGCAGGTGGAGGTCCTTTCCGTGCGATCTTCAGTCGTTGCCGTTCGCTGAGTGCTCCGGTCGCGATCGTGACGCCGCACTTCGGACAATCAATGTCTTCTTCTCGTACTGGACGAGCACACCCGGGACAAATCCGACGTTGAGTATCTTCAGCTCTGTTCAGGTCGACGCCAAAGAGAACATCGTCAGGGTCTTCTGAAGCAGCCTTTGGCCTGGCTTTCGGTCGCGGTCGCGCTGCAGCCGCAGCCTCGGATTCACCTCCGGGGACGAGAACGCGGCCGCCACATTGTTTGCATTTTACTGCTTTACCGGCGGCCTGATCCGGTACATTCAGGACCGTTTGACAACCTTCACATCGTACCTTGATCGGCATATTCAATCTCGCCCGGCTCATTTCGCCGTTTGGGGGCAACTGTCTTGTACCATTTCGCGGCCACAGCGTTCAGCAGGCAGTCGTCGGGCAAAGGTTGACCTCGCCCAAAGTTCGCCGGAAACCACCAGAGGACACGGCCCCGAATCGTACAGGGCATCTTATATCGGGTCGGCAAAAGTCTCGTTCGGAGTCCCCTGCCAGGAGGTGAAATCTACCAGACCCGCATTCCCGAACAACATACCGCCGAAAGAAACCTCAGGGGAGACTTTTTTTCGGTCCGGTGCTCGCGAACAGCATTCTCAGCTCTCAAGTAACGGTGAACCTGCCGCTGCAGCCCGCTCAATTGGCGATTATCCCGGCTATGATGCCTGAGACTGGCCAATGTTCTTGTCTCAGATTTTCAGAGCAACGCCTATTCTGCCGGGAATTACTTGGTCCAGTTCAGGACTCTGTTAGAGTTCTGACATGGTCGCAGGTTGGCCAGCAGAACGATCGGACAGGGGAGTTTTTGTGGCAAATAAGCCGTCTGATACGGAACTCATTGGTCGCGTTGCGAGCGGCGACCAGAACGCGCTGGCCGAATTGTTTTCTCAACACCGCGACCGTCTGTGGCGTTTGGTCACGTTTCGCATGGATCCACGGTTGCATGGTCGAGTGGACGCGGACGACATTCTTCAGGAAGCCTGGTTGTCGGCCGTCCAGAGGATCGACCATTTTCTGATCGATGCCTCGCGTTCAATCTTCGTCTGGTTTCGCCTGATCACATGTCAGACTCTTGTCGATATTCACCGGCGACATCTGGGAACTCAGAAGCGTAACGCGGGGAATGAGTTTTCGATTGATCGCGGCTGGTCCAGTTCGTCCACGTCATCGTCACTCTCGTTTCATCTGATGGACCATCTGACGACTCCCAGCGAAGCCGCTGTGCGTGAAGAGATGTCGCAGCAGCTCAACCATGCTCTGGAAGACATGAAAGAGATCGATCGCGAGGTTTTGGCGCTGCGTCATTTTGAGCAACTGACAAATCGCGAGGCTGCTCAGGTTCTTGGAATCTCAGAACAAGCCGCCAGCGATCGCTATATCCGCGCGCTGGGACGACTGAAGACGGCGATGACGTCACTGCCTGGATTTAATGCCGAGTAAGTCTGAATCAGTCGACGGCCCCGGTGATGAGCGCCACGGCTGAAACTCCCGCCGTAACAAACAACGCAGTCTGGAAGACGGACTTCATCGAGCCTTCAGAAAAATGAGTCCCCAGAGCTGCGGCTATGAGCAGGAAAAGTAATGCAATCAGACGTTTCATGAAGGGGCTCCGAAAAAATGCCTCGGCGACTCACGACATGCACACTTTGCGCATAGACATGGCAGAGCCCGGAGACGAAGAATCTCCGCCGAGAATCAACAGGATGCTGGTGGCCGAAGACGAAATGCAGGTCTCGAACGCATGAAGCTTTGGTTTTGCTTCTTCGATTAACCTGAGGGCTCGCGACGCTGTGCGAACATCACTTTTCCGCGGAAGCTGTTTCTGACAGCCTTGAGAAGATCGTCTTGAGATTGTCTGGATGCGTCTGCATCGAGCTGGGAGGTTGCTGTCGGCGTTGAACGCGATACCTCGGCCCGCTCACCCCATGATACCTGTACAGACCATTAAAGTCTGTATCCGTCTGGCGGATTTGCCGAGCGATTCGCATTGTGCTCCCATAAGCAGCCTGTCACCACATTTGTATCGCATCGAATTGCTGGTTGCGGGCAAGAAAAAGGCCGTCGCCCCTGGGGTAGCAGTTAACGGAATCAAAAAAAGCGTTGCTTGTGCCCGACGATTTGGTTTAGTCGGCAAATGAGATCCGCTGTCTCAATTTGACGGCACGGATGTTGCGTTTTGTTCAGGCCTCTTGTGATTATGAGCGGAACATGCCTAAACTCCGGGCATGAGAGCATTCAATTGCCCGATTCCGCAACAGGATGGCGAATCCCACTGCCAAAATGAGAAAGATCCGAGGACGTGGCAACCACTTTTGATGAACTTTTGACCTCTGACGGTACTCCTCGACATCCGGCCCTGTCGGAATGCCTCTCATCGCTTTCCGCCGAGGTTCTCGCAGAACGACAGCGGCACGCCGAAGAAGAGCTGTTGGAGAAGGGAATCACGTTTGCCGTCTACGGACATAATGACGGCAATGAGAAAATCTGGCCGTTTGACGTGGTTCCACGCCCTATTTCCTGGGACGAATGGGCGTCGATTGAAGCCGGTCTGAAGCAGCGTATCCGCGCATTGAATCTGTTTCTGGATGATGTTTACGGTGCAGGACAGATCTTCAAGGACGGAGTTGTCCCTGAGGAACTTGTCAAATCTGCCAGGACTTATCGTCCGGAATGCGTAGGATTCCGTCCGCCGGGCGGCGTGTGGACTCATGTTGTAGGCACCGACCTTGTTCGCAATCATGATGGCACGATTTACGTGCTTGAGGACAATTTGCGGTGTCCGTCGGGCGTCAGTTATGTGCTTGAGAATCGCGAAATCATGAAGCGAGTTCTCCCGGAAGTCTTTTACGGATCCACAATCGCCTCGATCGAAGATTATCCTGAACGGCTTCTGGATGCTTTGTTGAAAACAGCACCGGCCGCCAGCTCTTCGACACCGACAGCCGTGGTGTTGACTCCCGGCGTCTATAACTCCGCGTACTTTGAGCATTCATTTCTTGCTCAGCAGATGGGCATTGAACTCGTCAACGGGACTGATTTATTCGTCGACCAACGCGATGTTGTGTGGATGAAGACGACTCATGGGCCGCAACGGGTCGACGTCATTTATCGCCGTATTGATGACGACTTTCTCGACCCGGAGGCATTTCGTCCGGACAGCATGCTGGGTGTTCCAGGCCTGATGCGAGCCTATCGCAGTGGCAATGTTACGCTGGCCAATGCTCCGGGAACGGGCGTTGCGGATGATAAGGCGGTCTATCGCTATGTGCCTGAGATCATTCGCTATTATCTGAACGAAAATGCGATTCTGGAGAATGTGCCGACGTATCTTTGTTCTGAACCGGATCAGTGCAGGTATGTTCTTTCGAATCTTGATAAGCTGGTCGTGAAACCCACGAATGAATCGGGCGGTTACGGCATTCTGATGGGACCGCAAGCCAGTCAGGCCGAACGAGATCAGTGTGCCGAATCGATTCGCAAAGATCCTCGCAATTATATTGCTCAGCCTATGCTGACGTTGTCGACCGTGCCGACGGTTTTGAACCGCAGCCTGGCGCCCAGACACGTCGATCTTCGTCCATTTATTCTCTTTGGCGAAGATGTGTTTGTCCTGCCTGGCGGCCTGACGCGAGTGGCTCTGAAAGAAGGATCGATGATCGTGAATTCATCGCAGGGCGGTGGCAGCAAGGACACTTGGGTATTGCTGCGAGACACTCCTTTTGCCCGCCTGCACCGCCCATAGGTGACTCACACATATTACTGAATGCCGTTGCCCGCGAGGCTTGTCTCTCGCTGTTGGCAATACGGGTGTTCGTAAGATGGCTGTTCGCAATCTTCTGTGCGACCTGTTAGGCAGAACGAGACTTCAAAGCGTCAGCAGCGGCTCGGGCGAGTTGTCCCATTTTGGGGGGCGACGCTTCGGCGTGAACGTGGAAGCCATTGTCGATCAGTGCTTCACTGCATGTTGGGCCGATGGAGATGACGAGTGTCTGACCGGAAGTGGCGGCTCGGAACTGTTCGAGCACGCCGATGCGGTCGGCGACCGTCAGTACGCTGCTGACCTGATTCGCACTGGTGAACAGTACAGCGTCAACTTTGCCTTCGGCCGTTTGACGAATGGCGGATTCGAGAGGCTCGGTGTTCTCCGGCAGAGCCCAGCGATAGACCGGACAGGCCGTGATGGTCGCTCCCCGCTTCTGCAATTCTTCATAAAGTCGAGTATTGGGCAGACCGTATTCCTGAACGACAATTCGTTTGCCGTTCAGATTGAACTTCGCATCGTCGATTGCGCTCAGCAGTTCTCGCCAGGTATTAGGTTCCGGAGCCCGCACCACATACTTCAAGCCAACCTTGCTCAACACCGCCGCCGGTTTTGGGCCACGAATAATGATCGGTACTTCGGCCAGCACATTAATAAGCTGATCGTACAACCCCTGCGACCGAGCGACATCGAACAGGGCTTCGGTGCCGACGCCTGTGAGCAGAATGATGGCGTCAAACTGCTGAGCGAGAACTCCCTGAATAATCTCGATGGCGTCGGGGTTATGCTCGATGGGAATCTCACGCATGGACGGCGCAGATAACGGCTGGCAGCCCTGGCGAGAAATCAGTGAGCACATTTCCTCCGCACGGCGACTCTCAAAAGTACAAACAACAAAGGGCTTGGTTTCTGACATTCCGGTGTCACTTCTGGCTGAGGAAAAAACGGGACCGGTTCAGTCTACGGCGAGCGATCTCGAAATGCAGGTCTGCTACGCGAATTCTCAGTGCAACAGCATGAAGGCTGTGAGTTATTTTCAGTTGACTTGCGTGGAAGTTTGTGTGTTCCGTATGAATTCCAGGTTTTGTTTTAGCGGATCCCGAACAACGCGTAAGAGGTGACTGAATCGCGACATCTGGCAACTGCGGCAAACGTGTTGATTCGGCCATGCTCCCCCGGAGTTCTTTGTGTGATCGTCAGAAAACCCGGCCCCTTCGCAGTTGCTACCGTCGATATTTTCTTCCAGCCTTTGTCGCTGGAGCTGCTGCACTAAACAGTTCCGGCAGTTGGTGCGTTATTTGACTGCTTTCAAAGAGTATCCGTCTATTTCGCCGACGACAGACTGGTTTTCATTTTGACTGGTTTGTTGGCCACGTGTGAAGCGACGAAGTCGATCAACGAGATCTCTGGGGTTCATTCGTGGTTCAGTTTTTCTGGTGGGGCTTGCGATTTCGAGCGTTGGCTCGATAAGTGGCCTGAGGGTTTGCCCCTTGTTTTGGGATGTTCATCAATGAACGCTCGAGTTTTCATGGTGTTGGTATTCTCGTCAGTCTTCATGGGTATCTGGAACTCCGACCAGAAGGCGATGGACTCGACGATTGCCAGAAACAAACGCTTGAACAAGCCAATTGCTGTGTTCCCTATGCCATCGGTCGAGACAGTTCAGCGTGAGAAAATGTCGGCCGTTGATTTCTCTGTGCCAGAACCCCGCCCGGTTCGAATCGCTATGCGAGCCAGCAATGATGTGGGGCGAAATGAGCCTGTGATCGAGCGTCATGACCAACAGGCTCAACAGCACAGTGCTGCTCAGGGTTCTGTCGTTAATCTGACACCAGTTCCCGAAGGTTCGGTTTCTGAAGATGGTGGCAATGCGATCGAGGCGAATGCTGTTGATGAAGCGGTTGAAGCTTTGAGTGTCAACACGTTGGTCAGTGAGCCGACAGCAGGCGAGATTGTTGCGACTGAGTCAGAGCTGGTTGCAGGCGCTGAATCCTCAATAGAGGAATCGAAAACAGAAGAATCAGCGTCTTCCACAGAGTCGTCCGTTTCCAATGAGTCTGTTCAGGGCGAGCTTAAGCAGGAGCTTGCCGAAGAGTCCGTTCCTCGGCAGGAAGAACTCATCGAAAGCGTATCTGAAGAGGTTGTGGCAGGCATGCCAGCGACTGAATCGACTGTCACTGAACCTACCGTTTCTGCAACTGCTGTTGACGAGATCGAGTCATCATCGGTCCCGGCTCCTGAAGATTTTTCCGTGGAGGGAACAGCGGATTCCCGTACCGTTGAAACCGTAACAGAATCAGTCCCTACGGAAGACGTTGCGACAGAGGAAACTGCTGTCGAAGCTGTGGAATCTGAGGTCTTTGTCACAGCAGAAGTTGCAGTGATGGTTGCTGAAAATTCAGCGGATGAGACTGGGGTCGATCATTCTGGTGATGGTGCCGTGCAGAATGAACAGTCAGTGACCGGGGCAACGGAAGCAGAACTCCCAGAACCGGCTGATCCGATTGCAGTAGAGGCAGTAGAGTCCGATACAAGTGAAACAAATGAAGATGAAAAATCGCTGGAGGACAAACTGCTTCAGTCCGGCGAGTATGACATGCTTGATGTGCATGCCGAAGATGTAATACCGGGTAATGTGGAGCCTGCTGTCGATGGTGGAGCGACCTGCATTCCGTTGCCACGCAATCTTGCTTCCGGAACATGGCAGGTCATTCATTCCTCGGGTGAGTTCTTTCGGATTACCGTTGATCGGGGGGGGGATTCTTCAGGGAAGTACAGCGTTGGTGATAAAGACGTCCTGGAAACGAGCTTTTGCATCACGACAACTCCTGATGGTGTACGCTGGTGCTTTATCCGATCGTTTGTGGATTCCCCGGTGCCTGTTCGCCGAGTAACCACAGAGTTTTTCTCACCAGGTCAGCAATAGTTCACCTCTGATATCGATCTTCTGGAAAAGATCGTGGAAAATCGCCCCGAAACCACGATCCCTGCTGCTTTGTGCGTGACAACAACGGTCACGATTTGCTAGCCTGAGCAGCCACCGCATTGGTTATTCCTCGGGCGGCAGAAATTGAGGTCGGGTGATCTCGCAACAGGCCATTCAGATCACTCCGGCAGTCGTGGCCGCCCACCGATAATCCCCCCCCCTGTTCTTCCTCGCTGTTTGTCCTCCATAAGTCGAGCAATCCCGTGCCACGACGATTTGGTTTTCCAACGATCGCTGCTGTGTACCTCCTTTGCAGTCTTCTGCAGAGTGCGTCGCTGATTGCTGACGAGCAGGCGATTGTGGATTTCGAAAACGACCTTCAGCCGATTCTGACTCGCTTTGGATGTAACAGCGGTCCATGTCACGGCAAGGCTCGCGGGCAGGGTGGATTCCAGTTGTCGCTGCTTGGCTTCGACGCTCAGCAGGATTTCGATGCGATCGCAAAGGAAGGTCGGGGGCGAAGAGTATTCCCGGGGGCTCCGGAGAATAGTCTGATGCTCGCGAAGCCTGCTGGCACAATTCCACACGGGGGTGGTCGACGTATCGATGTCGCCGGTCCTGAATTTCAGACAATGCTGACCTGGATTCGCCAGGGAATGCCTCGCAAAGCTCCGAACGCTCCTGCTCTAAAATCGATCACTGTGAATCCCGCCTCTGCAGTACTCGCTCCGAAGCAGACACAGGCGATTGTTGTCACCGCGAAGTACTCCGATGGCACAGAACGCGATGTCACTCGTCTGACCGCTTTCCAATCCAACGAAGCGCCGATTGCCGCCGTTGATGAAACAGGACTTGTGACTGCTGGCGAAATCACCGGCGATGCCGCGATCATGGCTCGATTCATGGGACAGATCGCTGTGTGTGACGTGATGATTCCTCGAGTTGAAACTATTCCCGCCGATGATTACGCCGCACTTCCTCGCAATAATTTTATCGACGAGCTGGTCTGGCAGAAGCTTCAGCGTTTGAACATCACTCCGTCAGGTGTTTGTGATGACCACACTTTTCTGCGTCGCGTCACCACAGACATTTCCGGACGCATCCCGACTCAGGATGAAGTGAATGCGTTTCTTGCCGACACAGCGGCGGACAAGCGGGCGAAGGCGGTGGATCGATTGCTGCAGGAGCCGGAATTCGCCGATCACTGGGCCAACAAATGGGCTGATCTGCTGCGTCCTAATCCGTATCATGTGGGCATAAAAGCGACGTTCAACTATGACCATTGGATTCGTAAGTCGTTTCATGAACGGAAGCCGTGGGATCAGTTCGTCAAGGAACTTTTGACGGCTCGCGGCGGCACGTTCCGTGATGGCTCGGTCGTGATGTTTCGCGATCGCCGTCAGCCTGAAGAACTGACGACCCTTGTGAGTCAGTTATTCGTAGGCGTGCGGCTTGATTGTGCCAAGTGTCACCATCATCCGTTTGAAGTCTGGGGACAGGACGATTTCTATAGTTTTGCGGCCTACTTTTCTAAAGTTGGTCGCAAGGGGACTGGGATTTCCGCGCCGATTTCGGGCTCGGAAGAGTTTGTCTTCACGGGAACTCGCGGCGCTGTCACGCATCCGGTGACGGGTGCCACGATGGAGCCTCGTCCGCTGTTCGGAGAAGCACCGCCGGTCGTGGAAGGTCAGGATCAGCGCGAATCGCTCGCCGCGTGGATCACCTCACCCAATAATCATTTGTTTGCCCAGACAATGGCCAATCGAGTCTGGGCGGACTTAATGGCCAGAGGACTAGTGGAGCCGGTCGATGACCTCCGCGCGACCAACCCTCCGACGAATGGCCCTCTTTTGAAAGCTCTGGGTGAGCATTTCCGGGATTCCGGGTTTTCTTTGACTGAGTTAGTGCGAGTGATCGCGAATTCGCATGTGTATCAGTTGAGTTCACTGCCGAACGACACGAACGTGTCGGATACTCGAAATCATTCTCGCCATTATCGTCATCGTCTGCGTGCGGAAGTGCTGCTGGATGCGTTCACGGTAGTCACGGGAGTCCCCGCGGAATTCGATGCGATGCCACCGGATTCATCCGCCAAGCAACTGTGGACACATCGATCAGATTCTCTGTTCCTTGATACTTTTGGGCGTCCGGACCCGAATCAGGATCCTCCGTGTGAACGTATGAGTGACTCCACAGTTGTGCAAAGTCTGCATTTGATGAATTCAGAAAAGCTGTTTCGTGATATCGGCAGTGATACTGGTTCAGCGAAGAGCCTCGCTGACAGCTCAAAGACTGGTGAAGAGATCTCCGTGGAGCTCTATACGAGAGTGTTTGGACGCAAGCCGACTCCGGACGAAACGAAACTGGTGGTGGATTTGCTTGCTGCAGAAGGGGCTGTCCGTCGTCAGGTCATCGAAGATCTAATGTGGGCCATGGTGAATTCGGCCGAGTTTGTCTTTCAGGATTGAGGAGCGACATCAATGTTAAACCGCAGACGATGTGATGGATTGACTCGACGCAGCGCGCTGGAACTGGGTTTGGGAGGCTTCCTTGGCACCAGTTTTGTCGGCGGCCTGAAGGCTCGCGCTGAATCACAGCATGGGGGGCTTGTCCCCGCTGGAAAAGCCAAAAGCTGCATTCTGATCTGGATGGACGGCGGTCCAACGCACTTTGAAACATTCGACCCGAAGCCGGATGCTCCCATGGAGTATCGCGGTGAGTTCTCTTCGATCGACACGACCGTTCCGGGGGTTGGTTATTCTGAGCATATGGTCAAGCTGGCGGCCAGCCTGAATGACTATGCCATGATTCGTTCGATTCGGCATGATCAGGGCAATCATGGAGCCGGCAATCACTACATGATGACCGGATCACCACCTCGAATTCCGGTCGGCTGCGGTGCGTTTGTCAGCTTCCATCCGAGCATGGGTTCAGTGGTTGCCAAAGAACTGGGGCGAGATAACGGGCTGCCGTCGTATTTCAGTATGCCGCAGATGTCTCGCTCCGGTGGCCCGAATTTTCTGGGAGCACGGTATGCTCCGTTTGTTGTGGGCGATGACCCGAACGGCGCCAACTTTAAAGTGCGTGACGTCGCTCTGCCTCGTGATCTGACCGATATGCGATTTGGCTCTCGTACTGATCTGCGAGCCAAAGTGGATCGCATGGTACGACTGAATGATGAAGCCGCCGGTGATCCGGTGCTGGCATTCGATGAATATTTCCAGCAGGGACATAGTCTTGTCACATCGCCAGAAGCTCAGAAGGCGTTTGACATCAGCCAGGAAAGTCCGGAAACCCGAGACCGTTACGGTCGAGACGGATTCGGCCAGCGTTGCCTGTTGGCTCGCCGACTGGTTGACGCAGGGGTTCCTTTTATCACCGTTTATGACGGTGGCTGGGATCATCATAGCGACATCTTCGGTGCTCTGCGTAAGCGTCTGCCGTCATGGGACAACTCCGTCGCCACGTTGATTCAGGATCTCAAAGAACGAGGCATGCTGGATTCGACTCTCGTGATTGCTCTGGGTGAGTTCGGTCGTACTCCGAAGATCTCGACTTTGGCTGGAAGCACAACAGCAGGTCGCGATCACTGGGCTAATGCAATGTCCGTCTTGATGGCTGGTGGTGGAACACCGGGTGGAACCGTGATCGGTGCGACTGATCGTAAAGGGTTCTCCGCCGTGGACCGAGTGCTCTCGCCGGAGAATTTCGTTTCGACGGTTTACCACAAATTGGGGATCGACCCGAACAAGATCCTCTACAGTCCTCAGGGACGCCCGGCGCACCTTGTCAGTGATCCGACTCCGATCGCCGAGCTTGTTTGAAACGAGGTGGCTGGCACGGCGTCTGGCCCCTGTAGTGCTACGGTGTCTGGCCAGTAGAATCCGGCTGACAGGAGGCAATGCTGACTTTGTAATTTGAAAGTCAGCATTGCTCGCCCTCCTCGAAGTGGCCGATGCCGTTTACGGTGTCGGCGTATGCCCCAGATGCTTCTGCAGGAACTTGTAGGTTCCCTGACCGTTGATCGTATGAGGACCGACGAACCATTCGATCTCGGTTTTGTCGCCAATCTTCAGTTGAGCAGAATACAGGTGGCGGATCTTGGCGTATTCAAAAGCGACCCAGTGATCTTCGCCAACGCCATCGAAGTGCCCCCGTTCCACCATAAACGGACGAGGACAGATCAGGGCCGCCATTTCTGCATAGTTGAATGTGCTGCCCAGATCCCATTCGAAGATTTCGTACTCGCCCGTCCACATGTAACTGAAGTTCTCACGAGTGCTCGCGTTCTTGAGAACCCATTCGTTGAAGTCGGCCGAGCAAATCGACAGACAGTAGTCGGTTACCAGAGCCGGAATTCTCATCGCCGATTTTCCGCCGTAGCTCAGGCCGTAGAACGCGATGCGATCACCGTCTACGTTCGGCTGCGTCTTGAGCCAGTTGACGATCTGCTGATGCTGAGGCACGATGATGGAGAACAGAGTTTTTCCCAACGGCTGAGCTTTCCGCTGCAGCGTGCGGAATCGATCCTGAAAGATGTAAGGATTCTGCGGTGAGAATGTGATGAACCCCTGTTCGCAAAGCTTCGCGGCAAAGTCATGATAGGCCGGGTGATCTCCGAGGAAGACGTCCACTGGGCGACCTTCCAGGCCATGCTGGCAGACCACAACCGGACGTTTTTCCCCGGGCTTCAGATCCTTTGGCAACAACAACACGCCGTAGGCAAACACATCCGGAAACACATCCATCACCACTTCGTGGCCGGTCCATTTTTCAGTGTCCCAGGACTTTCGAGAACGTGCATTGAATGGCAGCAACGGCTGGTCAAACTCGCCGATGACTTCTTTGCGGAAGATCTCGCGATAAGCGGCCGAAGATTTTTCGTACGCTTCAACCGATGTCAGATCGAGCTTCGACATAAAGTCCTTGCGAACAAAGTGAGCCTCGCGAAGCAGTGCCTGATTGTGGCGGTCGATTTGACGGAAAAGAGTTGTTTCACGAATTGCCGGATCAGGCCTGGTTTCCTTTTCAGAGACTGACAGCTTTGTGAGGTCTTCAATTGAAGGAGCGGTCGGGGTTAGCGCTTTGACAAAGCTATCGTAGCCGTCACCCAACGCTACGTTTCCATTGATTGGAAAAAGTGCCGTAAATGGAGCCTTCAAAGGCTCGATACGAGCAAACAATTCCTCAACGACCCGCTGATTCTCGCTCTTTTCAAATTGCTGATTCGACAACAATGCCGGAGCACCACCGTTTCCGGCGAGTACGACTTCCGGTACGGGCGCCATTTCAAGCTTCAGGCCACGAGGGGCCACCAGCATCGCAAGTTCCCGGAACCCGAAATCACGCAGCAGCCCGAAGAAATTTCGCTCGATCGGTTCTTCCCATGATTTCTCGCGAGGTGTGATAAATCCACTGACACAGGTCACGTTGATGCGAGTATCCAGGCCACCGGCGAACAAGGCCAGCATGCCACCTTCACCATAGCCGTAAATGCCGACCGGAGTTTTCGGAGAAGACGCGGCGAACCAGTCAACGATGCTCAGCGACATCTGCACTTCGTAACCCGCAAGAGTTCGCCCCAGTTCAAAGGCGGAACGGTGCAGAAATTCGCGACTCGTGACATCTGCACGCCCCAGACGTTTTTCTCGGTGGCGGCTGATCAAAGCCGGGACAACGACGCGACAACCAGACTCTGCATGCAGGCGTGCAACCTGAGAGTCCTCAGCTAAGCCCTCAACAAGTCCGCACATCTGTTCGGGAGTCTGATCCGCATCCGGCAGGACGATCACGTTGGCAACAATGTCGCCCTTCGGAGTCAGCAACAATCCTTCGCCAGAGATCGAAGGCAAACCTGCTCCCTGTGGTGATGGATCGCTGAGCACCGGCCAGCGGATCGCCTGCACTGTGAATTTCTCTGACTGAGCGATCACGGATTCACCACCGACGTTCACGATGATCTCCGGGGCCGCAAATGGCAGGCGAGCATCCCGGATGCCCAGGCACTTCGCCAGTTTTTCTCGATGCGGCTTCAGAGACGCTTCGTAGGCTTCCGGCGATGACGTGTCGACCTTGAACCGTTCCGCACGAGTGGCCGCGGTCGTCTCGATCTCTTTCAACAGAAAGCGATCGATCCCGTCCACCATCTGCGAAGCCAGATCGCCTTCGATCGTCAATGGCGTTGTCCCGGAAGGTCCGGCCACCTCCTGCGCCGTTAGTGGAGAAGCGTAAACTCCAGCAGCGAATACAAACAGAATCAACGCAGCGCGGACAGACAACATCGCGGAACCTCCTGATGGCAGACAGATGGCGAACATCGAAGAATCGTCGGCGGAAGTGACCGGCGATCAAAAACAGCGGGGTCGCAATGGTAACCACTCATCTGCAAATGGCGAATGATCCGCTTGAGTTTTGCTGCGAACCGCGCCGTTGAGCGACTTAGTTCCGATTGGCTAAGCTTCTTCGAGCAACGGTCTCGTCCAGTCGTTCTGGAAGTTTCCGTTTGGATCGGACTCTTTGCAGACTTGACGAAAGACATCAAACTCAGGGTAGAGCTTTCGTAGTTCTGTTGGCTGGAGATAGCACAGTTTTCCCCAGTGTGGGCGAGCCGCAAACAGCGACGCCATGCTGCGACTCAGAAAACGTCCGACGGTCTCAAAAGCATCACGATCTTTACCTCTTGCATAGCAGGTGAAGGTAATCGCGTACCACGGCAGATTTGCCAGTTCATCCGTGCAAACATCTCGTGGACTGGACATCGAAATCAAGGCATCATCCGGCAGCACTTTTCTGATGCAGATCGGGAAATGATGACAGTAGATTCCTGCCAACGAACTGAGATCTTGTTCAAGTCCGACCTCGGACAACTTTTTGCGGAATGAATTGTCGATCTCGTGGACGGTCCCTCCTGAAACGCGAAGGACCTGCTCCACAAACTGCATCGCCGGTTCCAGTCGGTCCCTGGTGACGAAGAGTTCAAGCTCGATATGTCGAAACAATTCATGCTCCATCACCAATTGTGGACTCGACAGATCCACCACTGACCAATTGCGAACCACAAACGTCGGGATGACTCGGCGAAAAATCAATCGGATCAGAGCCTTTACGCGAAGGAGACGCACAAGCAACAGGATCAGCAGATGCATAGCCACGTCAATTGTCAGAAACCGATACCATCGATAAAGCCCGGCGGTCGCGGAACGAACACTTGATGACTCCCGCCGATGTTGTGCCATGTAACTCCATCGCCACGGAACAAGGAAGAACTGTTGCAAAGGAAACTGTTCCTCAGCCGCGACAACTTCTGAAAGCTCTGAATACTCGTGAAAGCTTTCTTCGACACGATACGCCGATCGACACTGCATTCGCACACTGAGAATGACGCCAAGACATCCGAGCGAGCATCTTGCCGCGCGAAGTGCTTCTCCTTCGGTGATCTCAATGATCGTCGCTCGACCGGTTTCGGTGTCGTAGCGAGCAACCCGGACACTTGTGACATAATGGCACAGGGAATTCCGTCCGGATCCATGAGTCGCTGTCGAAACGGCTCCGGCCACAGATTGTTCGGTGATCAATCCCAACGACGGAAGAGTCCAGTTCTTCTGGCGTTCCAGTTCCGACAAAAGCCGCTTAATCTGACATCCGGCTCCGACATCGACCGTGGGTTGATGATTCTGATCTGCGGTTCTCACATGATTCAGTTGCCGCAGATCCAGCAGAACATCGTTGGCTTCAATGGCTTTGCTCCACGAATGAAGGCGTCCGATGCATCGAATCCGCTGCCCCTGGTGTCTGTCCAGGATTTCGAGCACCTCCTGTTCCGTTTCGGGCGTGTAAAAAGACCTCGGATTCAGCTCAATGTTGCCGCCAAAATTCGTCGTTCGCATAAACTTCACCCGCCTGATTGAGAGTTAAAAAGCTGGTTCTGTGCTACAAGGCGAGAACGGCACTGGCATTGTGCGCGGACTTGCCGGGATTTTTCCATTTTTCGCGCACGGCGGGCCTGGGGATGTCGCCACTTGTTTCAGTGGGCCATATGTGACGGACTCGGAATCCAATCTTGCTTCCACTCTGAATCGGTTTCGGCCTGTGCTGTTAACGCTGGCCGAAGCGATGATTTCACCAGCCCTGCGCAGTGATCTGGAAGCTTCGGATCTGGTTCAGCAAACACTAATGGAGGCACACTGCAATGCGGAGCAAATCGTGCTGATGAATTCCGCCGTCGTCTTTTCCTGGCTGCGCAGCGCCCTGCAGCACAATATGCTGGACGCGATCAAGCACCTTCGAACTCAAAAGAACGATATTCGTCGGCGTTTGCGGACATCAGAGATTGAAGCTTCGTGGAGTCGACTGGAAATGATGCTTGTTGACGAGCAAACCTCTCCCAGTGAAGTTCTGCAGAGGAATGAGCAATTG
Organism: Planctomycetaceae bacterium; assembly: GCA_044235005.1. Lineage (GTDB taxonomy): Bacteria > Planctomycetota > Planctomycetia > Planctomycetales > Planctomycetaceae > SXXK01. The sequence continues at coordinate 16,710 of JBIIIF010000030.1, read as the reverse complement.
TGCCTGATGCTAAGTGCTCTGCAAACCCTGCCGGATAACCAGCGCACCTCGCTGATTATGAAACATCTGAGAGGGCTTTCTTTGAAGGAAGTCGCTGAGGCGATGCAGCTATCCGAATCCGCAACAGCCGGATTGCTGCATCGTGGACGTCAGCGACTGGCTCAGTGTCTGGAGGATTATGGTCATGACTAGTCCCCACTTCCAAAGCTCAAGCGATGGTGCTGACGATGAAACTCTGGCACAACTGGAACGTCTTGCAGAGAGTGGCTCAAGGTCTGAAGTCGCGCCTTCATCTCGAGGCGAAAACAGAACAGAGGGCAGAACTCTGGAAGCGGTTGCAGAACACTATCGTCTTTACAACCTGATCGAACACCTTGCTGCGCCGGTACGCCTCGCTTTGGCGGCGGATAATTCACCGCCGCAGTTGCCCGAGTATGAAAGTCTCGAAGAAATCGGCCGTGGCGGCATGGGAGTCGTCTATCGAGGTCTTCATCGAAAACTCAGAAGGCTTGATGCGATCAAGGTGATTCGGCCCGATCGATTGGCAGACATCAGTCCGGAATCCGTCAGGCAGATGCAGTATCGATTTGAGCGAGAACTGCGTCTTGCTGCCTACGTTGCCCATGAAAACATCGTCCCCGTTTACCAGGTTGGCGAAGTCGACGGGCGTCCGTGGTTCTCGATGCAGTTCGTTGAAGGAGTCTCTTTGCAGGAACTTCGAGCCAATGGCCTGGTGGCGCCTGACCAGGTTGCTGTTGTGATGGAGAAGATTGCTCGAGCTGTCAACACCGTGCATCGGCATGGTGTTTTGCATGGAGACATCAAGCCACACAATATCCTGATTGAGCGAGAGACGAACCGTCCACTGATCACAGACTTTGGTTTGGCTGAGTTTGATCTGTGTTTTGACCTGAAGGGTGATGAGATTCTGGCAGAGGCCGTGTCCGAAAACATTGCTGGAACACCGGCGTACATGGCACCTGAACTGTTGCATGCCGCAATGCATCCTGCCGATTCCCGGGAGGTCGCATTCGTCAGATCCGTTTTGTCTGATGTCTATTCATTGGGAGCAACTCTGTGGGCCACGCTGACCGGTCGATCGCCGCTGGAGTTCAGGGACGCGAAGGTTGCCGTTAACTCCCGATCGGGCAATCTGCCGCCGGAGCTGCTGAGGATCTGCCAGAAATCCATGTCGAACAATCCTGCGTTCCGGCACCAGTCTGCTCAGGAATTTGCCGACGAGCTGGCTCAGTGGCTAAATCGACCGCGATGGAACCAGTACTTCCCCGGGCTGCGAAATCTATTGTGGATGATCGTCGCGCCGTGCCTTTTGATCAGCAACCTGATCGTATGGAAACTGATGCGCGAACAGGCGGCGGAGTTCTGGATCTGGAGCATAATCTTTGCTGGCTACGTACCGCTCTTTGCTGTGTTTTTCAGGAGTCAGAGAATTCACTTCGTTTCTGACTCCGCACGGCGAGAACTCTGGTCGATCTGGATCGGCCATGCCATCGGCGCTGCGGCGAGTATGATCAGTTTACGTCTGCTTCTGGCTCAGGATCTGAGTCGCATGATCCCGGCGTTTTATTGTGCATGGGCTGCGATAACGTCTGTGGTCTTGTTCGCGAAGAGTGGCAACTTCTGGACGGCATATCGCTGGATCGGGATTGCGTGGTCCGGCATCGCTGTGTCAATGGCCTTCATGCCCGAAAAGAGTCCAATCCTGTTTGGGTGCGCGGCCTTAATAACCTGCATCGTGATTGCTCGCGGTGATCAAGCTTTTGCGGCTGCAGGGCATCGCTGATCTTCCTGAACGGCTTCAGCCGGATTATCCATTGGATTCGGGAGATGCTTGTCCCGTCATGGCCGAATCATCGCGAGCCGAAGTAGAACAGCATCATTCCCAGCGCGACCCGATGGGCCATGTCGGGCAGGAAATCAGGCATCTCGAACAATTCCGGAACACCGGCAATCCCAACGGCCAACAGAACAACGATGGCTTTAAGATCGCCCCATGCTGAGGACGGCCGACGTCCGGTACGGCTGCCGAACCACGCCCCGATACCTCGAAAAATGGAACCCAGCACGTATGCGGCGACAATGCCCAGCAGCGATACGGCACGAGGTTCCAGAAGGCGATGGTGCTTGTATAGAAAAACTCCGAGTCCGATGAACGCGGAAAGAATAAGGAGTCGAATACTGTGTCGAGGAAGAAACAGGGGATGCTGTTCCTTCTCAATCAACCCTTCTTCCTGAATCCTTTTAAGTACTTCCGGAGGCAGCGAAACAAATCTTCGCGAAGTAAAGTAATGAGCCAGTGCGATCAGTAATGTTTCCGTCCAGATCAAGTCCAGATCGTGCCCGCGAGCCACACTGAGAGTCACGATTGCCACCACAAACAACGTCAGGATGGCTCGCACGCTGCCAACGGGAAGTCCCAGTGGCGGCCAGTGTTTGGGTGATCCTTCAGGTTCCAGTGAAGACATTGTGCTCTCTCGCGGTTTCTATGTAACACCGAAACGCTTCGATCAATCTCAGTACGGCCGAGTATGGCGCTCAGTACGGCCGAGTATGGCGGATTGAGTCGCTTAATACGAACCTGACGAGGAAATCCGTTGAGGCAACTTCCCGATGGCGTTGGGTTAACAGACAAAACGATTTCGAAGGATCAGGGCTTCTTCATGATTCGCAGCAGCACACTTTGGCCATCTCGACCCGGAGTCGACCAGGCTGCGATCTGCTCCACGGTATGTTTCTTGAGAAGTCCATCGGCTGAAGCTAAGTTGCGTTCCTCGATCCAGCGCGGACCTTTGATCAGCAGCAGTTTTCCGGCCGCTCCCCAGAAGGGAATAAACCAGCCGATCATTTTTGCAATCGAAGCCACAGCCCGCGCTGTGACGAAGTGGAAACGGTTCTTCTTCAGAATCGATTCTGCTCGATCCGCATGAACCGGCACCGTCAGGCCGAGTGACTTGACGATATCCTGCAGAGCCATCGCCTTCTTGCCGACGGAATCACACAGGGTCACGCTGATATCTGGTCGAAGAATGGCCAACGGAATCCCGGGAACTCCTCCGCCGGAGCCCACATCCAGGATTTTGGCTTTGGACGGAATGTGCCTGGAAAGCTCCAGAGTATCAAGGAGATCCCGTGTCACGAACATTTCCCAGTCGGTATGTCGTGTCAGGTTCAGTCGGTTATTCCAGTCCCAGAGCAAGCGACAGTATTTCGCCAGCAAAACAGCCTGATCATCAGGAATGATCAGGCCGTGAGTCTGCAGTACTGACAGCAGTTGTTGCAGATCAGTGTCAGGATTCGAAGATTCGTCCACGACGGGCACAGGAGATTCGGTCAACCGAGTTCACTCACTAGCTCTGGGGCAACGTTTTGAACACATCACGCGGGAAAGGAAAAGCATTAGGGCCAAGTGTTTAAACGAGGCCAAACACCTGATCCATTTCGCCGGCGATGCGTTTCAGTTCAGCCGCATCACCACCGCCGACTTCTGCCGCACACCAGCCGTGGAAGTTGATTTCCTTCAGAGCTTTCCGCACATCGGCGTAATCAATATCGCCTTCAGAAATCCGAGCCCACTTGTCTTCGGCTCGGTTATAGCCCTTGATATCCAGCTTGAAGACGCGCTTGCCCAACTGGCGAATCCAGTCGCCCATGCTGCCGAACTTCCAGTGGTTGCCGATGTCAAACTGCATCCCAACCCACGGTGAATTCAGCTCATCGACAAACTTCACGTACTTGTCAGCGTTCTGAGTATGATCGCCTTCATGATTGTAATGGAAATGATTCCACACGTTTTCGATCACAATCTGAATACCCCACTGTGCAGCCACCGGCACTGCCTGCGCGATGCTGTCGATTGATCGTTTCCAGATCTCCTCTTCTGAGCCATCCTTACCGTGTCCGACGACCAGCAGGACTGAGTGACCGCCGACGGCATGAGTGTCTCGAATCGCGGACTTCAGAGATTCCAGAGCCTTCGCACGCACTTCCGGGTTTGGGTCCGTGTGGCGAACATCCCAGTGGGTTGAGTTCACCGTTCCGTCCACTGGCAAACCACTCTCGGCAATTGCCTTTTTGGTTTCTTCAACATCCATGCCCGGAGCATTCATCTCGATGCCCTCAAAGCCCGCGGCTTTGGCAGCCTTGAACTTGTCGGTCAATGACCCCGGCACATTGACCATGCCGATTTTCAGCGTCTTCCACAAACGTCCCTTGAGGCCATCTTCGGCAACGGCCAACGAGGCGGAGATTGGATGAGCCAATGCCGAAGCGGCACCATTGACAACTGAGCCTGCAGCAACGGCGACGGCTGAGCACTGCAGAAAGTTTCGGCGTGAAAACAAGTCGGCATTCATGGTTAAGTCCTTCATTCAGGAGGGAGAAATCGGCTGGGAGATGATTGAAGAGTTGATTGGCGGCTTACAATACCTTCAATGAAATCGGCTGTCTCTTTCCGTCCAGAAGTCAATTTATGGAAAACCGACACTTCGAATCTGAGAGTTGCCACCACTGAGAGAGTCCATGCTAGCCTCAATCGCCTGAAGTCGGTAGAGTCGAGAGCCTTGTTTCCGAACCTGGGCGACATTTCTGCCGAGAACTGTCATACGTCTGTGAAAACGCATCCTGATCCTGAATTCTCCGGAACGATCTGACATCGATTCCGGTTTGACCGTCGGAGCACTCCCATGCACTTCTTTCCCGACATCGAAACTCGACGACAATTCTTCACCCAATCCGGACTCGGGCTGGGAAGTCTCGCGTTAGCCGACATGCTGTCGCCAGGAGCCGCCTCCGCAGAGGTGAAGGACCGCGGTGTTCTTGGCGAGCCACATTTTGCCCCCAAAGCCAAACGCATCATCTACCTGTTTATGTCAGGTGCTCCGTCGCAACTCGATCTGCTCGACTACAAGCCGGTTCTGAATCAACGCAATGGCGAGCAATTACCGGATTCGGTCCGGGGAGCTCAGCGTCTGACCGGGATGTCAGGAAACCAGTCTTCGATTCCGCTGGTCGGATCGCCTTTCAAGTTTACTCAACATGGTCAGGCCGGAGCGTGGTTCAGTGATCAGCTTCCGTACACAGCAGCGATCGCGGACGATTTGTGTGTGGTGAATTCCATGTATACCGAAGCCATTAATCATGGCCCCGGTGTCACATTTCTGCAAACCGGAACTCAGATTGCCGGTCGTCCCAGCATGGGCGCCTGGCTCAGTTATGGTCTGGGGCAGGACAACGCGAATCTTCCGTCGTTTGTCGTGTTGATCACGAAAGACAAAAGTGGTCAGCCGTTGGGATCGCATCTTTGGGGCAGTGGCTTCCTGCCGTCACGCCATCAGGGCGTTCAGTTTCGAGCGGCCAGGGATCCGGTGCTGTATCTTGGCAATCCGGCTGGCGTGAGTAACGAAAGTCGACGACTCCTGTTGGATCGTTTGAAGGAGCTGCACGAACATCAGTTGTCGAAAACGCCCGACTCGGAAATTCAGAATCGCATTGATCACTATGAGATGGCCTATGCGATGCAGTCCAGTGTTCCCGAAGCGACCGATATTTCTGGTGAGCCGAAGTCGGTATTGGATGAGTATGGCCCGGACGTCACAACGCCCGGCTCATTCGCGGCCAATTGTTTACAGGCTCGTCGACTGGCAGAACGGGGCGTTCGATTTATCCAGCTCTATCATCAGGACTGGGATCATCACGGAGGTCTTCCTGGTGCGCTGCCGAAACTTTGCAAGGAAACGGATCAGCCAGCAGCGGCTTTGGTGAAGGATCTCAAGCGTTGCGGATTGCTGGAAGATACGCTGGTTGTGTGGGGCGGCGAGTTCGGACGGACCAACTATTGTCAGGGCAAGTTGTCCCCCAATTTCGGCCGCGACCATCATCCTCGCTGCTTCAGCATCTGGCTGGCGGGTGGCGGAGTCAAAGCCGGATCTGTTTACGGGGAAACCTGTGAGTTCGGCTACAACATCGCCTCAGACGGGCTGCACATCCATGATCTGCACGCCACGATCATGCATCTGCTGGGCATCGATCATGAGCGACTGACATACAAGTTCCAGGGCCGCCGCTATCGCCTGACCGATGTTCACGGGCACGTCGTGCAGGGGATCCTGGCCTAGAATTGCAGGGAACGACTTGCTCTTTGAAGAAGAACTTCTACGAAGGTCGAAGATTGGCAACTCGTTCGGCGAAAACCCCGAAACCTTTGGGGCATTTTTGTTTCATAATGTTGAGGTCGGCGACTGCTGCAATCATCGAATATAGGTCTCTCAGCCTGCAATCATTCGTTGCCACGGTCGTCAGGCTCTGGCATACCGATTTCGGATCGGTCAATCTCTCGGGAGTTGGCTGCAGAGGAATCGTCGTGCAAAGCACATCCGACAGCGCCTTATGATCTGACAAGAACCATGCGTCGAAAGTGTGCACGGCAATGCCAATTGCTCTTGGGAGCAACGTATACTGCGTCTCCTGTGCGATGGCTGCAGATTGATGACGGGTTACGTCATCATCCTGATCGATTAAGACTACAACCGCATCGAACCCCTGCCGTTCTGCCAGTCGCATGATTCCAATGAATTTCCGGGCAAGCGGGTTTCCTCGTCCCGGATGAACATAGCCCGAAAGCTCGCGGATGCGTTTCGATGTTGGTCGCAGATCAACGCCATCGCCCAACAACCGCTTCACCAGAATCGGAAGAGCTGCGTCGGCGGTGCCGCCCGCAAGCTCATGTTCTCCTTCCGCGACGATCAAAACGGAACGCTTCACTTCGCGTCCTCGATGATTGGCATGGGCTCTAACTCATTGGTCCAGATCTCCCCAAGTGAAAAGATGCTCATCGCACGTTCCACTTCCGGCACTGTGTCCAATCGAGTCAGAACCACGTCGCCTGATTCATCGCGTCGACACCAGGTGACTTCATTCGGCTGGAAGGCATCAACAAGATACGGAGAATGGCTGGTCATCACGATCTGCGTTTCGGGATGACGTTCCACGAGACGCCGGAGAATCCTGACAATGTCGCCAACGCGATTCGGATGAATACCATTTTCCGGCTCTTCAATCAGCAGAACTCGCGGCGGTTTCGGGAGGTACATCAGAGCGAGGTAGCCGAGAATGTAGAGCATACCCTCAGCAGCTTGAGAAGCTGGTAGATCTCGGTCAGTGTTCTTTAGGCGGAAGACGATTTGCTTACCGGGAGATGGCTGAAGCGTCAGAGTCTCATCTGATTGATCGACTGGAGAATTGAAACCCTGCTGTTGCACAAGAGCAATCGTTCGGACATGCGGAAAGATCTGAACGAACTCCCGTTCAAGTGCGGAGAAGTTCTCGCGATCATAATTCAGCAGGTCGTCAATCAGTGTCGGCAATCCGAATCCGTTGCCTTCGATTCGAAATCGACGATCCGGATTCAATGCCGTAGGAAGGGCGAGATTGCGGGCGGTCCAGCGAAGATACCAGCAGCCGCCGACCAAACGTAAAAGTTTTTCCGCTTTCAACCAACTCGAATGCTTCGCAACCTCTGCGGCGCAATGTGCATTTATACGTGCGTAGACAGTAAGGGTTCTCTCTGTGTTTCCGACTCGCACGCCGCTCACGTCCACGTTGTCGGCAATTGCTGATAACCAGCGAACATCTCGACCAGAATCCGGGAAAATTGCGGCAACGGAATAGGCGGTTTCCTCGGCGAGCTCAGCCAGGCGAACTGCAATGTCAACGTTTGGTTCCTCAGAAAAGGTGTTTACCAACTCACGTCCCTGCCAGCGCCCCAGAAAGCTTTTTGAAGCTTCGTGATCCACACTCCGGCAAATCGCCGCGATGGCTTCAAGAACACTCGTCTTCCCCGAGTCATTCGGGCCAATCAGCAGGTGGATCGGCGTCAGGTCCACGGAGGCATCGCGAATGGCCTTAAAGTTCTTGATATGGACCTGAGTAATCATGTTTCTGTTTCAATCAATTTCGAAAAATCCAAGTTTGATCACTCGGGAAACAACTGCCCGACATCGAATGCTGCTCCGCAGATTTCTGATAATCGGACCTGTGATCCCGGCATCAGCGTTTCTCGCATTGCGTAGACACCCTCAAGAACATCTCGAAACAAAATCACCTGCTTTTGCTCAGGGAGCACAAGGACATACAACGGAATGCCAGCTTTCGCATAAATCCTGGATTTTGCTCGATCCAGTTCTGCTGTTGTCACCGCCACTTCAACAACGACTTCGGCATGCTGAGGATGGCAACGACGGAAGTCGTCACGATGGCCCGCGACAATAGCCAAATCTGGCTCTGGCTCAGATGCTCCTAACGTCAACGGCTGCTCAACACGCAGCAGCAAACCGTCTCGTAAGTTGTTGCGAAACCAGTCCTCAAGAAACGCCACCGTCCAGGTGTGCAAAGGAGACTTGCCCATCTTTTCGACAACGACTCCTTCCAGAAGTTCAGTTCGCTCCGGAACGATGCCCGAGTTGCAGAGACGGTGATACTGATCCACGTCCAGCCGCAGAACGGCGTCACGGATTCCAGAGTTTTCAAGGAGATTCTGCATCAACATCACCCTCGCGTTGTTTACCTGTGGCACAGTCTAAGGTGACTCGCGACATTCAACAATGAGTTTTCTGCTAAGACTCACTCTGAGCATTCTGAACCAGCTTGCGGTAAATATCGCGGACTGACTTGTGCAGGTATTTTGCAAACGTGCCGTCCAACTTCCGAATCGCTATCAGTTCCACCACGTCAGCGAAATCCTTGTGCATGCGGCGAACGTTCACGGCACCGCAGGCAATTTTTATTTCGATCAGCCGCGACAAGCGAAGTACCGGAAGACCTTCAATGGTTTCGACATTCAGATCGCCCGTTGGAGAAGGCAGCCGAACTTCTGAGTCCTTCCCGGCTCGATCACCTGTCATCAGAAACTGCACTGCGATACCGCCAGCAGTGCGAAACTCCTTGTTCACGCCATCCCATTGAAGACCAGCGGACTCAAGAATCTGCCGCACGTCATTCGCACGTTCGCGTTCGACAATCAAATCAACATCTGTTGTGTTTCGTTGATATCCATGCAGACAAACAGCAACATCGCCACACACCGAATGAGGAATCTCCACCTCGGCCAGCACCTGATGACAACAGGTCGCCGCCTGCCAGAGATTCTCGTTTCCCAACATGGTGTAGACCTTTTCGGCTGTGGGCATATCCAAGCTCCTGATGTTAGGGATTGTACCCCAAGTTCGGTGCCAGCCAACGTTCGATGTCTTTGACAGTCATCTTCATTCGAGATGCATAATTCTCAACCTGGTCTTTGCTGATGCGATCCACAGCAAAATACTTCGAGCCCTGTATCATCCGATCCGGCAGACTGAAGTACATGCCGCTGACGGAGGCCGCCGGCCACATGGCGAAGCTGCTGGTGAGACTCATGCCAGTGGCTTTCTCGGCGTCCAGCAATTCCCAAAGCGGTCCCTTCGGCAAGTGATCCGGACAAGATGGATAACCAAACGCCGGGCGAATGCCGTCGTACTGCTCATCGATAAGCTGATCGTTCGTCAGTGTCTCTGACTTGCCATAACTCCACTCTCGCCGAACCTTCGCATGCAGATACTCCGCGAATGCTTCTGCACATCGATCCGCCAGGGCCTTGATCATGATGGCTCGATAATCATCGCCCGCGGCTTCGATCTTCTTCGCGAGTTCATCGCAGCCGTGCCCAGCCGTGACCGCGAACGCGCCGATGTAGTCCGGGGTTTTTGCAACCGGCGCGACATAGTCGGCCAGCGACCGATAACTCGTCTGCCCGACTCGTTCCCATTGCTGACGCAGCATTGGGAACCGCATCAGTTCTTTCGTGCGTGTCTCATCGGTCCACAGAACGATGTCATCGCCATCAGAGTTGGCTGGCCAGAAGCCGTACACGCCGCGAGCTTTGATGCTCTTGTCCTGCAGCATCAGCTGTAGTTCTGCCTGAGCATCCGAGAACAGCTTGCGAGCTTCCTCACCAACAACAGCATCGTTCAGAATTTTCGGATACTTGCCGATCAACTGCCATGAGCTGAAGAACGGAGACCAGTCGATGTACGGAACCAGTTCCTCCAGAGGCAGGTCTTCAATGATTCGCGTTCCGAGGAACTCCGGCTTTGGCGGCGTGTAACTCGCCCAGTCGATCGCCATACGTTTAGCGAGTGCATCGGCGTACGGTATCAACGTGACCTGCTGACGCTGATCGAAGGAGGCTCGCGCCTTCGCCTGAGCTTCAAGATTCTTCGCTGCATAGTCGGCCTTCTGAGCCGGATCCAGAAGAGCTTCGACAACACCAACTGACAGCGACGCATCGCCCACATGCACAACCGGCTGGTCGTACACCGGAGCAATCTTCACGGCCGTATGCTTGGCACTGGTGGTCGCTCCACCGATGAGCAGAGGAACGGTGAAACCCTGCTCCTTCATCGTGCGAGCGACGATGATCATTTCTTCCAAAGACGGCGTAATCAGTCCGCTCAGTCCAATGATGTCGGCCTTGTGCTTGATCGCTTCTTCCAGAATCTTTTCACAGGGCACCATGACTCCGAGGTCGATCACCTTGAAGTTGTTACAACGAAGCACGACCGCGACGATATTCTTGCCGATGTCATGCACGTCGCCCTTGACCGTAGCGATCAGAAACGTTCCGCGGTTGCTGCTGGCCATGGCGTTCGGATCAGCCAGTTTCTCAGCGGCTTCTGCCAGGGCCACGGCTTCTTCGCGAGTTCCGGTGAAAAAGCCTTTTGCATCAAGGCGAGCGGTGGGTGTCAACCCACCGGTATGCGATTCGTTGCCAGAAGCGTCATGGCGAAGTTGTACCGGGGGATTAACATCCCCCGCTCGCCTGGATTCCGCTAACTTTATCGCCTTCTCCGCCTCCATGAACGGCTCAAGCCATGCGACCGATTTCTTCATGACTCGCGCGGATTTGACGACCTGAGGCAGAAACATCTTGCCGGCACCGAACAGTTCGCCAACGACGTTCATGCCGTCCATCAACGGCCCCTGAATGATATCCAGAGGACGTCCATACATCAGGCGAGCTTCTTCGGTATCGCCGTCGATGTAATCGGTGATTCCCTTCAGCAGAGCATGCTGCAGACGCTGTTCAACGGTGCCGCTTCGCCATTCTTCGACCTTCTCTTTGCCGCTGGCTTTGGCTTTCACCTTTTCGGCGAAGTCAATCAGTCGCTCGGTCGCATCGGGACGTCGATTAAGAACAACGTCTTCGATATAGACCAGCAATTCCGTGTCGATTTCGTCGTAGACTTCCAGTTGCTGCGGATTGACGATGCCCATGTCGAGCCCCGCCTGCACCGCGTGATATAGGAAGACCGCATTCATCGCTTCACGAACAACGTCGTTGCCTCGGAAGGAGAACGAAACGTTGCTCACGCCGCCCGATGTCTTTGCTCCCGGGCATTCCTTTTTGATTTGCCGAACGGCTTCGATGAATTCGACCGCGTAGTTGGCGTGCTCTTCCATGCCCGTGCCAACCGTCAGAATGTTGGCATCGAAGATAATGTCAGTCGGCGGGAAACCGATTTTCTCTGTCAGCAGCTTGAACGCTCGCTTGCAGATCCGAACCTTTTCTTCGCATGTTGCGGCCTGTCCGACTTCGTCAAACGCCATCACAATAACGGCCGCACCGTAGCGACGAATCAGCTTCGCTTTGTGCAGAAATTCGGCTTCGCCTTCTTTCAGACTGATACTGTTGACGATGCTCTTGCCGTGAACGCACTTCAGGCCGGCTTCCAGAACCTTCCAGTCCGAGCTGTCGATCATGATGGGCACACGAATATTGTCATCGTGCAGCAGCCACAGGAATTTCTCCATGCAGCGCGGGCCGTCGAGCAGACCTTCGTCCATGTTGACGTCGATCACCTGAGCGCCGCCTTCGACCTGATCGCGAGCGATGCTGATGGCTTCGTCGAACTTGTCTTCACGCACGAGTCGCAGGAATTTGCGTGAACCGGCGACGTTCGTACGCTCGCCAACGTTCATGAAGTTCGATTCGGGACGCAGGGCCAGATAATCAAACCCCGAGTACGTCGACCAGCCGTTGCCCTGTGGAATCTTTCGCGGCGGAATGTCTTTGACCACTTCCGCAACAGCTCGGATGTAAGCCGGAGTTGTGCCGCAGCAGCCACCGACGATGTTCAGCAGTCCGGCGGTCGCCAGAGAACGCACAATCTCCGCGAAGTCTTCAGCACTCGTATCAAAGCCGCCCATTCCGTCCGGCATACCGGCGTTGGGATAGCAGCTCACGTATTTCGTTGCCATGTTCGACAGCGTTTCGAGATACGGCTTAATCTGCTTCGGCCCCAGCGCGCAGTTGAAGCCGATGCTGAGTGCCGGAAAATGTTCGACGGCTGCGTAGAAGGCTTCGACGGACTGGCCCAGCAGAGTGACTCCGCCGGTGAACACAGTGCCGGAGATCATGACCGGAATCTCCCGGCCTTTCTCTTCGAACACTTGCCCGATCGCGAACAGACACGCCTTCATGTTCAGAGTATCGAAGCTGGTTTCCGGCAACAGAAGATCGCAGCCCCCGTCCATCAGTCCGCGAATCTGTTCCGCGTACGATTCGACCATCTTGTCAAACTGAAACGGTCGGCTTCCCGGCTTGTCGGCATTCATCGAGAGCTGAACTTTGGTCGGCCCAATACTGCCGGCGACGTATCGCGGCTTGTTTGGATTGCGGAGTGTCTCTTTGTCCGCGACTGCGCGAGCCAGTTCTGCTCCGGTCTTATTGATTTCGTACGTCAGATCCGCCAGACCGAATTCTTCCATCGACACGATGTTGGCGTTGAATGTGTCGGTCTCAATAATGTCCGCACCGGCATCAAGATACTGCTGATGGATGCCGGAGATCAGAGCCGGCTGAGTCAGAACAAGCAGGTCGGTGGCGTTGCGAAGATCGATCGGATGATTTTTGAACCGCTCGCCTCGATAACCTTCTTCGGTCGGATTGTTCGACATAATCAACGCACCCATCGAGCCATCGATGACAAGGATGCGTTGTTCCAGAAGTTCGCGGATATCGGGGCGGTTGAGAGTCATTGAGATTCGTTGAGTGGGATTTGAAATCTGAGATTTGAAATTTGAAATTTAATGTGCAGCTGGCATGGCTGCTTTACCAAAGAGTGACCTTCGCGACTCGATCGACAACCTGCAGGCTGTGGTCTCCAGCGAGCGACTCATCGTCAAAGCCAGCGAGCAGCACGGCCCAACCCTGGATCCGCGCGAATTCTAAGCGCGTTCCAACTCGACACAAAGCCGGGTCGGACGGTTCAACCGATATTCAGGCAGCCGGGAGCAAAAATGCCGGTAATTACGGGCAACCTGCCTCAAACAAGCTCAGCAATGGGCTTTCCGGCTTCAACCAGAGGCGTCGGGCGGCCTGATGGATTGATCCAGTGACCACCGGGATCAATCCCAAGGTGGCTAAAGACCGTCGCAGCCAGGTCGCCAGGCCCCAGAGGCCGTTCATGAATCGAGCCACCTCGACGATCAGTCGCGCCGATTACCTGACCACCCTTGATGCCGCCACCGGCCATCAGGAATGACATAACGCCCGGCCAGTGATCTCGACCAGCGGTTTTCGTCATGACCGGGCTGCGGCCGAACTCACCGATGACGATCACAAGAGTCGTCTCCAGGAGTCCTCGCTGATCCAGATCGCTGATCAATGCGGTGATGCCGCGATCCAGAACAGGCAGCATTGGGGTCAGACCTTTAACGATTCCTCCCCACTGCACTTCATCGCCGTGATGGTCCCAATGTCCCCACGCATCGCTCATGGTGACAAATGTGACTCCGGCTTCGACAAGACGACGGGCCAGCAGAGCTTTGTCGCCAAGTGAATCGCGTCCGTAGCGATTTCGAACTTCATCTGATTCTTCGGTCAGATTGAAAGCCTTCTGAGCCGCCCCGCCCAGCACCAGATCATACGCTTCCCGAGTGTACCGGTCCTGTTGCTGGAAGCTGACCGAGGAATCCAGGTTGCGACGAAATCGATCCAGTTCACGTCGAAGCAAATCGCGATCCTGCAATCGAGGCACCTCAACGCCTTTCGGCATTGAAAACTTGCCATCGACACGCATACCGTCGAGCGGTTCGAACTGTTGGCCCAGATCACCAGCCCCGTAGACATCTGCCACCATGCTGTTGGCCAGCGCGACGAACGGAGGCATTCCGGGACGATTCGGCCCTTTGAATTTTGCGGCCACTGAACCCATTGACGGGTAACCGCCACCCTGACGACCAATCTCACTGCGCTGAGCTTTGGGGTTTGCAGCCTGAAATGTAATCGGAGTATGGTTACTGGCACCGGCATCCATCGAACGAATGATGGCAAACTTGTCCATCATGGCCGCCTGCAGCGGCATGTGTTCACAAATATCAATGCCCGGAACACAGGTGGAAATCGGCTTGAAGGGCCCTCGAATTTCAGGGCTCATTTCCGGCTTCATGTCCCACATGTCGATCTGGCTGGGGCCGCCCGAAAGCCAGATCTGAATAACTGAGGTGGCCCGCTTTTTGTTTTCGGCGAGTCCGCCCTGAGCTTTCGCCTGCAACAACGCAGGAAGGGATAACCCGGCCGCCCCTGTTAAACCAGCCTGAAGCATCCAGCGACGACGGCCGACGCGAAACAGCGGATTGGAATCCGGGCCAAAGAGTTGGTCCAGGGCGTTGGTTGAATGCGAGACGAACCGGCTCGAGGCGAGATCGCTCGCCGAGCTGTGGATTGGGCTGGAACTGGACATTTGAGCCTCCGGTTTACGAAATCCATGCCTCGCCTGCCGCCTTTGGTATCAGGATCTATCGTCAACTTCAAGCCGGAAATCCGGTTTGGGTTGAATGATGCCGGGTTCGCACATTCAATAATCGCGAATTTTCCCCCGAGTTCAGTGGTTTGAGCGTACTCCGCGAGAAGCTGCGGTACTCTGTTCCCCGACCGTTACTGAACAAGATGTATCGAGAAGTCATGATCGTGCCTCATCTTTCCACCTCCATGTTTCCCGGTTTCCTGATGCGATTTGCTGCAATTCTTGTCGTTTTTTCAGTCTTCTGTTACCCGGCTGAGGCAGAAGATGCCGCTGGTGCTGAAGCGGTCTCACTTGATGTGCTGTCGATGGGCTTCAATGGAGTGGGGCGAGTCGGCAACTGGCTTCCGATTCGCCTGCAGGTGCACGGATTGGCAGCAACGCACGAATGTATCCTGACGGTTGTGGCCAGCGATGCCCGCGGTGACCAGTGTGAAAGCAAAGTGGCCTCCGCAGTCACCGATGCCTCTGGAGTATTGGATATCCGAGGAGTATTCATGACCGGCCGACAGGATGGTCCGGTGCGGCTTCGTCTGGAAGATGCAGAGGGAAAAATTCTGTGGCAACATCTGGTGCCTTGTCGAGCAGTCGGTCATTCTGTCGACTCAGAGCGATCAGAATCCGATTTGGCGGTTCCGATTGTTGCCGGCTTGAAACTGCTTCGTCATCACTCTCAAACCGTTCTCGTGGCGGGAACGCCAGCCGGTCTCACGGAACTCGATCAGGAGTTGGCATCAAACGAATCGACTCGCGATAAATTGTCTCTGCTCCGAGTTGCCGCGTTAAGTGATTTTCCGGAGACACGTCGTGGTCTTGATTCCGTCGACACCATTTTGCTCGTAACGGAATATGGCTTATCAGAAAAACAGACAGAAGCGATTCGTGAATGGGTGCTGACCGGCGGACATCTTCTGGTGAGTTGCGGAGAAAACCTGCCAAAGCTTTTGGCAAGTCCCGTTGGTCAGTGGCTTCAGCCGACGTTTGGGATCGACCAGAATCTCCTCGCCAGTCAGGACCTGACTGCTCTGCAGAACTTTGTTTCAGGAGCCAGCCAGCTTCAGACAAATCGCTATGACGTACCCATCGTAAGGCTTGGTGCTGACCAGCCTCGGATTATTGTCAACTCCATCAACGGCCCGTTGATTTCTCGAATCAGTTCCGGGGCCGGCGTCATCACGATGTTGGCCGTCGATCTGAATTTAAGGCCATTGGATCGTTGGTTATCGCTCTCTGATCTGTACGAAACTCTGCTGTTCGGCAGAATCCTTGAAGTCGACACAGAACAAGCTCGTCGAGGCGGCAGAATCTCCAGCAGTGGAGTGACAGACATTGCGACTCAACTTGCAAATGCTGCTGATGCCATTCCGGCGAATGAGCGATGGTCGAGCTGGCATGCGATGCTCATGATGCTTGTCTATCTGGCGGTCGTTGGTCCACTGGACTATCTTCTGGTCGTCAGATTGCTGCAACGTCCCCGTCTCACGTGGTTGACATTCCCGACGATGCTGGTGCTGGCCTGTGGCCTGACCCTGTGGTGGTCTGGAAGTCAGCGCGGTGCAGCGACGGTTCGTCAGATCCACCTGCTGGATGTTTCGCAGGGAGAGTCAACGCAATTTGTGCGAACGCGTTCATGGGGCAGCTTATCGACGTCACAATCTCGATACGGAAGTGTTTCAGTCACAGACTTTCTGCCTGCAGTGGCTTCGGCCAGCGTGAGCGAGAAAACGCTGATGTGGCATGGCCGCAGCGAGGATGTCTATGGTGGCTTGTATCGTCCGGGCGGGGCTGGCTTAGGTCAGCAGTCAAGCCGACGTACTGAAATTGGCGATGCGAGATTTACCTCCGTACCCCTGAT
>JBIIIF010000429.1:0-3768 GCA_044235005.1 Planctomycetaceae bacterium | reverse complement strand
GCAACACCGCTTCCATGTGCATCGACAGTTTATCCGCGCTGGAGATTGTGCAGCTCATGAATCAGGAAGATGTGGGAGTCGCCGCGGCTGTGGCAAGGGAATCGACAGCGATCGCACAGGCCGTTGAGCTGATCGCGCAACGCTTCCGCGCAGGAGGACGTCTCATCTACATGGGCGCGGGAACGTCGGGCCGGCTGGGTGTTCTCGACGCCAGTGAATGTCCGCCGACATTCAGCGTCAAGCCCGGCATGGTGATCGGCCTGATTGCCGGTGGCAAGGCGGCGCTGACGTCGGCGATTGAAGGTGCCGAAGATCGTCGTGATGAAGGAGTGTCCGATCTTCAGCAACTGGGATTAACAGCCAATGACGTTGTGATGGGAATTGCCTCCAGCGGGCGAACTCCTTACGTCATCGGCGGACTGGACTACGCTCGCAGTGTGAACGCTGCAACAATTGGCTTTGCCTGTAATGCGGGCTCAGCACTGATTCCACTGTCCGACATCATGATTACGCCCATCGTCGGGCCCGAGGTTGTGACCGGGTCAACTCGCCTGAAAGCCGGAACAGCCACCAAGATGGTCCTGAACATGTTGACCACCGGCGCGATGGTGCTGATTGGTAAAACCTACGGCAATCTCATGGTGGATCTGACAGCGACGAATGAGAAACTCAAAGATCGTTCACAACGCATCGTTTCAGAACTGACTGGTCTCACGGGCACTGCCGCTGGTGAACTTCTCGGTCGTTGCGATGGTCAGGTGAAAACCGCAATTGTCGCTCACCAGAAGCAAATCACACCCGAGCAGGCTCGCGAAGTGCTGAAGAATCATTCCCAGCATCTGCGTCGAGCACTGGAATCTTTCACATCGCAATAGCCGGGCGACCCGGCGACTCCTGTTGGTCACCAGTGTCCTCTGCAAACGCTGGCTTCCAGGGCGGGTTTCCGATTTAATGTTCTCATAATGCTTGAACTGCGAAACATCAGTAAATCATTCCCCGGCGTGCAGGCGCTGAGCGAAGTTTCGTTGACTCTGGAACGCGGCGAGATTCGAGCGTTAATGGGCGAGAATGGAGCAGGGAAGAGCACGCTCATTCGCTTGCTGGCGGGTGCTCATCAGCCGGACTCCGGCTCGATTTGCATCGACGGCCGGGAAGTTCTGATGCAGCGTCCGCTCGATGCGATCAAGGCCGGTATTGGAGTCATCTACCAGGAACTGACTCTGCTGCCAGCCCTGAATGCCGTCGACAATATGTTTTTGGGACGTGATCGTGGTCACTTCTGGATTCCTCGTCGTCAGGAACACGAACGGGCCGCCGCCGTCTTTGCACGCATGGGGGTTGAGATTCCTCTGAATGTCCCCGTCGGCCAGCTTTCTGTGGCCCAGCA
Organism: Planctomycetaceae bacterium; assembly: GCA_044235005.1. Taxonomy (GTDB): domain Bacteria; phylum Planctomycetota; class Planctomycetia; order Planctomycetales; family Planctomycetaceae; genus SXXK01. The sequence continues at coordinate 2,381 of JBIIIF010000429.1, read as the reverse complement.
GCAGTTGATCGAAATTGCCCGCGTGCTGGCTCATGACGTCCGCATCCTGATCATGGATGAACCATCGGCCGCCCTGACTCCTCAGGAGGTTGCTCGACTGTTTGCTTTGCTGCGAGATCTGAAGTCGCAGGGCATTGGCATCATCTACATCAGTCATCGGCTGGAGGAAATTTTCCAGATGGCTGACACGGTGACCGTCCTGCGTGACGGCCGCCAAGTGGCCCATTGTCGTGTGTCGGAGCTGACTCGCGGACGACTGATTGAGCTGATGGTTGGACGCGTTCTTCTGCGGGAATTCCAACGATCGCAGAGTGTGACGGGATCGACGGTTCTGGAAGTGTCCGAGCTTTCTCGAGAACACGTGGTGAAGAATATCTCCTTTCAGATTCGCAGTGGCGAAGTTGTCGGTATGACCGGGCTCGTTGGCGCGGGGCGGACGGAAGCAGCTCGCCTGATCTTTGGTGCTGATCGGAAAACATCCGGAACCATTCGTGTCGACGGTCAAACAGTCGATGTGCAGTCTCCTCGTGATGCGATCGATGCAGGGATCTGCCTGTTGACGGAGGATCGGAAATCTCAGGGATTGATTCCCGCTCGCAGTGTGCGCGAAAACTTTTCTCTGGCCAGTCTCATGCGATTCCAAACGGGCGGCCTCATTAGACCGCACGAAGAGTCAGCCGCGTTTGCGTCTTATGTCGAACGACTCAACATTCGCATCTCCAGCCAAGAACAGCTCATAAGTCATTTGTCTGGTGGCAACCAGCAGAAGGTCCTGCTGGCACGCTGGCTGTTTCACAACACGAAGGTCTTTCTGCTTGATGAACCCACGCGCGGGGTTGATATCGGCGCTAAGCAGGAGATCTATCAACTGATCGCAGATCTGGCTCAACAGGGAAAAGCCGTGCTGCTGATCAGTTCGGAGTTGCCTGAGATTCTGAGTCTCTCTGATCGAATTCTTGTTATGCGCCACGGACGCATCTCGGGTGAACTCCAGAATAGTCCGAATGTTACTCAGGAAGAGATCATGGAACTTGCGACAGCGTAATGCCGTGACTCCAGGCGAGCGGTGTGGCGCGAGCCCACTGAGTGCAGTTTCTGCAGAACACCGCGAACAACGGAGCAAAGTCATGCTCTCAGGTCCATCTGTGATTCAGTTCCAAAATCTCCCTCGGTGCGCTGACTCCCTCGGTGGGCTCACGCCGCACCGCTCGCCGTCTTCGCGATTTATCCGCGTTTATCTGCGTTCATCCGTGGATAAAAATCTTTCTCGTGAATTGCCAGGACGACGTGCCAGTTCCCATGGGCAGTCAGCGAACAAGAGTCCCGGCTAACAGCAGGAGTCCACCAACAAAAAGAATAACCAGCAGCACACTCCAGCCTGCAATCGAGGTGGATGCCTCGACATCAGGACTGCGTCGCATAATCTCGGCATACTCGTCGCTGAAGACGAAGGTGGCTGCGGGACGCAAAAGATACCAGAGCGAAATGCCGCCCAGAATTGTGCCGACCGGGACAAACAGGATCCAGAGCCCACAGGCGATAGCGGCGGGAACTCGAGACGTCAGCTTCAGCCGTCGAAGCTGGATTCCCGTGTAGATTTGCCAAATTCCCGCCAGCATCACACTCACGAAAAACAGGCCTCCAGGCGAACTCCAAAAATCGCCATTCGAACCGGTGAATACGCGCACAGTCGCCAATGCGAACCCGCAGGACATCAACAGGCCACCGAAGATCATCAACCCACTGATACTCTTGATGTTGGATTCACAGTGAATAAATTGTCGGCGGACCACCTCAGGATCAGAGGCAGCCATAGAGACAGGGAAAGCCTGTTCTTCGGGAGCGGCATACGGATTGAACGCAGTCGGTTCCATCAGCTTGCTACTCGGCCTCTCCCGGCGATGGACTGGCAGTTGAAACCTTGAGATCCAGATTCAGCAGACGAATCGATTCCTTCAACAGAAAGTCCAAATCCATAAACGGTTCAAAGCTGATGTCCTGCCATCGTACAAGACCACTGCGATCAATGACAAATGTTCCGTGAAGGGCCGCCTTTTCGAAGTCATCGTAACAGCGATACTGCCGGAACACGTTCATGTCGGGATCAGCCAATAACGGAAACGGGAAGCCAGTCTCCAGATCCGCATAGGCTCGCTTCAGGTTCTCCTGCTTGTCTGTGCTGATGGCGACCACATCAAAGCCGGCGTTTCGAAAGCCTTCGAACTTCTTTGTCATCTCCTTTAACTGCTCGGCACAATGCAGGCAGCCATAACCCAGATAGAAAATAACGATGACAGGTTTTCCGTTGTACTCCGACAACGATCGAACTTTCCCGTCCATGTCGGTCAGCGAGAACGGGATCGCTGGGGATGGAGCCCATC
>JBIIIF010000428.1:0-3780 GCA_044235005.1 Planctomycetaceae bacterium | reverse complement strand
GGCAGCATCAACAACCCATCAATAAAAGCTCCACCGAACCGCTGGCCAAGAGTCGCCAGCGGTGGCCCGTTCGCCGAGTTCTCCACTGCAAATCCCGAAGTATCCGGCGCTGCGTACGGATTGAAGGGATCGCTCGCAAATGGATTCTGATTCGATGTGCTCATGCCGATGTATCCCGGTAAGTTGAATGACTCGAAACGCAGCAACTGGTCAGTTCATACTGAGGAGATTAAGACTTTGTGCTGCTCACGGCAATCAACATATGCTCGAGGACAATAACCATGCGCCAGAAAAGGGGACATTCTACTTTTTCGATAAAGTAGAATGTCCCCTGTGCTCTGCATCGTTCATCTCTGGCGGCCAAATCTCGATTCGGTGATGTTAGGCACACCGGTCTCATGCGTCATGGATTCCGATAATTTTTTTAATCGTCCCGCCTGGCAGTTTCTGACACCAATCCGTCGTGGTGATTTGTTAGACGGCAGCGAGCCTGTCACAAACCCGCTACGGCTATTGCGTGATCACATGCCACGGAAGATTCCTTTGTCTACCATCCCTTTACTGACGACCCGACGCAATACTCTGTTTCTGAAGAAAGCCACCGTCAGGAATTGGACGCTCATCGAACAGGCAGGTTTGGGGCAGCTAATGATGGCTTGAGCAGTCATTGAGATCAGGAATGAGGAACGACTCAGGAAGTTCAGCGCAATGAATGCTCTCTTTTTCATTTATCAATGGATGCGCCCCATGAGCCGCTTCGGAATCCTGCTGATCATCGCGTGGCTTGTGGTGCCCAGAGAAGCCAGCGCGATCTGCGGTCTTGATGGCGCAGTGCGCGAACTGATGCGCAGAGTCGGTAATCCGGACGCGGCACAAGCGCTGTCCCTGAAGACCCAACTCTACGGAACCTGCACGGCCTGTCACCTTGCTCGGTTGGGTGGGCCGCGAAACGAGTTCGGCAACGCGATCAACACGCTGCTGACGATCCGTGATCGTGAAGATCCGGTTCGGCAGCGTGAAGTGGGTCAGCGGATGAAGGACATTCTGGCGAACCCGTCGCTTCCTGATTCACCGACATTCGGGGAACTGTTTCAACTTGGACGATATCCGGCCGATTCTCTTGTCAACAAGGAACCCCCGCTGCCTGAAGCCCTGGGCAGAAAATCAATAAGCCTCACGGCACAACAAGCTCGAGAGTTAGTCACAACCACCGAAGCACAATCCCGATTTGGCATCGTGCAACTCAGTACGACAAGCGAGATGACTCCTGAAGTCGCTGAAGTGCTGGCCGGTTTTCGCGGAGACACGCTGATCCTTGGGATTAAGTCGCTGTCTCTCGAAGTCGCCGCAGCACTTGCGAAAAGTCAGGCGGCGAACGTCTGGCTGCACTCCATCACAACCGTCTCCCCAGAAGCGGCCGAGGCGATCAGCAAGCTTCGTGGTGATCTTGTCCTGACCGGTTTAACGGAACTTGACTCGGTCACGCTGACCGGAAAACTCGCGGCACGCCCGGGAGCGTTATCGTTTCCCTTTCTGAAAACGATCTCCCCGGAGGTTGCTTCTGCACTCGCCAAAGCGGAGCGAAGCTTAACGCTTGCCGGCCTGACCGATGTTTCTCGGGCGGTTCAGGAAAAACTGGCTGAAACGGTCGGTATGCTGTCGATTCCAAACCTGAAATCTCTGGACTCGCTGGCTCTCGCAAAAAAATTGAAAGCGCCTGCTGTGCTGCTTTCGAAAGTTGAAAAGTTGACGGCAGAACAGTTGGAGCAGATCGTCGGAGACAAAGGTCAGCTAAGCTTTTGGGGCGGGATCTTTTTGCCCATCACCGCGATCACTCCCGAACTGGCCAGGGTGGCCGCAGCCAACCGACGCGCCTTCAATCTCGCGCTGAGTGGAACCGTTGCCGTTTCCGATGCAGATCTGAGAGCACTTTTGGTGTCTGGCTGGAACGTCACACTGCTGGATGTGGAACAACTGACCGAGGGCCAGATCGCTGTCCTGAATGAAGCCCTGCCGAGCACCATGTTGCGTCCGGGCGTTCTGGAGTTCCCTCGCTTGAGTTTGCCCAAACTGCGGAAGCTGGACTCCGCAGTGCTGGCAAAAACACTGGTCAGAAGCAGCGGCTTCACGTTTCCTTCGGTGACCGAGATTTCGCCCGATGCCGCAGCGGCACTAGGCAGTTTACCAGACGACGAGAACAAGCGACGCGACGGAGCTGTCGACGTTCGTCCCAGCGGCGAGCTGAATTTTCCCAGCTTGACACAACTGTCGCCCGAGACTGCGGAACTGCTGCTGAAGAAGCGTTGGTTATCAATCTCGCTGCCCTCGCTTCAAGATGTCTCGAAAGAAACCATTCGCCTGATGGCACAGCAAACGTCTCGGTTGAAACTGGGTGTCTCGTCACTGACGCCGGAGCTTGCTGATGCATTTGCACCGACGCCCACGGATACGAATATGGGCGGCGGTTTCATCTTGTTTCCTGAGGTGAAGGACCTGTCTCCTGAAGCGGCACGAATTCTGGTGAACTCGTTGAATCGCGGGTATACGTATCGTGGTGACATCAGGATCAGCAATTCGCCGAAGATTTACTTCGGCGGAGATCCTGGTTTTTCTGGCAGCGGTTTCGGTACGCTTTTGCCCGAGGTCGCGATGGAACTCGCGAAGTACGAAGGGATTCTGGCGTTTCAGGGACTGGACGAATTGCCGGATGCTTCTGCCGAAACGCTGGCCACTTTCTCGGGACCGTATCTGATCTTGTCAGGTCCGGCGGCAGAGACGCTCTCACCTGCGGCCGCCGAATCGCTGGCCAAGCTTCCTGCGGTTCTGCAGATTCCCTTGAGGGAGCTTGATTCCGTGCCACTGGCCGAACGGTTTACTCGGCAAATTTCATGGACCTTGTCCAACCTGGAGACGGTCTCAGCACCGGCGGCCCGAACGTTGACACAATACGAGCAATTCTTCGAGTTGCGAGCGTTAACAATGCTGGAGTCGCCGGAAATGGCCCGACGATTTACCGAAGGAACAACGGGCGGAAACAGTGTGACACTTCCCGCACTTTCGACTCTCTCCCCGGAGGCTGCGGCAGTATTGGCCTCCGGCAGCAAGCCTCTTTATCTCGGTTTGACGGTCATTGATTCACCCGCAGTAGCTCTCAAGCTGGCGAAAACGAGCAATCAGGTGAGTCTTCCACGACTTCGGGCCGCGACCGCCGAAGTGATCACGATTCTTGCAGAATCTAAGTCGCTGAAAATGCCCGCACCGGAGACCATTTACGTGTTGTCACCATCGAGTGATGCGACGAGGTAACACACAGACGCAGAAAAGGGGACATTCTACTTTATGTGAAAAGTAGAATGTCCCCTTTTTAGACGCGAGTGGCCAGGCGTGCGGCGAGACGCTTGAGGGCAGGGCTGACATCAAGCTTATCCAGATGGACATTCAACAGGCTGAAGGAGTCCTGATTGGCGAATGCTGCCTTGAAGGCTTTCTCCAGATCGCCTTCGGTATGAACCTCAAAGCCCCATCCGGCGCCGAGCAACTCCGGCATCTTGTGATATTGCCAGTTGTGGATATCGTTGAACGGGCCTTCCTGAATGAAACGCTCAGTGGAGTAGCCCTTGTTGTTCAATACGATCACGATCGGATTGAACTTCTGACGAACTGTCGTGGACAGCTCCATGCAGGTCATCTGAAACGCACCGTCGCCGACCAGGACCAGTGGCCGAAGCTGGCGATTGGCGACCTGCACTCCAACGCTTGCCGGAATCGCGAAGCCCATCG
>JBIIIF010000206.1:0-13294 GCA_044235005.1 Planctomycetaceae bacterium | reverse complement strand
CACAGCAAGTCGAGCATCCTGAACAAATCGAACAGACGCAACAGCGCACGACACGGACGCAGGTTCGTCCCGGCGACAGCGACGAATCTCACCGGGCAACGCAGCAGAGCTCTTCTGTGTTTCGTTCCTCTCACTCCGCGACTTCGGTCAACGGAAGCAGAGAGCCGGATCAGACGGAAGGCCGCGAGATTTCGCAGGACAGTGATCAGAGTTCACCGGCCATCAAACAAGCGGCATGGGAACCAAAATCAGATTCGATTTCAGATGGCTCAGCAGTCAGCGGCGGTTCATTAGCCGGGCTCCGTCAATCGGAAGCGATCTCCGAACTTCAGCCGACGCCATCGACTGTGGCTGAGCAAAAGCCTGCAGAAATCTCTGTGCCACTCCAGTCATCCGCCGATGCCGGGATGTTTCTGGACCTGCGGGCCGATGCGAAGATAAAGAATGCCTCGGCCCCGATCGGGGAACGCGGGGCAGAAGTGGCCATCGAAACAAGTCCGGTGCAGGTGCTCTCGCGTGCTGTCGCCTGGATTGTGATTGCATTGTGTCTCTTTAGTCTGGCTGCACTGGGAGTACGTCGCTGGCAACGGCAGCGTGGCCTGCTTCCGACGCCGGGATCACGATCACGCGTGATTGAAACACTTTCACTTGGACCGGGTCGGTCTGTTTCGCTGATCGAAATGGCCGGACATCGGGCGTTGGTTGCCTTCGATGCCGGCGGTATCAAACAACTGGTTCTGACCCCTCCTTCATTTCAGGATGAATTGACGGAAGCGGATGAGCCACTGATCTATGAACGTCCCGCAAAGACTCGTCCAGAAGCCACAGTCATTGCCTCTGAATCTTTAACCTGAGTTTTCGTTTAGTTACCTCTTTCGATAGTTCGGGTGTCGGAATGGATTCCGCACAAACAGTTCAGCAAATACTGGAGTCTGAAGCATTTCAGGGACTCTCACCGCAGATCAAGGTTGCCTTGTTCCTCGGCGGGATGGCTCTGATTTCTGCAGCACTCGTCACCATGACGGCGTTCACTCGGATTGTGATCGTCCTGTCCTTCGTTCGCCGCGCGCTTTCGACACAGGAAATTCCTCCGACTCAGGTTGTCCTTGGCCTGTCACTGTTTTTGACTCTGTTTGTCATGGGGCCGACGCTCACAAAAATTGAACAGGAAGCAGTTCGGCCTTATCTGGCTGAGACCATTACCGGTCAGGATGCATGGAACAAGGGTCGTTTCGCGCTTCATGATTTCATGATCCGCCAAACTCGCAAAGCAGACATCATTCTTTTTGCGAAGATGGCCAACGTAACCACGATTGAACGTCCCGAGAGTACTCCGTTTGATGTCCTGATCCCGGCTTATGTTATCAGCGAACTCAAGACGGCCTTCATCATGGGGTTTTGTCTTTACATACCGTTTATTCTGATCGACCTTGTGGTCTCAGTCATTCTCATGTCATTGGGCATGATGATGATGCCGCCCATGGTGATCTCCACACCGTTCAAGATTCTGTTGTTTGTGCTGGTCGATGGCTGGCAACTGATCGCCAAAGTGCTGAGTTTAAGTTTTCATTGATAACGGCCTGTGCCCCTGAAACTGAGTTGTAATTCCGGACTTTTGCTGAGCTCTCAGATTCCTTATGTCAACACCTGCAATAGCCATACCTCCATCCGGCAGCTGGATGAAACAGAGCGAGACTCTGTTGTCATTCGGCATGATCGTCGGTCTGGTGGTCATGCTGGTTCCGCTGCCTCAGTGGCTGCTGGATCTGCTGCTGGCCGCAAATCTGGCGGCGACAGTGCTGTTGTTGCTGGTGACATTAAGTGCCAAACGAGCCCTTGAGCTGACCGTATTTCCGTCGCTGCTTCTGCTGTTGACGCTGTATCGTCTGTCGCTCAACGTGGCCACCACGCGACTGATTCTGCTGGAAGGCGATGCCGGTCATATCGTGACCGCATTCGGTAACTACGTCGTGGGTGGAGAACTGGTTGTTGGTCTGACGATCTTCCTGATCCTTGTGACCATTCAGTTCATGGTGATCACCAAAGGTGCAGGGCGAATCGCCGAAGTGTCGGCGCGATTTACATTGGATGCGATGCCCGGCAAGCAGATGGCGATCGATGCAGAACTGAATGCCGGAAGCATCAACGACAAAGAAGCCCGTCGACGACGCGATGAGTTATCTCGTGAGACAGAATTCTACGGGGCGATGGACGGTGCCAGTAAATTCGTCCGCGGGGATGCGATCGCCGGATTGATCATTACCGGCGTGAATCTTGTCGGCGGCGTCATCATGGGCGTCGTGAATGGAATGTCGTTCGCTCAATCGGTGCGAACATACTCCATCCTGAGCGTTGGCGATGGTCTGGTAACGCAGATCCCGGCACTCGTGATCGCGACTTCAGCCGGTATTCTGGTTACCAAAACAACGTCGGACGACAGCCTCAGTGATGAAATCGGCGGACAGTTGTTTCATTCGCAACGATCCATGTGGATCGGGGCTGGCATTCTGGCCTTGATTGCTCTGATGCCCGGACTTCCCAAAATCCCGTTTCTGGGCGTTGCCGTGGCGTTGTTGCTGATTGCCAATCGAAGTAAACCGGCTCCTCCGGTAGAAGCAGCTCCTGAAGGAACAGATCCGGAAAAGCCGACGCAGCCTGACGATGAACGCCATCTCGATGAGTTCCTGCTGACAGACCGAGCCGTTGTGGAAGTTGGAGCGCGGCTGGTTCCATTCATTCAGAGCAAGAGAGTGAAAGGCCTCTCGGAGCGAATCACGGCTCTTCGTCGGGAGTTCTCGCGGTCTCAGGGACTGTGGATTCCTCCGATTCGCGTGAACAGCAATCTGTCCGGTCTGCAGCCCGAGGAATATCGCATTCTTGTTGCTGGTCGCAAAGTTGCAGGCGGTGAACTTAGAACGGAACAGTTGCTGGCGATTCTGCCTGAGGGCCGTCAATCCAGTGTCCCTGGTGAACCGACCACCGAACCTGCTTTCGGTCTGAACGCGCGCTGGATTATTTCTGAAAGCCGAAGACTGGCTGAAATTCAGGGATGCACCGTCGTTGATCCACTCAGCGTTCTGATAACCCATCTTGGTGAAGTGTTGAAACGTTTCGCGCATGAGTTACTTACGCGTGAAGCTCTGAAGCAGATGCTCGATCGAGCCAAAGAGTTTGCCCCCACAATTGTTGAAGAGATTAAACCGGAGACTATCCGCATGGGAATGCTGCATCAGGTTCTTGTTCAACTGGCCGAGGATCGAATTCCCCTGGCCGACATTACTCTGATCCTTGAGTCCATCGTGAATCATGCTCCTCAGACCAAGACCAGTGAGGATCTTACGGATCACGTTCGCGTTGATCTGGGCCGACTGGTTTGTGAACGGTTTCGTGGAACGGATGGGCGGCTGCGAGTCGTTGCGATGGAGCCGAAACTGGATTCCCGGATGCGTCAGTCCCTGCATCAGGATCAGTTGGCGCTGGGAGCTGGGCCACTGACAAGATTGATTGAAGCCGTGGGCAAAGCCGCACGGGAATCCGAGCGAAACCAGTTACCGCTGGCTCTGCTGGTTGACCAGAAAGTTCGTCGTCCTCTCAAGCGGTTGCTTGCGCGCACGACTCCGGACGTGGGGGTAATCGCCTATCAGGAAGTCCCCAATGATCTGGTGATTGACTCAGCAGTGATGCTGCAGTTCGACGACATCATTGGTCCGGAATCCAGCAGCGAAGCCGGTCAGCTTCGCGGTGCAGCCTGACGCTGAACAAGACAGTATTCGGAATGAACCACGAGGATTGCCTCATCACTCCGAACAACACGGGCCCGTAAACAGAATTCGTTGTCACAGATCTGAATCCAATGCATATCAATCAAATCATACTCGATCGACGTCCGTGGGGCCGGGCCTGCGGACTACTGGTGAGCTGTGTGGTGATGATCGTCGGCATCATTCGCAACACCGGACCGGCAGAGATAGTGCTGCGAGCCTTCACGGCCGCGATCATTTCTGCCATCTGCGTCCGCGGGTTTGTGAGACTGCTGCAGACGATGGCAGACCCCGGTGCAGAAAATCGTTCTGAATAAGTCTCGGGATTCGTCAGGCCAGAATTCTGAGTGGTACGAAGCAAGATTCTGTCCGCGGGCAAGATTGGCAAAACGCTCAATCGAATATCCCGCGAACATCCGGCCTCAATTCATATTGTGCCAAGAATAAGACTGCGAAATCATCCAAATGAGCACTCGCATGCATTCCGCTGTAAAAGCGTATAATAAAGTGTGTATGATGGACCTTCGAGATCGTTTGATCATCGAACATCTTTCGTACGTGCGCCATATCCTGGGAAAACTGCTGGGATCACTCCCGGAATACGTTGATAACGAAAACCTTGAATCGGCCGGCATTCTGGGGCTCGTGGAAGCCGCAGGACAGTACGATCCGGATCGAGGTGTTGCGTTTACAACGTTCGCTTACCAGCGAATCCGCGGCGCGATTCTTGATGAGCTGCGACGCAACTGTCCAGTCCCGCAAACGATTCTCCAGAACTGGGCTCTGATTCGTGATGCTTCAGTGCATATGGCCCCACCGCTGACCCCGGAGAAACTCTCGGATGCCACCGGTCTGTCGGTCCGCGATGTGGAAGACTGTTTGACCGCCATGCGGTTAACTCGTCCCGAAAACTGGGCGGATGAATTGGGAGAACTGCCCACACCCGATCATCGCCATTCTCAGGTTGACGCAGGATCTCACCGAGCTGAAGAACGAAGGGCTCTGGCCGATGCGATTGAACAACTCCCTAAAAAGATGCGGCTTGCCGTTACGATGTATCACATGGAAGATATGCGGATGAAGGAAATCGGACAGGTGCTGGAACTTTCGGAATCCCGTGTCTCTCGACTTCTGGCAGCCGCAGAGTTACAGCTCAAGTCAATCATCAGACGAAAGACAGGCTGAGCATGACGAGAGTCCGGAAGCAGGACTCTTTGGGGAATCAGGCTTCGCAATGATTGGTACTAAGCCATTTCGCCGGACTGCCCGACGGCTCGACATAAGTGATGGCTTCAACGGATTGAAACGGAAATGGATTGAACTATGAGTGCTGTGCTGTCATCCCGAGGACGTATCCTGTCCAGTCAACAAGTTCGATTCAATGATGCGCCTGTTCGTTTAGGGCAACAAACTCGTTGCTCAAAAGAACCCTCCACGGTCTCCGTTCAAACCGATCCGGAGACCGGGGATGTCGTTGCTATTGTGGTTCATTGTGGATGTGGTGAAGTTACTGTCGTCGAATGTGCTTACGGCAATTGAACCGTCCAATAACGAATGCAGCCCAAATCGGGACAGGTACTCTCCCTGGCCTTGTCCCGAGTGTTCAGAGTTCTTGCAGGGAGTGCATGCTTTCTTTATCAGGCGTTCCAGTGATTCTTCCTCGGGCGGCATAAATCGAGGTCTGGTGTTCGCGGGATCTGTCATTGAGATCTGTCTCTCTATCGTGGCCGCAAAATGAAAAAGCATGCGGAGTGCTTAAAGGACGTTACTCGGGAGTCTCTGGTGATGAATGAACGATTGTCAGCAGCTGCAATGAACGCAGGACACGGTGCTCCAACCGCTCGTGTCGCGGCTGATTCCGTTCTGAGTTCGCAACGGAACGCCGTCATACCGCACACTATGATGCCAATCCGTGCATCACAATCGCTTCTTTGGATCTTCGCACTCTGCCTTTGTTTCACAACGGGTTGCGCGTTCTCGAAAAACCTGCTCGGTAAGTCGAAGCATGCACCTCCAGCGCTCCCGGCCCAGACGGCAGCCAACCCAGACATGGCGAAAGCAGATTGTGCGGCTCCCCCAATGTCGCCTCGCGCTAATGAATTGACGGCTTTACCTGTTGTTCCCACGCCAGCGTCTCAACCCGTGGCGAACGTTGCTCCGGTCACCAATGGAGCTCCACAACCGTCGGTGCTGCAGCAGCCAGTATTACAGCAGCAACAGCAGCCAGTCGTGCCGCAGCCTGGACTTCCGACGGCTGTGCCCCAGCAAATTCCTGCGACCTTACAGCAGCCGGTTCAACAACAGACATTGCAGCAGGGGGCTCAGGCCATGCCTCCGGTTGCAGACTTTGCTGCAGCAGCTCAGGCACACGGGCAGGCGCCTCAAACCTTGCCTGCTGCAACTACACCTGCCCCTGAGCAATCTCAGGTGATGATTCCCGGGTTGCCACCAGCGACAATTCAAGCCGGTGTCCCTGGTTCGAAGGCTGTGAGCGGGCCGGAGTTGTCAGCAACTCCCGCTTCAGCGCTCAGGGCACAGTCACATTCAGGAACAGCGGCGACAGTCGTATGTCCTCCCGGGATGGTTCCGACCTACGGATATATGACTGACGCAGTCTCGCCACCCGAAAAAATGGCCGAGTGCGAGAAACAGGTTCACGAGATGAATCAGAAGTTGACTGAACTTCAGTTTGACACGATGAAGGCGCGAATGACCATGGAGCAAATGGCGGAGCAACAGAAGCAGTTGCTTTTGGACAACGAGCGACTTCGTCGGCGGGCTGAAATTGCTGATCAGCGTTATCTTGAAGAACTGGATTCGCTGTCAGAGATTGTTGGTGAAGTCGTTTCTCAGGCAGGTACCGCCAGCAAGTCCAATTCGGCCGCCAAACCTTCGCGTGGTAAGAATCCAATGCGACCCGTTCCACAGTCCGCAGCCGGGCAATCATTGTGATTTCGAATTCTCGCCATTCAATCCACCTCGCCACCGGATACTGCGGAAGTAGTTTTCTTGGGTTGCTCGCTTTACTGGCCGGGTGTCATGCGGGACCGTCCGCCAACGAAATGTACGGTCCTGCTGTGTCCACAAGATTCACGACAAACCCTCTCGCTGATGCTGAGTTTGATCGTAACTATGTACCGCCTCCCGTATCCGTTCCCAGTCTCAGGCTGGGGTTGAATATGCAGAGCGGCATCGACCCGGTTCACAGCCATTTTGCATCGAACCTTGGAACCGCGTTGATGCGTGAATTGCAGTTGGCCTCCGCGGCGCTGGCCGTCGAGCCGCTCGTTTCGCTTCAGCCACGCTCTGGAGTGCCGCAGTTTCCGCAGCAGTCGTCTGAAGGCATTATTTCTGTCGCGTTCACATCTCCGCAGGATGGGCTTCCACCGCAATTGCCACCGAATCCAGTGTATCATTCGGAATCACAGCCGATCGTTGACCAGATTCTGGTCGTCCGCGTTATTGAATATCGCCCATATTATCCACTTCGCGCGACGCTGGATGTTCAAGTCCTCGATGGACAGTCTCAGGATCCTGTCTTTGCCACTACGGCGACCTGGTCCGGGGAAAAATACGAGTGCGAAGGCAAAAAGTTCAGCCTGAAAAAAGCACTGTTCTGCCGCGAACCTGCATGTCAGCCCGCACCCGGACATAACAGTCCTCAAGCCCTGATTCATGAAGTCGCGGGAGATCTCGCAGCGTGGTACAACCATGCGTCAACCTCACTTATGGTGACAACAGCGAAACCAGAAAAATCGTGGCGTGAAAGTTGGAGGAAATTCTTCATCGATGACGCCTGTCCGCCGGCTTCTTCATGCCCCACCCCGTCCCTGCCGTCAACATCGCCGCCTCTCTCAACGACACCTGTCGCACCGATGAATATCCCCGAGAACGTTCCACCAGTCACAGTTCCCGAGACCTTCTCTTCTGACATGCCTCCGATTGTCCCGGCTCCGCCTGCTGCGGTGCAGTCGCCGCCGCCAGCATCTGTTTCATCTTCCAACGCTGCGGCAGTTCCCTGAATCATCGCCGTCTGATCAGCGGCAGATCTCAGTGTGATCCTTTCATTCGCAACAGCCTTTCGCGCCCATTCAATTTCAGACTTCTGCCAATTGGTCGATACATTGTGGGTTCGTGTGATCAAGTCGCAATGCGTTTTCGCACTTCAGCAGATGGTTGTATTTCACTGCGGCCCCGGTGTTGAACAGCACGACCGTTTCGTGTGGTGCAATCCAGCCTGAGTCCTTTAACTGTCGGGCTGCCATCCAGACGGCTCCACCTTCGGGAGCACAATGCAATCCCTGACCCCGAGCCAGTTCTTCTACGCCCTGCATCAGTTCCGCATCGGTCACTGTTAAAGCAGTCCCGTGACTGCGGTGGAGTATATCCAGCATGATGAAGTCACCCACCGCCGCCGGGACTCGCAATCCCGAGGCGATAGTATGAGCATTGGGAAACATCGGCGCGGACGTTGCTCCGTCGCGAAAGGCCTTGACGATCGGAGCACAGCCTTCGGCCTGAACCACGACCATGCGAGGTCGCTTCGGACCAATCCAGCCCAGTGCTTCCATCTCATCAAAGGCCTTCCACATTCCGATCAGTCCTGTACCACCACCCGTGGGGTACAGAATGACATCCGGCAACTGCAGTTCTGATGTTTTGCGAAGGTCCGCAAGATCGAATGCCAATTCATAGCCCATCGTTTTCTTGCCTTCGATGCGAAATGGCTCCTTCAGGGTGGAGAGATCAAACCATCCGTATCGATCACAGGCTGCTCGACACAAACGTCCACAATCACTGATTAGACCGTTGACCAGACAAACCTGGGCGCCACCACAGGCTGATTCCAGAATATTCGCTGGTGGAGTATCTTCCGGAACGAAGATCACGCACTTCATTCCCGCTCGAGCTGCATAAGCCGCCGCAGCTCCGGCCGCATTTCCCGCCGACGGAAGCGCCACCGTTTGAACCCCCAATGCAGCGGCTCGAGTAATCGCGGCCGACATTCCGCGTGCTTTAAAGCTTTGTGTGGGATTGAAGCTCTCATCCTTGACCAGAAGATTCTCGAATTCCCGAAAGACGCCCCGGCGACAGCATGTCAGAAGTGGAGTCAGGCCTTCTCCCAGGGAAATTGCCTGATCCGGAGAATCAACCGGCAACACGTCATAGAAACGCCACATTGAGCGTTCTGCACTTGCTCTAATCACGGCTGGAGTCAGTCGACCCTTCAAATTACTCAGGTCATAACGGGCTAAAAGCGGCTTCCCTGCCCGACTCAGGCCCTGGAGCTTCAAATGATCATGAATCTCCCCCGTGAGTGAACACTCCAGCGACGTATGCATGGCGATAAGGCTTCAGTCTTGAGGCAAATGCTGATTGTCCGGTAGAAAGCGTGCGTTATACTTTTCATAACTGACGTCTCAAATACATCTCAGGCAAGGAAGCGATGTTAGCGTTTTTACGAAATAACGGCGAAATCGTCCTGAATCGTGTTTTTGCCGCCATGGCCGCGGGAACTGTTATCGCGCAACTGGCAATCGGCTGGCTGAGCCTGTGTGGGACTTCTCCGATTTCGATCACAGCATTGATGGTCGGTTACACCGTCGGCGTCACCGCAGCCCGCTGGTTGGGGAATTTTATTCCGGTCCATCTTGTCCGTCGACGCCGTATTAATGCAGCAGCTCTTGCGATAACGCTGGCTTTAGTGCCTCTGAGTTGGCTGCTGCCTGAACTGCTCGGTGCAACTTTGCTGGCTGGTTGTGAAACCGTTGGCACAGATGGTTCTTTCCGTGCGATGCTGGCTTTTTTGTTTCCGTCTGCCATCGTGGCGACAATGACAGCCCTTGCCGGTCTCTTCTTTCAGTCAATCACTCCCGTTGCTGGCGGAACATGGGTCCGGTCCTTTCTGACGGGTGGATTCGGTTTTTCGTTGACGATGTTATTGTGCCTGTTTGCATGGCCTCTGGCATTGATCCCAACCTGCACTTTGTGTGGTGCATTCGCGTTCTATACTGTTTTCAAACTGTCGACTGCCAATACAGCGAATGCTCCCAAGGCTTCTCGAGCGGCAGAGAACATTCCTGACTGGCTCGTGCCTCTGCACTTTACAGCCGTCGGGCTTCTGGTTGTCGCGGTGGCGCAGATCATGAGTCACCTCGTGACGTTCACGGTGCCTGTTCTGGTTATCGCGGCCGGTATCGCCTCTGCGGCGACTCTGACACTGTCGTCTTCCACTGCCGAACGATTGCTCCGTGTCAAGGGAATGAATGCCCTTGCACTGTGCCTGCTGGCATTGCTGCCGATGTTCTTTGGTCTGCTTGCAGACGCGAACCTGTCCCTCAGCAGCACGAGTTATTCTCCCGTGCTGACCATATTGGTTCAGGCCACGGAGTGTGCTTTCCTGGCCACGGCCCTGTTGATGCCCGCAGTTCTTGTTTCGCGTTATGAAGTACGTCCCTCAGGAGGACGAATCGAGGTTCAGGCCGTAACGCTCGGAATGTTGTTTGGACTTGTTGCAATCGGTCGTGGTTTGTCACCGGTGCTCGCGCTAACTCTCGGTTTGCTTCTTCACGCGCTGGGGCTCTTCGTTCAGATTCGATCCACAGATTCTGACACAATCTGGCATCTTCAGGTCAAAGAACGATCGTTCGAAATGCGTGCCTCGACGTTGATGCTGTTGATTCCGCTCTTAACTCTTTTCGGCAGCTTTGACACTGTTCGAACGTCGTCACTGATCTTTTCTCCCCGAACTCAGGCTGCGCTACAACGAGGCGTCGATAAGGATCTCA
Source organism: Planctomycetaceae bacterium (assembly GCA_044235005.1). Taxonomy (GTDB): domain Bacteria; phylum Planctomycetota; class Planctomycetia; order Planctomycetales; family Planctomycetaceae; genus SXXK01. Next base: position 2,745 of record JBIIIF010000206.1, on the reverse strand, counting down.
TCGCCCAGTCGGATGCTAATCGACTGATGAAAACGGTAACTGGCTCAACCGGAGAATTCTCTGTCTGGAAACGAGCAGGGAATGTCGTTGAGTTCCTCAGAAACGGCGTTTCTCTGGGGAAAGTCAGCACGGATACAAATCTGTCTCCGCAGCCCGCAGAAGAAATCCTGCCCGCGATCATGGGGCTGGTGAGTCATCCCAAACCGTCTCGAGTGCTGGTCCTCGGCGATGATACCGGAGCCTGCCTGCGATCCTGCAGTCACTTCCCTGTCCAGGAAATCGTTGCAATTCGCTCCGATGCCACCCTGACAGAGTTGGCGCATGAGTTCACCTGGATTGCTCAGGATATTCCGGTCGACAAAGATGAGCGAGTTCGAATACTGCATGTTCCACAGATTGTCGCTCTTAAAGATCGCAGTTTGAAATCCTTCGATGTTGTTGTCGCGTCGGCTGATGCTGCACAAAGATTATCCGGTATTGCTCAGTTCACCGTTGAGTTTTACGCAGCAGTCCGTTTGCGCATGAACTCAGAGAGCGTCTTCTGCCAGCGCTTTCGTCAGCATGAAATTGGGCCGGAGCCTGTCAAGCAAACGATGGCAACGATGCTTCAGGTGTTTTCTCATGTGGGGATTGTTCAAACAGTGCCCGGAGAAATCCTGCTATTTGCCACAGACAGCAGCGATGGACCGGTTAATCCCGGAATTCTCTCCCGTTTGCAGCGGGAACATGTCCGGCAGGAAATCGCGACGACCGGATGGGATTGGGCCCAGGTGGCCGTTCTTCCTCTGGTGGATGCGCGAGATCCCATCGGGATTTTCAGTCATGAACGTCCTCCCAAAGCAATCTCCATCAGCCATGGTGGATTTGCGATGCAATTACCATTCAATATTGCCAAAGCTGGCTCGCGCAGTGAAGAAGTCCGATTGGCCTTCGGGCCGCATGAGATGCAGCTTCTGGCAAGCGTTCCGGAAAGCGATGATCATACCGAGGTTCAGCGACGCCTCACTGCTCTGACTCAGCAACAGGAGATTCTGGCCGGAATGCCCGATCAGCCATGGACCTATCGCAAGTCACTCCGGATGGAAATGCAGCGAAGTCCCCGTCCTCCTCAGGAGATTATTCAGGCCGGACACATCGTCAGGACTTCTCACCCGCTGGACGTCTTTGGTCGTGATTACTTTGTGGCGTTGGGAGCTGCTCTCACCGCGGCAACTCAGCATTTGCCGGCCACCGAAAAGATCGCGGAGCTGGAGCGATTTACAGCTAACCCGGAACCGCTGCTGAGCCATTTTGCGCACTTTGAAATCGTCCGGTTGCACGAACTGACAAATCATCCCGATCCGGCCAGTGAGTTTCAGCACCGGCTGCATACCGTCTTTTTCACAACTTCAACCGATGCATCTGTCCGCCCAGTGATAGCCGCCATTGAACAACTGGTTCATCAGCCCGAACTGGTTAAGGCTGATGCCGACCGTTATGACATGCTGAACTCACTCGTGCAAAAACTGATTGAACGTTGGGAAGCACGAACAAATTGGGAACCAAAGTCGGCTGTGCGAGTCCAGCATGATGTGGATCAGTCCATCAGAGTGACTAACCTGGCGCTGGATCAGATGGAGCAGCTTGCGAATGCAGCGGGTGTGAGTCAGGCCGATTTTCTTTGTCGTCGCCGCTACATTAACGCAGCTCTGACGGGTCCCTTGCGAGATTACCGCGATCAGGTCCTGTCGCATCGAATCAAGTCCGAAAAGCCTGTTGAAGACGACTCTGAAGATCCGAACGATACGCCTTTGCTGCTGGATCCTGACAGCGATCTCAGCACGAACTGATTTCTGTGGTCGACCACCACGCCGCAGGCAGGGTCTGCGAACTTGTCGAACGACGTCGCCTATGGCGAGGCGGAAAACGGAAAACAGACTCACATCCATGAATCTCCTGTTAGACGGATGAGCTTCCATGTGCAGCAAACAGACGGTGTCCGGCTGGTGGATCCTCACTCTGGCGCTGAGCTTTTCGCATGTGGCTTACGGGCAATCCGATTCCGCCCCAAAAACGTCGCTGGAGAACACTGGCAACGAGCCGGATCGTCCCGTGATTCGTACCGTGGAACTGGATGTCTTGATCCAGTCAGCGCCGAATTACCGAGTCAAGGCCCAGGAGTGGGGGCGGCTGCTTCAGGAATTGGGGTACACGCCGAAGTTTCGACAGCCCAAACCCGGTGAAGAAATCCGCGTTGAAGACGTTGTTCAGGGCGACCGTATCTCTGTGCATATCGTCTGCGGGATGTCATCAGACGGTTCCATTCGTATCGGTCGCCAGAAGTTTACGCTGGCGGATTCCAATAAGCTGCGCATCGTCCTTGATGAACTTCGGGATTACGGAAGTGGCGGCCCGCCCGAAAGAAATCCCACATGGGGCATGACGGAAAAACAACTGCTGGAAGTCATGAAACTTCTCAGCGAACCAGTCACCGAAGTTGTTCAACTGGAATCACCGCTCGTGGCGATCGAGTCGCTGGGATTGCCGGACGGCGTGAAACTGACATTCGCTGACGCCGCTCGCGAGCGTGCCCTTGGTCGGCGTCCGGAATCGGCTCCGGAAGAACTGGACCTGAAGGGATGCAGCAAGGGCAGCGGTATTGCAATCGTCCTTGCGCAGTACGGTCTGGGCTTTCGTCCTCAACGCATCGCAGCCAATCGTTTCGAACTGCAGATTGATGCTGGCGGAGAAACCAACAACCTCTGG
>JBIIIF010000207.1:0-13294 GCA_044235005.1 Planctomycetaceae bacterium | reverse complement strand
AGCGGCAATGAGGATTCAGAACCTATCGTCTACGAAGAAAACGCCGCGAGACAATCCCTGGATGGTATCGCTGACGGCTGGTTGCATCATGATCGCCGGATTGAGCGACCCCTTGATGACAGTGTTGTAAGAATTATCGCCGGGGAATGCGTCACCATCCGCGCCGGCCGGGGAATTGCTCCGCTTCGACTTCCACTGCAGACATCTCATCGCATTCTGGCCGTTGGCGGCCAACAGAAAGTGGCGTGTGCGTTTTCGAACGGGCATCAGACTATTCTGGGGCCCCATCTGGGAAACATGTCATCGCTCGCCGTGCGACAGCGATTTGTTGAGCACATCGAGTCGCTGCAACAACTATATCAAGCCGCCCCGGACACGATCGTTCACGATCTGCACCCGGACTATTTCACCAGTCGCTGGGCCGCCGACCGAGGTCTTCGAACGATCGCCGTGCAACATCATCACGCTCATGTCGTTTCGTGTATGCTGGAGCATCAAATCCCTGACACTAAAGTCCTGGGCGTAGCGTTTGACGGCACAGGCTTTGGCACTGATGGTACGATCTGGGGTGGCGAATTTCTGCTGGCGACAAAGTCTTCATTTCGCCGCGTCGGACATTTGCTGCCGTTTGTATTGCCGGGTGGTGATAGAGCCATCAATGAACCGTGGCGCACGGCGGTTTCTCTGCTGATGACGGCAATGCCCGAAATCACCGCGGAAGAGATTGCTCGTTTGTTGCAGTCGGCTCGGGAGCCTCATCGGTATGGTACGCAGGCTGATCACACGTTCGGGATGTTCACTGCTGACATTTCTCTGGCGAAGATTCGGCAGGTGCAGCAACTCGTTACATCTGCCAACGGCCCGCTGACAAGCAGTATGGGACGTCTCTTCGACGGCATGGCCGCGATCATTCTTGGCTTGTGCTACTCTGGATTCGAAGGGGAGCCTGCAATGAGACTTGAATCAGTCTGCGCAGAGTCCGCCTGCGCCGAATCGAACAGCCCAAAAATCACCAGCGGCGAATCTACTTCCAGCCAACGGCCTGCCAGAATAAAAGGTGTGATCGATGAACGTGATGGAATGCTGTGTTTCGATTGGCGAGGGTTCGTGAGAGAAATTGTGGAAGATCTCAGGGTCGACCGATCATCGGCCGCGATATCTCTATCATTCCATCGGGCAATTGCTGACATGGTTGACTCAGTGGTCGAGCGATTCGCTGGCTATAAGGTGGTGCTTTCCGGTGGTTGTTTTCAGAATCGTATTCTCACCGAAATGATTGTCGGGCAGCTCAAGTTAAAGTCCCGTGACGTTCTGACGCACGGAAAGATTCCACCCAACGATGGCGGGCTGGCGGCTGGGCAAATTGCCATCGCGGCCGCGTTACTCGACCTCGAACACGAACAGGAGTGCTGCCGATGTGCTTAGGTGTTCCAGGCAAAGTGATCGAATGGATCGATCAGGACCCAATCTTTGGGCGCGCGATCATTGAATTTGGTTCCATTCGTCGCGAGTGTCAAATGGCTTGCACACCGGATGCGAAAATTGGTGAGTATGTCATCGTGCATGCGGGGATCGCGATCGCCATCATTGATGCGAGAGAGGCTGAACGGACGCTGCAGGACCTCGCTGAGATGGCTGACGAATACTCAGGACCGAACGATTTCGAGGGATCTGCGGCGAGGGAGATTCCTCAATGAAGTTCGTGGACGAATTTCGCAATCCTGAACAGTCTCTCGCCCTGTTGCATCGCATCAAAGCGACGGTAACACGTCCGTGGGTGTTGATGGAAGTCTGTGGTGGGCAGACACACGGGCTACTCCGCTATGGTATCGACGTCGAACTTTCCGGCGTCGTTGAACTTATTCATGGGCCTGGTTGCCCGGTGTGCGTAACGGACATGGCCGCCATCGATCACGCGCTGGATCTGGCTCATCGTCCCAATGTGGTGCTGGCGAGTTTTGGTGATATGCTGCGAGTTCCCGGTTCGCGGGGTTCATTGCTGACGGCTCGGGCGAATGGGGCGAATGTATTGATGGTGTATTCGCCGCTGGATGCTGTTCGATACGCCGAAAGCCATCCGTCGGAGCATGTTGTCTTCTTTGCGGTCGGCTTTGAGACCACAGCGCCGGCCACAGCGCTGGCGGTGCTGCAGGCTCAGCGACGGGGGCTCGAGAATTTTTCCGTGCTGGCATCTCACGTGCGAGTCCTCCCAGCCATGGAAGCCTTAATTCAGGCACCTCAAAATCGAGTGCAGGGATTTCTTGCTGCCGGCCACGTTTGCTGCATTACCGGCTATTCAGACTATGAAGAATTCGTGCGGCGTTTCCGGGTTCCGGTCGTCGTGACGGGGTTTGAAACGATCGACCTGCTGCAGGGCATACTTGACTGTGTGACGCAGCTTGAGTCCGGAAGTGCCGAGGTCCACAACAGCTACAGTCGCTCGGTCGACAGAACAGGAAACCAGCCGGCGCGTGATGTGATCGAACGAGTCTATAAGGTCGACACTCGAGTCTGGCGAGGATTGGGGCCGGTAGACTCTGGTGGTTATTCGATTCGCCGGGAGCTTCAACAGTTTGATGCACTCCAGCGATTCAACCTGAAAGCCGTCGCGCAGAATGAGATCAATCCAGACGTTGCGCTGCAATCCCGATGTCGCGCCGGGGAGGTGCTGACGGGACGTTTGAAGCCATGCGACTGCCCGGAGTTCAGGAAAGCCTGCACGCCGGAAACGCCGCTCGGAGCACCGATGGTTTCGTCCGAAGGTGCCTGCGCCGCCTATGAGAAATTTCACCCGAGGGCCACGCTGTGAATCATCCTTCCAACTGGAGCCTGAATTGCCCGATCCCAATCTCGGCGGATGCAGAACGAATCTCGCTGGCTCATGGCGAAGGCGCGAGACTAAGTCGTCGGTTGATCGCAGAGACAATTCTGCCGCGGGTCGCTTCGGCGGAACATACCGCATTTGCCGATGCGGCCAGGGTGACTACGATTGGCTGTCGCCTTGCCATCTGCGCCGACAGTCATACAGTGTCTCCGCTGTTTTTTCCCGGCGGGGATTTGGGCTCGCTGTCTGTTTATGGAACGGTCAATGACCTTGCCGTGGCCGGAGCGTATCCTCGCTGGCTCACGTTGTCGCTGATCATTGAAGAAGGACTGCCGAAAGTTATTCTGGAGACAGTTCTGGACAGTGTTGCTCGTGCCGCTCGGGAATGTCGAGTGGCGATCGTCGCAGGCGATACGAAAGTGGTTCATCGGGGAGCCGTCGATGGGCTGTTCATGAATACGAGCGGTGTTGGCGAAATCATGGACCCGCTGCCGCCTGGACCGGGGGCGATTCGGGTCGGCGATAAAGTCCTTGTCTCCGGTCCGATCGGCCGTCATGGCATAGCCGTCATGAGTGCTCGCGGAGGATTTACGCTGGATGCCGAGTCCGTCAGCGATTCCGGTTCCGTGTTCCCAGTCGTCTCTGCGCTCCGCAATGCTGTGGGCGAACATGTGCGAGCGATTCGTGACGCAACACGTGGCGGAGTCTCAGGCGTGCTTCATGAATGGGCTCAGGAAAGTGGCCACAGCTTTGCTCTGACCGAAGCCAGCCTTCCGGTTACCGACGCCGTTCGCGGGGCATGTGAGTTGCTGGGGCTTGACCCGCTGTACGTGGCCAACGAAGGAACGATTGTGGTGGCCATCGACGCTGACTATGCACAATCGGCCATCGAGGCGATGCGAAGAGTGGTTGGATGTGAGCAAGCGGCCATCATCGGAGAAGTGCAACCTGCGGGAATCAGCCCGGTGACTATTCGCCGCAGCGTTGGCCCACCGCGACCGCTCGACGAACCAACCGGAGCCCCACTTCCTCGAATCTGCTGAGTCGGAGGATGTGAGTTCCGGCTGTTGCTCTGAAATGTCCGTCATGTGATAGGCAGATGTCGTTCGAAACCGTCTCCTTCAATGATCGGCCGTTGCGGGGCATTGATATCGTGAGATGGACAGCGATGCGATTCTGAAGAAACCAGAGGCCGCATAGAGCCAGAAATGAATCCGACACTCTCTCAGCGATTGTCAGATTCAGGCTTTGATGCCGGGAGTCTCTTTTGCAGTTCCGAAAGTTGCCCCTGCAATTGGCGAACTTGCTCCTGAAGCTGTTTGACGGCCGCCTGAGTTTCCAATGCCGCGGCCGATTCGGCCGTCGCCTCTTCACTGTGGCCCGGGGTTGCAATGATCACCTGGGAAGCAGCATTCTCTGTGAGGGCAGATTTCTCGGCCATCTGACGCAGTTTTTCAATCAACGCCTGCACGTCCTTCTGTTCGCCGGGCACCCCACCCTCGATGAGCAATCCGGGATGAATGCGACGCACTCGCACGTCGGAATCGGCTTTTCCCAGTAATTCATCGAAGTCTTCGGCATCCATTCGTGCGGGAACGACCATTGTCGGCACCAGCATCTTACGAGGAGTCACGGAGATCTCCTGCTGATCGCCTGCTCGCAGGACAATAAGTTTGACAGATGAGCCGTCGGATTCTGAAACGGTCGCAACGAGCTGGCTCAGCGAATCCAGATCTTTGCCATTGATGCTGAGGATGATGTCGTCCCTCTTGAGACCGGCCTCTGCCGCAGGAGTTTCTTCTCGAACTTCCAGGATCACCAGTCCTTTGTTGCCAAGCTTAAGGTGACTTCGCAGAAGCTCACCGCACTCTTCGCATTGAACGCCAAGTACGTATCTTTCTTCGTTGGTTGACTGCAGCAGCGTCCCGGAGTTCGCATCATCCTCTGCCTGAGAGCCGTCAGCAGTTTCTGCGTCATTGGTTGTTGGATTCTGGACAGGGTGCAGCATTCTGGCCTGGTCGCCGTTGAACTGATATTCCTTGCGTTTCCCCTCAGCGTCGATGATCACGATCTTTCCGCTGACGCGAGATTTTGGCTTAGCTCCGCCGGTGTCCTCCGCATCTGAATCCAGGTCCGCAGCGTTTTTCTCACCGTCCTCGACGAACGCGAAGGTCGCCGGGAACTCATGGACCTCGACGGCAATGCCTTTGCCGTCCGCCGCATTCAATCCTTCCGCAAGCTCTGAGGCACCCTTCTCGTCGCTCAGAAGATAGCCTGCGACGTTGAGCGAGTCGAAAAGTAGCGATTCACCTGAAGACGTTTCCTGCGACGACGCTTCATTTGAAGACGTCTCCTTGTCAAAGCAAGGAACCGAGGTGGTGAATGAGCTGCTGATCAGGCCGCTGATCAAAAGGGAGGAAAGTGATTTCATACGATGCTCCATCAGTCTATGTGAACCATTTGAACGATAAAAACAGATGCGAGAAGTCTGAGGGCGAGAAAAAAGCCATTTGCAAAGGCCAGTAGACTTATTGTAAGGCATTGCCCCAGAATCACTTACGTCCTCAGTTGCACTGGGTGCATCCGGCGGGGACGCACCAGAATGACACGGGGACAGACCATGTGCGCAAATCATGGAGGGCCAGAAGCGCAGTGGTTACTGCATGTCGGACGATGAGTCTTCAGACACTGGGATCAGCATTGATTTGTTGCCTTCGACTGGCAAGACCATCCATTGCACGTTTTCAGAGCTGCCGTTTGAGCCAACGAAGATTGGGTGACGCCGGTCCAGCTCATGAAGTTTGCTCAGATCTGTCACCACCGGGATCTCCACAGACCGTCCTCCCGGCTGAAGCTCAACGCGATACTGCTGTGCCCCGTTCGCGGAAGGGGGATAAAGCGGGGATCGAGCTGGTGCGTCGGTTTTGCTGAGTGAACTGTTGCCGCCTGACTTTGACGTGTTCAGATCCGGAATCAGAAGCCCGCCCACGAAGGCGATCGCAGCACACAAAGTCAGAGAAGTCACTGGGTGTGACCACCAATTTCTGACCACGTCATCCAGCTTGTTCACTCGCGGCTCATTTTTACCTTTGGCAACGAGAGGACTGGGGGCAGCATCAGGCCGCGTGGCTTGATCCTTGAGCGTGGCCTGTTCCTTCCGTGTTGGCACTGCAGAAGATAACCCCGAAGGCTTGTGTTCAGCAGGCATCAGCGTTGTGGTCAGGTCTGTCCGAGGCGCAAGGATGCCCCGAATTCGGCGATCTTCCAGCAATCCGCAGGCCAGTGTTCTCCAGCCGTTGGTGATGCCATCCAGCCGCCTCAGCAGTTCCGAAGTCTCCTGCGAGGACAGTTCATCATCGACACACTTCTGAATTCTCAGTTCGTCATTTTCGCGCATCAACATTTTCCACGTCCTTCATCATCAAACCGTACGAGCAGCCGGCGCAGGTTCTTGCGGGCTCGCAAAAGTCGGTACTCAATGGTGTCTTCCTGAACTCCCAGGTGGGACGCCAGCTCTTTGTAGCTCCAGCCTTCCGCGTATTTCAGCATCAGAATCTGACGCTCGATCTCCGGGAGTTCGCCGAGTGCTTTTTGCATATTTTCCTGTGATTCAGAGGCCAAAAGGCCATCAAGTGGCGATACGGGAGGTTCGCTGCGAGCGGCTGGATCCGCAGCCACTCGGTCGTGCATTTTTCTTCGCCGCCCTGATGATCTGCGGTACATCAGAACCTGACGCACCGCGATCTGATACAACCACGCTGAAATGCGATTGACCTCGTTCAGGACGGAGCCGTGCTTCACGATCGCCAAAGCAATGTTCTGCATCACGTCCTCCACCGCATCCGGCTCATGTAAGCGGCTTCGCACGACGGTGCGAAGCCAACTTTCATTTTCAAGGTAGACGGCCTGAGGACTTGTGGTGGTCACAATGATCATCCGGACATTGTCAGGAGAGCGTTGGAGAACGAAATTGGGAACGGGGATAGCTTGAACAATGGGCTGCGCGAAACTTTCGCAGTTTAGGTTGCTGATACGGCCGACATCCGGAAACATTTCTGGTGGAAAAGCAAAATAATGGGCTGAGAACAGGGAGGAAATTTTCCGTTTTCTGGGGCCCTGAACGGCACAAATTCGCCAACTTTACGCTCAACGTTTTTAACATTTTTTTAAAATTGTCGCGGCAAAATGCCATTGGGAGCCGATCTCAACTGCATACAACATTTTGTGTTGACAGATCGCTTGGGCCCACTATATTGCGGTGGTTGTCGATTTGTCGGCTTGGTCACTGTGGTGGCCCTGGTGGTCGCAAACCGTTATCTGAAAACGGTTTGGGTAACCCCGAAGCTGGTGGATTGACAGTGCGATGCAGCCGAATATCCTGCTGCTCGTCCGGTAAGGATGCCCCCCCTCGACAGGAGGTCGACCATGATGACGAATATGGCGTGTCAATTCCTTTCTGCAGTTCTCGTCGCTTGCGTATCCCCTCAATCTGATTGCGCTGATTGAGGTGCCCCCGAAAGTCACTAGCGATCGTCGCTGCGCGTCTGGTTGGTACGAGAAATTCGTTGAGTGTTCTGGTGTTGATCGAATGTGATAAAGCAGTTTTTGGTTTGATAACGTGACGGAGTCTCTGCGCAAGATGCGCAGTTTTCACCCGGAAGAAGAAAGAAGGGGAGTAGCGTCGAATGATTCGAGCAGTTTCAGAATGGATTATCCGGAAGCGAGATGGCCGAACGGTTCCGTTTGAGTCTCGCCTGATCAACAAAGCGATTCTCAATGCGTTTCGCGCAGAATTGAATCTGGCTGACAATCAGCCGATCGACCGCGACATTGAGAAGGAAGTTGCTTCAATCACTGAGCAGATCATCAGTGACGCCAGCAGTGATGCGGCCACGGATCGCGGCGTTGGTGTGGAGCAGATTCAGGATTTTGTCGAAATGCAGTTGATGAAGCGCGGGCACTACCGGGTTGCTCGACGCTATATCGTTTACCGTGCCGAGCACGCCAAAATCCGCGCTCTCCAGCAACTCGACGCCGTCGAAGGCGCCGACGCTGTCGCTCAGCCTCGGATGTTCGTAAAGCTGGAAGACGGTGTACGAGTTCCTTTCGATGTGAATCGTATTCGTCGTCGTATGGAACTGGCCTGTGCCGGTTTGGTGGAGTGTGATGCCGAAGAGCTGACTCAGGAAGTGATCAAGTCAGCGTTTGATGGGATCTCCGTTGGCGAAATCTATCGCGCGATGATCCTGGCAGCTCGCTGCCGTATCGAAACTGATCCAGCTTTCGACACAGTCGCAGCTCGCCTGCTGCGAATGGTGATCAGCAACGAAGCTCTGGGCAGCTCACCGCATAACCCAGCCGAATACGCAAAGCTCTACCGCAACCAGTTCGAGCATTACGTCATCGACGGGATCAATGAAGACCGACTGACTCCGGATCTTCGTAATCTGAACCTGACGCGGATCGCCGGTGCTTTGCAGCCGGATCGGGATGGTTTGTTCAAGTATCCAGGTCTGCAGGCGGTTTATGACCGGTATCTGTTGCACATCGAAGGACGCCGCATCGAAACGCCTCAGTACTTCTGGATGCGAGTTGCGATGGGACTGGCTTTGAACGAGCCAAATCCGGAAGACCGGGCGATTGAGTTTTACAACATGCTGTCTTCGATGCGGTTTACGTCTGCAACGCCGACGCTGTTCAACTCCGCGACCAATCATCCACAGCTCAGCTCCTGCTACCTGTCGACTGTGAAAGACGATTTGGAACACATCTTCAAGTGTGTTTCTGACAACGCAAAGCTCAGCAAGTGGGCGGGCGGTCTGGGCAACGACTGGACCAGCATTCGTGCGACAAATTCCCACATTAAGGGCACCAACGGTCGCAGCCAGGGAGTGATTCCGTTCCTGAAAGTCGTGAACGACACGGCCGTGGCGGTTAATCAGGGGGGAAAACGCAAGGGTGCTGTTTGCTCGTACCTCGAAACGTGGCACATGGATATCGAGGAATTCCTTGATCTCCGCAAGAACACCGGGGACGATCGTCGTCGTACTCACGACATGCACACGGCCAACTGGATTCCAGACCTGTTCATGAAGCGAGTAGAAGAAGAGGGCGAATGGACTCTGTTCAGCCCGAATGAAGTACCGGACCTGCATGATCTTGTGGGCAAGGCTTTCGAAGCTCGCTATGTCCAGTACGAAAAGATGGCTGAAGCTGGCGAAATCCGGATGGCGAAGAAGCTGCCAGCTCTGGAACTTTGGCGGAAGATGCTGACTCGCCTGTTCGAAACCGGTCATCCATGGATTACGTGGAAGGACCCATCGAATATCCGCTCGCCACAGGATCATGTGGGTGTTGTTCACAGCAGCAATCTCTGCACGGAGATTCTGTTGAACACATCTTCGACCGAAACTGCGGTCTGCAATCTGGGCTCGATCAACTTGCTGGCTCATATCGTGGACGGCCAGTTTGACCTGCCGATGCTGGAAGAGACGATTCGCACGGCGATGCGAATGCTGGACAACGTGATTGACATTAACTTCTATCCGACGGAAGAAGCGAAGAATGCCAATCAGCGACATCGTCCCGTGGGTCTGGGTTTGATGGGCTTCCAGGACGCTTTGGCCGCTCTGAATATCAGCTATGCCAGTACGACCGCTGTGGACTTTGCTGACTACAGCATGGAAGCCATTTCGTACTTTGCGATCAAAGCATCGACCGAATTGGCAGCTGAGCGAGGCGTTTACGGCACCTACGCAGGTTCCAAGTGGGATCGCGGAATGTTGCCGATCGACACGATGGATCTTCTGGAAGAGCAGCGTGGTTGCCGAATTGACGTCGACCGATCTGCTCGAATGGACTGGTCTGTTGTGCGAGCCGCCGTGGCAACTCATGGTATGCGTAACAGCAACTGCATGGCGATTGCTCCAACCGCAACGATCTCGACGATCATTGGGGTGGCTCAGTCGATCGAACCGATGTACAAGCATTTGTTCGTGAAGAGCAACCTGTCCGGTGAGTTTACTCATCTGAACAATTCGCTCGTTACGGAATTGAAGCAGCGTGGGCTGTGGGATGCCGACATGCTGGAAACCTTGAAGTACTACGACGGAACTCTGTCCCAAATTGGACGAATCCCCGGCGACATCAAGGCTCGCTATCTGACGGCGTTCGAAGTCGAGCCAAAATGGTTGATCGAATGTGCGGCTCGCCGCCAGAAATGGATCGACATGGGCCAGTCACTGAACCTTTACATGTGCGAACCAAACGGCAAGAAGCTTCATGAGATGTACATGTTGGCGTGGCGAAAAGGTCTCAAGACGACTTACTACTTACGCACCCTTGCGGCGACTCAGATCGAAAAATCGACGGTCGACATCAACAAGTTTGGTGTTCAGCCACGATGGGTCAAGAGTCGCAGTGCCTCCAGCGACATCCAGATGGCCCGCATGGATGAAGATCGTTCTCCGGAACAGAGCCGCGCAGATATCCCGGCCCCGCATGTTGTGCCGGTGACTGAGGTTTCTCAGTACAAGGCGTGCAGCATTACGGATCCGGATTGCGAAGCGTGTCAGTAGTCATCGGAAACTGAGCCGCAATGATCTTTCGATTATTGCGGCCTCGTGATTCGGCGAGCGGTTGTGCGTCAGCCCTCCGAGCCGTGCGTTTGACACTCGGAGGGCTCACGCCGTCCGCTCGCCTGATTCATCCTGTCAATGACGGAGCCCTTGTTTTGAACCACCTCAACCGACGACATTTCATGAGTCGTTCTGTTTCAGCTTTGTCTGGCGCAGCAGCGGCTTCTTTTTTGCCCTGGGGCGTGGCTTCGCGGGCGGCAGGGGCTGCGTGGGACGAGGCACCGGTTGATCCTGCCAAAGCAGACCTGATTTATCGAACACGAGCACCCCGCAACGGTGAGCCGCGACTTGAAGAACTGGTCAAAGACTGGATTACCCCGACGCCGCAGTTTTATATTCGCAGCCACGGTGCTAACCCAACCGTAGTAGCCGACCAGTTCAAAGTGTCGATCGAGGGCATGGTCGACAAGCCAGTGACGTTTTCTATTCCGGGACTGCTGGAAAAGTTCCCGAAATCCAGCGTGACCTGCACGGTGAGCTGTGCCGGAATTCGACGATATGAATTCATGAAGATCAAGGAAATGAAGGGCGTGCCATGGCAGGAAGGCCCCATCGGGAATGCCGTTTGGTCGGGAGTTCGCCTGTCTGATGTGCTCAAGGCCGCCGGAGTCAGTGCTGACGCTAAGCATGTCTGGTTTGAAGGGGCTGATCAGGTTGTTGATGGGAAGGCGACGTTTCCTTTTGGTGGCTCAGTGCCACTGAGCAAGGTGCTGGAAGAAGATGAAAAGCTTCCGGGAGTTTTGCTGGCAACTGAGATGAATGGCCAGCCTCTGCTGCCGGATCATGGCTTTCCGCTGCGAACCATCGTGCCGGGATACATCGGAGCCCGCAGCGTCAAGTGGTTGCAGAAGATTGTTGTAAGTGACAAGCCTTCTCCCAATCACTTCATTGCTGATGTCTATAAGATGGTGTATTCGGGAACTCCGGTCGAGATTGATGAAACTGCTCCGATTTACAGGTACCCTGTGAATGCGGCGTTGTGTTCTGCGGATAACAAAGACGGCAAGGTTGATGTAAAAGGATATGCGCTGCCAACCGGACGAAAGGGATGTTCGATTTCAAAAGTCGAAGTCTCACCGGATGGCGGAAAATCCTGGATCAATGCCACGCTTGCAGCACAGGCCGGTGAGTTCTGCTGGCAGCTCTGGTCTGCGACCCTGACGATTATGAATGCTGAAACAGAGGTCTGTGTGCGTGCCACGGATTCTCTGGGAAACACGATGCCCGAGTCTGTTCCGTGGAACCCGAAGGGCTACCTTTATAACGCATGGCATCGAGTTCCAGCGAAACAGCTTTTGAACTGATGTCATGGCGATTGATTTCAAATTTGAAACACTTGCACGCAAATCTGAACTGATCTGAAACCACTAATTCGTTGTTCTGTTTTCCCCGACTCATGGAATGAGGTTGCCTATGTCTACACTCACTTTCGAAGATCAAACCACTATGCTGACCGGAACATCGGGCCGCGTGAAAGCCACTGCAAAGCGGCTGATCAACAATGCTCAGGTCGATGTCAATCAGCTCATGCCAATTAAATATCACTGGGCCTGGGAACACTACAACAACGGCTGTGCTAATCACTGGATGCCCACCGAAGTTCCGATGAACCAGGACGTGGAAGTCTGGCGTTCTGATCGTCTGACCGATGACGAGCGACTGGTGATCAAGCGAAACCTGGGCTTCTTCTCGACAGCCGAATCTCTGGTTGGCAACAACCTCGTTCTTGCCATCTTCAAGCACGTCACCAACGCAGAATGCCGTCAGTATCTGCTGCGTCAGGCGTTCGAAGAAGCGGTTCACTCCCACACGTTCCTGTACGTTGTGGAAAGCCTGGGCCTTAACGAAGGCGAAATCTTCAACATGTACCGGGAGATCCCGGCCATTGCGAAGAAGGACGCTTTCGAGATGGAGCTGACTGCTGAAGTACTGAATGATGGATTCACCACGGATACTCTGGAAGGTCGCCAGATGTTCCTGAAGAATCTGATCGGTTACTACGTCATCATGGAAGGGATCTTCTTCTACAGCGGATTCGTGATGGTGCTGTCGTTCCATCGCCGCAACCTGATGAAGGGTATTGGCGAACAGTTCCAGTACATTCTGCGTGACGAAACCGTCCACATGAACTTCGGCGTGGACCTGATCAACGGCATTAAGGCTGAAAATCCAGACATCTGGACGGCACAGTTCCAGGACGAAATGATCCAGCGCATTCGTGCGGCTGTCGAACTGGAAATTGAATACGCAGAAGGCTGTCTGCCGCGCGGAGTGCTCGGCCTGAACGCTGAATCGTTCCGCGACTACGTACAGCACATCGCTGACCGCCGTCTGGAACGCATTGGTCTGCCAACGCAGTACGGCTCACCAAATCCGTTCCCATGGATGAGCGAAACGATTGACCTGTCGAAGGAAAAGAACTTCTTCGAAACACGCGTCACCGAGTACCAGAGCGCTGGCTCTTTGAGCTGGGATTAAGCGACGGAAGGGCGATCGTTGTGGCTCGTTCCTGACGTTCTCCCGGACAGTGCATGATTAGCCAAAGGCCCTCGCAGCAGAAGTTGCGAGGGCCTTTTTTTGTTGAAATTGACTAGTGTAGTATCTCTCAAATCCCTTCGTTTAACCCGTGGCCGAAAGTCCAGGCGTTCTCTTCTCCTTGCCTGTCGGCCACGGGTTAAACAAGACAAAACACTCTGCTCGATAAGATCCCATCGGAGTGAGACACCACACTGGCCAAATGAAGGTCAATCGTAGTCCAACCATTCAGTATTCTGCGTGTCTCGCCGCTCTAGTCTTCAATCTCGAATGTAATCTTGCTTCGGAGTAACGTCTT
>JBIIIF010000205.1:0-13327 GCA_044235005.1 Planctomycetaceae bacterium | reverse complement strand
CGAACCTGAACCGGGCGGAACCACGGATCTGTCGAAGCGAGGAATTCTCGATCCAGCTCATCGTCATCTCGGCGAGATTTAAACGTGGCAGCCTGAGCAGTCAGCATCTGACGATGAACCAGATTATTCACCGGCTCACAGGTAAACGCATTCTGGGAAACATCGGCCCCTAACAAATCATCTCGATAAATCCCCAGCCCGCACGCTGCCGTTGGTCGCCCCGGAGGTCCGGACAACATAAACAGCACCTGATTAGAAATCGAAAACAACTGCCCCGGGTTTTGTTCAGTATTGATTCCGACCGCCATCTGCGGAACAGTCAACCACGGGTTACGATCGAGATAATGACTGGCCAAGGGATAGTGCAACAACAACTCGCTGTTGTTGCAGCCAAACCAGTCGCCCCAGTCATTGCGAACTCGCCCCTGCTGAGTCGCCCCGGCGGCCGGTTCGATCACTCCCGTGTCCGGATCAAAGCGAAAATCTCTCTGGCCCAGTGCCAAAGTTGTTCCAGTCTTCGTGCTGGTAATCCGACCGCCAAACAAACCACAGGAACCATAAACCCAGCCATCGAGCCCATATTCCAGGCTGTTGACTCGCGCCTGAAAATTGTGAGTCGCAAAGCCGGTCAGGAGTTTCTCAACCTTGTCCGCTTTGCCATCATCGTTGCTGTCTTCGGCGTACAGAACATCGGGAGCCGCACACACCAGAACTCCATCGCGCCAGACTGTGACCCCTGTCGGGAAGGGAATTCCGGTCAGAAAGATCTCGGAGCGATCATACTGCCCGTCGTGATTATCGTCGTAAACACAACGAATCTGTCCGCCGCTTTCTCCCTGCGCGCGGCCCTGAGGATAGTCGTTCATCTCAGCAACCCACAACCGACCATCGGCCCCGAAAGCAATCGCCACCGGGCTTTCTATGAGCGGCTCAGCAACAGCCAATTCCACTCGATACCCGGGCGTCGTTCTCAGAGAACGCAAAGCTTCCGCGGGAGCCAGCGGACGAACTCCATTGGTCCTGGACACATCGACGACAGGCGCAAACTTATCCTTTAGTTGCGATGTGACCATATCAACGATGATCTCTTCCACGCCCGTTGCATAGGGTCCGGGAATGTCGTAGTAGACCATGGCACCGCCGCCTTCATAGCCTCCTTCACGCAGGATTCTTTCTGACGGCACATAACCCGGACAAGCATTGGCATAAGCATTCATCCAGACTCGCGAACCATCCAGTTCCTGCTTGAGCCGCAAAGCATAATCCACAACAACTTCGCCCGGCAGAAAAACCCAGGCCAGCTCGTCCCCAAAGGAGATCGTTTGGATCGGATAACTGACTTCGGTCATCAGGGTTTCTCCAGCATCCAGTCGGGCCAGTTGAGTTCTGGCGTGATAGCCAATGGCATTGTCTGCTTTCCCTCGTTCCTGCCATTCTTCGCGAGATGGCAGTGGAGCCAGCGGCAATGTGACGCGTTGAAGAGCAGTCACGGGGGCTTTCGAGAGTGGACGCAGCGGCCCAGCGAGCAATCTCTGCACTTGTTCGGCAAGTTCCTGGCCCAAAGCGTCGGCCACATCAAATTTCGAACCCAGCACACCCCCGCGCGGGTTTGAGTCCGCTCCGCAACCAATCGAAATCAACGCTGTGCATCCGGGGTTACGGCGCTGAATATGGTCCATCGCATAACCAGCCCAGTCGCCACTGATCATGTCATCGCTGAGCGTCACGCAATGGCACGCGTAGTTTGTAAAGACGGCCCGCAAACCACCGTCCTCGTTATGAACAGCAAGAATTGGCAGATCGTGATCGACAGGGCCACCGCTGGTGCGGCGATTCATGGCAAATCCCACTTTGCCCACGGCGAAGGACAAACGCGACGGCCTGCGGTCAGCCAACGCATCGACCGCCACCTGGACCAGCTTTGCCTCCAATTCATCACTGTAGGTGAGAATATGCTGCCAGTGATCTTCAGGGATCGGTTTGCCGAACAATGTGTTTGCACAGTTACGAATCATCGGGCCGCTGTGTGTATGCGAAGCACAGATAGCCAGACGACTTCGCTCCAGCCCATGTGCCTTCAGCTTCTCGACAATTCTCTCGGTCAGATCGTCAGGCACTCCCAGCGTATCGACCGTAATCACGACCACGGTGTCTGAATCAGAAACTCCGACAGCCAGAGCTTTCGCCCAGAGCTGCTGCCGAACGCCTTCAGATTCTTTGACGCGCCCTCCGAAGCCGTTCAGTCGAATCGGGAACGTAGGCGTCACGTCCACAGACGCGACGCCTACCTGAAACAACGTTGACGGATCAGAGGCTGCTGCGACGGATGAGAGAAGCTCGAAAGCCAAGGCCAGCACGACGAATCGCAACATCGAAAACATCCCCGATTTGTGGTCTGTCAAATCTTATTCGTGATCGGGTAACAGCATTGTCAGCCGGTTGAAATTGTCAGCCGGTGGGAACTCCACGACCGTAAGTTCCAGTGAGTCGCAGGATTTCCTGCACGGCGAGGTATACCTGAGTCATCCTCGTGATGTCGACTGACTGCCAGCAACGGATCAGATGTCTTCAACGTGGACGCAAGTGCAGTCGCAGATGTATATGAAATCAGCAAAAACAACCCGGTCATTTCCAAAGCGAAGCTCCGCCGACGCACGGGCCAAGGCACCAGCAAACAAACAACCTACCCGCCAACTCATGGCGAGCGGTTGGCGTTAGCCGACCGGTATGCCGTTCTACCGGCCGGTTTACACCGGGCCGCTCGCCGTGCTGGTACCTTATTTCTTTGCCGCTGCCCAATGGCGTGGACTTATGCTCGACTTGCCACAATGGGGCTTGTCCTGAGGTGTGTAACATTTGGTATTGCAATGAGATTCAGTGGGGCAACTCTCGTTCTGATTTCGCCTTGTAGAGGCGGCAGCAGGTAGCCCCAGGCTTTAGCCTGGGGAAGACGGTTGAAGATAAAAACTAAGCCGTGAAACGGCGACAGCAATGTGTTGACATCGTTAAAAAAACATCGCTGTCGCCGTTTTACGGCTTATTGATCTTGTTTTCGCCTGCCACCCCAGGCTGAAGCCTGGGGCTAAATGCTGCCGCAGCTTCGCTGCGAAACACAGCCAGAAATAACGGTCCAAAAATCGCGCAATCCCAGACGCTGTTACCCCTGGTTTTTGTCTCCCCACCTTGCCCCCGTGGAGCAAGGACTTCAATCAAAGACGAAAGTTTTCCGTGATGTCACGCCACTCCGGAGCTTACCTCCGTGGAGCGATGATCAACACTGAGTTCCCTTAAGTGCACCCCATGGGACGCACGGGCGAGCAGTGGCCAATGCACCACTGCGGTGGTTCGTGGCGTTAAAGTTCATGCATGAACCACAGAACGCGAATGGGCGAACGAGACCGCAGGTCAGTTTGGGATCTCTATCGGGAAGAAGTCTCTCGTGCGCTTGCGGTACGGAAGCTTCGCAAAATCGTGAGTCTGAATACCCTGAGCATCAACATTGATGATCGTTCCGGCAAAGCGGCCAAAGCTGGCGCGAAAATGCGCTGCCGACTTCACGGCGATGTACTTCATCTGCTCGCATTGAATCCCCAGCGTTCTTGCGAAGGCCGGGCCCAGTGGCTGTTCTTTAGCGTTCACAACGACAACGGAAACTCCATCCTGCTTCAACCACACCGAACGACCCATGTTTCCCGTCAGTCCGGCATACATGGGTCCATCGTAGGTGAAGTCTCCGTCCGACAACGCCATTACTTCGGCCTCCATCAGGACCGGCGGCCCCTGGATCGGATTGGATTTTCCTCCAACAGCAACGGCGATTTTCCGGCCCACTCCGGCCGCATAGGCAATTTCGACGACTTCCGGATCAACGATGTAAAGCAGCACTGCGTCACGCAGATTCAATTCCAAAAACGTGCGCAGGATCTCCGTCGAATCTCCCGGAGAACCACCGCCCGTGTTGTCCGCATGGTCCGCCAGCACAATGGGAAACCTGCCGATCGACTCACCTTCGCGAATTGCATCCCTCACCGCGACAGGCTTTGTCGTCCAACGCTGGCGGTGCTCCCAGATCCAGTCCCCCAGTTCATCGGCCGTCGCTCGCGCAAGCGCATGATCGTCATTCGTCACGACGATTACGCTGGCCCCCATGTCAGGAACATCAGCCCACGGGAATCCCGTCGCCACTGTAATGGAGAGAACTCCAGGCCGAGACTCCATCGCATGCACGCGTTCCATGAGTTCGCTCATGGGCCAATTCGCAGTCACCTGACAGATCACATTCCAGAACAGCGGTAATTGTCGCAGCGCCATTTTCGGTCGAATCTCGCCACGCAGCATGGCCACGATCAGATCGGCGGCTTCAAGTCCTCGCTCTGCCATGTCGACATGCGGGTAGGTGTCGAAGCCGACAATTGCGTCTGCACTGTTGACCCGAAGTTGCGAATGATTGCCATGCAGATCCTGAGTCACCACGATGGGACGATCAGGACCCAGATAACTCCTGACGGCCGCGATAAAGTCCCCATCACCGTCGTCGATCCCTTCCACGACCATCGCGCCGTGAAGGTCCAGCAGGACTCCATCCAGTGGCCCATCCGTTTCTTCAGCGAGTTTCAGTCGCTGAAGGAATTCTGCTTTGAGCAGTTCATAGTCCTGCCGAACAATCAGGCCACTGGGATAAGCGAACGTCCACAGGACTGGCACAGCTTCAAAGCCGTGTTTCCTGGCACCTTCGATAAAACCACCCGCGCAGATGTTGGATCCCGAGAACCTCTCGATGACCGCCGCCCCGCGAAACAACCCGAATCCAGACTCAAAGTCTTTCAGAGTCGTGGGCGTCTTCACAAACGTGCTGGTCTCGTGAGAAATCCCGCCAATTGCAACCCGCATCACATGCCCCTGTGGTTACCAGCCGGAGTACAAACCGTGCATGGCGTTCTGCCGTTCATCGAGTCATTCGAGAACTCGCAACACCTGTCAGGAGTCCGATCTTTTATCGAGCTGACTTCGCTTCTTCAAGTGCCTGCATTTCTTCAGCGACATCCGCAGGGTCTTCCAGAAACTCTTTAAGATTCTGTGCACTGCTAAAAAGCCACAGACGCTCTCGAAAGAAGGCAGCGTATTCCAGTTTGCCCATCACTCGCTCATCGTCGTTAAGCATGGCCACGGAGCAGATCCCGTCAAACAACGGCCAGTATTTATTTGGCTGAGCAAGAAACGTCTGCTTGGCCTCTTCAGAACTGAAACGCAGAATATGACCGCGATACTTTGTCTGATGACGCGGTGAGCCGTCAATGATTTCTCGGCTCTCAACGGCCGTTACGAGGCAATGGCCATCAAACTCCGGCTCATCAATCACTTCACCGGGCACAATTTTGCGTGGAGGTGTTTTGGGCTCTGGCAGTTTCTTCTGACTCACGGTCGCGAAGAAGTCGTCATCCTCGGCTGAAGGTGTTGTATTATCCACTTCAGCAGTCATCTCTTCTTCCGGTGTTTCTTCAGCAGCGGGCCCGGAGGTTTCCTGCTTGGCAAACGCTGCAAACCCGGATTCCGATTCCTCGGTCAGAGCTTCCTCAGCGACTTCTTCGGTGGCCTCATCAGCCATCGGAGGTTCAGTCTCGATCGGTTCGAACTCGAGGTCCTGCTTTGGCAGACGAGCTTGAGCGGAGACGACGACGGACGCAGGCCTTGCTGTTACGGGGTGCTGAACTGGTCGTTTGGCCGCGGGATTCTGTGCGACTTGCTGACGACTCGCGGTGGAGTTCCTGCTCAGCTTGGCTAACAGAGCGTCCGGGGTCTGATAACCCGGAATTCGTTTGATAATCTGCAGCGTTGGAGAAACAACCAGAATGGCTGGAAGCCCCTTGATGTCCAGATCGGCGACCAACTGCTTGTGCTCATCCGCGTCGATTCGTACCGCCACGTAATTCTGGTTCACAAAGTCGACAACGTGTGGGTCCACGAAAGTCGTCTTCTCCATGCGCTTGCAGTACATACACCAGTCGGCAGTAAACTCCAGCAGCACAGGCTGACCCGTTGAGGCAGCCTGCTGAAGAGAACCTTCGATGTCAGTCGACCACGGGATTTCATTCGCCGCGACGTGCTGAGTTGAGCTCGCCAGCAACGCAAAGGCGACGAGCATGATACGAATTGGCAGGCATTGAAGTGACATCGATGAGCCCCATCCGTTGGGCGTGAAAAACTTAACTCCGATTTCTGTATCGGATGGATACTCGCGATTCGTGCGACTGTTCGACGCAAAACGAGGTACATTCCTCAAACCCCGCACAACCTGAACAGATTCGATTGCGGGGCAGTCTGCCGCATTACCAGCCTCTCCGGCAGATATCACCGATCGGTGTTCAGGTGAAACCTCGCTCGGACTACGCCTGCCAGCATCTGGGTGTAGTCGCAGATTTCGGTAGGTCCTCCTTGCCGAGGAGGACTTCGCGGCCCGCCGCGACCTGTGTGCACGTCAACCAAGGTGCCGGGGCGATATCCTGTTGGCTTTTGCACGCGGCGTTCGCCTTGCGGCGAAACTCCTTTCCGGCAGAAAGGACCTACATTGACAATCATCCGCGACCACACCCCCGGGATATGGCAGAGACACGCGGCCCTGCTCCCCATTTGTTCGTCGCCGAACCGCAGAAGCGACTGAACGAGTTGCAAAACATCGCACTCCGGAAACTTGCAGTCAGGCCATCAATCACCGAGCATGCGCCCTGAGACTTTGCTCTGCCTGCCAAATTTGCTTTTCCCGCCATCAGCCGCTGCGCCGCCGCTGCTCAGGATCATCTGCATGAAAACCAACGTCTGTCGACCGGGATTGTTAATCGTTGCAATTTCGTTCTTCAATGTGTTCTTCAACATGACATGTCAGAGGGCTCACGGACAGACGGAAGCTGTGATTAACCTGGGAACTCAGCGAGAACTGTTTATCGATGATCATCTGATCGGCGAGATGAAGAATTTGCAGTTGCTCGTGCATTCACCTGTCCGCGAAGACATCGCCGTGACCTGCGATGCGCCGTGGGAGGGCAATGGATGCGGATACTTCACCGTGCTGCATGACTCACAGGCGTCGAAGTACCGAATGTATTATCACGCGTGGCAGATTCCGACCGGAATTGAACCCGGCGGACCACTGACGATTGGCTACTTTGAAAGCCGTGACGGGCTTAACTGGGATCGTCCGAACCTGGGACTTTGCGAGTTCAACGGGTCGAAGGACAACAACATTATCCTTGACAAAATGGGCGACGGGGGGCGCTGCCATGACTTCTCGCCGTTTATTGACCCCAACCCCAAAGCCACACCGGAAGCCAGGTACAAGGCCACCGGAGCCGGGTTTGACTGCATGAAGGGCGTCTGGGCGTATCAGTCGCCGGACGGAATTCACTGGACGCCGATGAAGGACAAGCCTGTTTTCGATAAGGGCATTTTCGACTCTCAGAATATTTCGTTCTGGTCAACCACGGAACAGAAATATGTTCTGTACTATCGCATTTTTTCCGGCGAAGGAACAACCGGCACTCGTCTGGTCAACCGGGCAGTTTCTGATGACTTTCTGAACTGGACAGATGAGGGCACGATTCAGTTTCCTGAAGGCGAAGGACCCGAGCCACTCGCTCAGTTTTACGTGAATCAGATCAAATCGTATGAACGGGCACCTCAGATTTATCTGGGCTTCCCGGCGCGATATGTGGACCATGGACTAACGGCATCAACTCCTCTGCTTCCGGAATGGAATCTTCGCGAGAAACGCATGACCGTGGCGCCTCGTTATGGGACAGCGGTGACAGACTCCGTGTACATCACCAGTCGAGATGGCAAAAAGTTTCGCCAGAGCAACGATGTCTTTCTGCGACCCGGTCTAAGAACTCAGCATAACTGGTCTTACGGCGACAATTACATTGCGTGGCACGTCGTTGAAACGGATTCCACAAAAGACGATGCTCCTCGAGAACTGTCGCTTTACGCCACTGAATCCTACTTCACGGGCCGCAATTCCCGTCTGCGTCGTTATTCACTGCGGCTCGATGGCTTTGCGTCAGTGCATGCCAAGCTGCAGAAAGGTGTACTGCAAACGAAACCAATCACATTTACTGGCAGGAATCTTTCAATCAATATGGCGACCAGTGCAGCCGGCATGATGCAAATAGCGATCTGTAACCCGGACGGCACAGCAATTCCCGGGTTTACCGGGGAAGACTGTGACCTGATCTACGGCGATTCGATTGATCACAGGGTCACATGGAAAAATAACGCCAGTGTCGAATCACTGATCGGAAAGTCTGTCATACTCCGCTTTGCAATGAAGGAAGCGGATCTGTATTCACTGATCTTTAAAGAATAGCGAGAGGCTTGCCACCACTGCTGCCAACTGTTCTTTGCCCCTCTGCAATTGCTCAGAACGAACCCGTTCCAAAAAACAATCCATCCGGCAACTGATTCTGTGTTCCAGTCATCAGCGCTGTCAGGTATCGAACCAACTCCGGAAACAACGGAAGTTCTCTGAGCGTCGTTTTCACTGCCGGCACCGTGATTCTGAGGCGTTCCCAAACCATGTGCTGCCGTTGAAGGGCAAAGGGCTCAGACGGCGTCCTGAGGCCACCCCAGCGGCTCACAGCGATGATAGTTCGAAGTTCGAGATCGTCGGTGCAATTTATTACGGCCTCGATCTGATTTGACGGGATGAAACAGCGGCGACGTCGGTTTACCGTTCGATCGCTATGTAGTCGTCCCTGAAAAAGTCGCAGACCGATTTTCAATCATGCGATGAAGCATTTTCTTAAGGGCGACGTTCGTCTCGTCCTGTTCTTTTGTGTCAGATGAGCGGCAACATCACTGGGCTTAGACGGTCCCTTCTCCCGGAATCGGGGACTGAAAACGCATATCGGAGCCAAAGAAGCAGCGCGTGCGCCAACGCGCGCAGCAGCTTTCGCAGATTCGATCCAGCGGCGGCGAGTGTGGCATTGATGGCGTTTCCGATCAGACCTTTCAAAACGCATCTTTGTATCCGGTGATCGCTCTTCAGATGATCGATCGTGGGCTCGCCTGCACTCCGACGTTTGCGACGTCGCTTCATACCGCGAGTCAGGTTTCGTGAAATGCTGCCAGCCAGATGAATCGTGGCTTCACCTTGGTAGTCGTGACCGCGATAGCCTTTGTCGACAAAGGCAGCAGTCACACTCACACCTGTTGTCTGCTGAACTCCAGCGATGGCTTTTGCCAGCGTGTGACCATCGTAAGGATTTCCTTCACACAGCCTCACGCCCACAATCCAGTTGTTGCGATTCGTTGTCGCAACAGACAACTTCTGACCAAATTCGTATCGCTTGTGAGACTTCCCTTTACTGATGCACATCACCTCCGGTTCATGCAGGCTGTAAAGCTTCTTGCTATCCGTTTTTTCCTGAGTCTGGAGACGCTCGCACAGCACCAACAGCCGCTCCAGAGACTCATCCGGTGTGGAACCCGGCGACGCAGATCACGCAGCACTCGCCCCAGCCACGTTTTGAGTTGCCTCAGCTTTTTCTTCATGCGTTGAAACTGTTTCGCATGCGCATAACGACTGATCAGCAGCACGCCTCAGGGGACGATCTTTCAGTTTTCGTTCTGCCTGCTGTTGTACAATTTGATTCAGGTCACTCGTGATTACTTCGCTCAGGCGCAGCGCAGGCGTCCGGAAACGATTTCGAGTGAGATGATTTTCATCGACGTTTATCGTCAGCTGATCTCTCTGCCCGAACTGGCCGACCGCGAGTCTGTAGTAAAGTACTTCACGACGCCCTGCACGGCGGTTGACATCGTCGCACACGTCCAAACACTTCTGGCAGATGTGTGGCATGACCGCTGGATCAAGTCACCCAAAAAAAAGTTCTCTGAGCAGACTCCCGCAAAATTCGTCAAAGGCGGCCACACTTCAATCTGTCGAATCCTCCAAATGTTCAGGCCCAAACCAAAACAAGAACCTGCATAATGAACGCGCCAAACATGTTTACAGCAGTAAGAGTAGCCTCCCGGCGGAGAACGACATGAGCTGCGAGATTCTGTATTTATTGGAATCTGCCCAAGGCCTGTGCATGCAGGAAGGCAATACTTCTCACCGAGTCGAAGGCATAAGGCGTTGCCTGCGACTCAGGCCCGGAGGGTCGACACATCCTCTGCCGGGGCCGTGCCCGGGGAAGACGTTTGAAAATGAGCCTTAAGCCATGAAACGGCTATTGGATCGTGTTTTCGCCTCCCACCCAAGCTGAAGTCTGGGGCAAAATGCTGCCGCAGCTACGCTGCGAAACACAGCGCGAAACAACGGACCAAAACTTGCTCAATCCCAAGCGATGTCACCCCCGATTTGTGTCACCCCAGGCTTGTCCCCATGGAGCAATGATCTCAACCAGATTCGAAGATTTTTCCGTGATGTCACGCCACTGAGGAGCTTGTCTTCGCAGGGCGATGATCAACACCGAATTCCCTTAAGTCCGCGCCATTCAGGCCTGGGTCGCAGGTTATGCTGTGTCCCCGCAGGTTCCGCAGGTTGCGAATTCCAGGTGGTGGACCGTGCTAAAGGTCCTGTCGCAGGAGGGGGGATCTTCAGCAAGATCCACTCTCAGCCAGAATTCGCGATCCCAACGGAACGCTGACCCGGGAGGCGTCACCAAACAAGGCCCGGAACCAGTGGCGTGGCCGTCACTGGCTGCTCTGCGGTTTTGGCACGGCGAAAAAGGTCCGATGCCCCAATCTTCTGACTTTAACGGTCGTAAGGGTCGTGATTCTGCTTGACGCTGCCGGATTTCCACTTTTAGCATGTCTGCTGAGGAATGGAGAGATGCGACGGGTGTACTTGTCAGGTAAGCTGTTCGTATTCTGGCACGAAGATCGAGAGGATTCCGGGCGGTCCTGATTCGTCGGGGTGACGTGTACCAAGTCGAATCGAAATTCGGCCGAAGTTTAGAAATGAGATTTCAGCAGATTCGCCGGAGGATTCTCCGCGCGGTCTCCACCGAATTCAGGTGAGTGTTCTCGGAGCGTCTTCAATGAGCAGGTTGGGGCTGGTTTGTCTGATTCTGGTTCTCCTTGGACTGGGCGCGGAATCGTACATTGCTGCTAAGCTTGGCCTGCGTCGAGGCGAAGTGGAAGATCAGTTGCGCAAGGCGATTGCTGATACCGAAACTGCCACGGCATCATTGGCAAAAGCGAAGATTGAACTGGGAGATTCTCAGCAGAAGCTTCAGTCCGTCAAAGTGGGCTGGGGTTATGAATGGAATTTCCCGGCCGGCGGCGCAGCAGGTTCAGTTCAGGTTGTTCAGGGACGACTGGCAGTCACAGGACTTGGAACATCCAGCGGGTTGGTTCGGCGTCAGGTCACCGACGCCGCTGGCCAGGCACGCGAATTAGCTCCTGTAGTCCACGTCTTCACCGATAATGGTCAGGGTGGTTCGCGTTACATCGGTGAGTTTGTCGCCGATATCAGTCCAAACGGACTCACAGAGACCAACGCTGTACTGATCCCCACGTGGGCCGCTTCCCCTGAAGAGCAGCAGACCTGGAATTTTTCAGGTGCCGTGCGAATGCGATCACAAGCTCCGGCTGGAGAGCGTTCAGCGGTGGAACACCTTCACCAAACCATTCAACTGACGTTTTCTCAGATCACTCAGACCGGGCTGCGACTTGAGGAGCAGAAGCGACTCAACACTGCAGCCGACGAGGCACTTCAGGTTCGAAAGAACGAACTGCTCGGAGATGCCGCAGCCGCTGACAACCCTGACCATCCTGAGTACAAGCTGGGACTGGTGCAGACACTTGTTGATGTGGAAGAGGAACGTAACGCGGTTCAATCTGCGGTCGATGAGCTCCGCCGAAAGCTTAAGGTCGCCATTGAATTCCGTACCCGGCAGTTGGATGCTCTGAAGCAGATTGCCGCGAAGATCGCTTCTCCGGAAACCAAGGTTTCGCAGCGTACAAAATAATAATCCGTGCGCAAGATTCACCGAAAGTACGCCGACCCCGTTGACCTCATCTGGCTTCATGCGGCTGCTCAGATGGGCATGCGAATTGAACGCAGTGCAGAAGTGAATGCATCGTGGGACGGACGAAATGTCCTGACCATCGGCACTCCGGAAACCCTCGACCCTGACGACTGCCTCGCTCAGATGATTCTGCACGAATCATGTCACGCGCTCTGCGAAGGTTCACAGAGCCTTGAAAAGCCGGACTGGGGATTGGAAAGCTTCGATCCGGGCAAGAAAGTGCGGGAGCATGCCTGTCTTCGTCTGCAGGCAAAGTTTGCGGACCGATACAACATGCGATCGTTTTACGCATCGACCACAGTCTTTCGTCGTTACTACGATCTGATACCTTCTGATCCATTGGGTGATGGCGATGACCCGGCGATTGAGATCGCTCAAGAAGCCTGGAACCGCGCGAACAACGGGGCATGGGCGAAACCACTGGATGACGCTCTCCGTCGGACTGCGATCATCGCCGCAGCGCTGCGAGGGATTCCAGACGTTGCCTCAATCTGGCATCTGCCGGGCAGTCTGCCCTCTGCGACGTAGTGCAGCACCGAGATAACTTCCGGTTCAACGCGAAATGAAGTGCGCGTTGCCATTTGTGGGGAAGCTTAGTTGCAGTTGATCGACGTCGACACTGTTGCGAATGTGCCTGACAAGCGGATGCACATCAGCCTGGGGCAAGAGAATGCACGAACGTGAATGAACGCCGCCCCGGGAGAGTGTTTCGTCCAATCTGAACCGTGGCAGGGCTCCACAAGCCTGTTTTACGTTGCCCTTTCAGGGCAAGTAGCGGTATGGTCGATTCAACCTGAGGCGTTACGTCAGGCGAACTGTAAGGTCCGGTCCCGGAATGACTTCCCGAAATCACAACCCGACGCGTGAGTTTTGAAGTTGCGCATGTGGCGACAGGAGACTCCATCATAACCCGAAGCGCGAGCGAGGGATTTTGGGGGAAGAACTGTTCGAACGCGAAATCTCAATCCCTCACTGACGTTTCGGGTTGTGATGGCTGCAAATGCCGACTTCGAAAAGCGTCATCCAAGGATTCTGCCTGCGGAATAATGGCAAATTCTTTTCTGACTGAGGATTCCGGTAGCAGACCTTTTTGTTGAAACGGACTGGTTTTCTGGCGGCGTCGACCAAATGGAGCTGGAATCTTCCGCATTCCGACGCCATCTGCGGCATCGGGCGAAATTCCCAAATTTCGGCGAAAAGGACGGCACGTGATGCTCACGGCGAACCGGATGAAATGGCAATAGGAACGTTTCACTCGACGCTTCTGTCAGTTAAACTCTGCGGTGAGATGTCGATTT
>JBIIIF010000029.1:0-41585 GCA_044235005.1 Planctomycetaceae bacterium | reverse complement strand
GAATCTCATCGTCCATAAAGAATGTCTGAGCAACCGGCCCCGGATCGGCCATGCCGGTGGTTTCGATCATGATGTGGTCGAACTTATCGCGACGCTTCATCAGATTGCCCAGAATTCGAATCAGATCACCTCGCACGGTGCAGCAAATGCAGCCGTTGTTCATTTCGAAGATCTCTTCTTCGGCACCAATGACAAGATCATTGTCGACGCCGACCTCACCGAACTCGTTTTCAATCACGGCGATTCGCTTGCCGTGATTCTCCGAAAGAATTCGATTGAGCAACGTGGTCTTGCCGGAACCCAGGAAGCCGGTCAGAACTGTGACGGGGACTTTGGAGGTGGTTGTCATGGTTGGCTCAAGGTAAGAAGAGGTTGTATGTAAAGACGCCCGGAAGCGACTTGAGGGGTTCGATCGAAGGTCGACGTGATTCTGTTGTTTACCGCCCAGCCGCAGGCGCCGGCTTTTGAGCATGGCCGGCGCCTGCGGCTGGGCGGTAAACGGATTCTGCACCACTGAAAGTCATCTGTTCTTTGCTGGTGCAAAAGCCTTTGAACCCACGACGCAGGGTCGGGGGCGACTAAATCAGCACCTGCCAGCGCGTTCCGGCTAATTGAATCAACAGGCCGCCTTAATCAGGACACCGCCATTCCTGCGGAGTCCAGTCTCCGGTACTGCTGCAAAGGCCTTCGATATCACCTCGAGTGACCACACGCATTGGCTTGGGCAGTTTCCACTGCTTTGGACCGGTGTGATTACACAGGATGGCAATAATCGTCTCTACCGGAGGACATCCCTCCTCCGGACATTCCATTTGTTTGACCATGACAAAGGCGTCTTCCGGGACAGGCAGCAGTTCCGCCACCCACGCCCGAATCTGAGCCACCTGGACAGGATCACGTTTTTCGGAATTTCCGAAGAGGAGCATAACATCGCCCATTGAGAAGACATTCTGCTGCGTAAACAGCGAATGTGTATTTGCAACCGCATTGCATTAGACTAGTGTGTGTGAATAACGTCAAGCGACAAAAGAGACTCTCGAAGGCCGAAAGATGATTTTAAAAACCAACAGAGCGTTGACAGCGATCTCCCTGCTGCTGATCACGGCTCTTCCCGGCTGCGGCCGAACTGAATCACCTCGTGAGGATTCGAGGTCTACCGATTCCGCAACGAAGGACTCAGCGGCTGGTGGCAGCGCGGCTGCGGATGACCCAACAGGCGGCAAGATTCCTGTCATCGCAACCTACAGCATTCTCGGAGACTGGGTCGGCCGCGTTGGCGGAGAACATGTCCGCCTGACTACGCTGGTCGGCCCCGGCGGCGATGCTCATACCTATGAACCCACGCCGCAGGACAGTGCCGCTGTTGCTGATGCAGCGTTGCTTTTCGAGAATGGGCTCGGCTTCGAGGTCTGGCTGGATCGGCTTTTCGAGGCCAGCGGATCCCGGGCGACGCGTGTGGTTGTTACTCAGAAAATCCCCGGCCGGACGTTTTCGGACGATCATGGTCACAGCGAAACCGACCCTCATGTCTGGCACGATCCCGAATTCGCGATTGAGATGGTTCATGTGGTCGCCGCAGCGCTCGTGAAGGCTGATCCTGCTCATGCCGACGATTATCAGAAGAATGCAGAGGCCTACGTCAGCGAGCTGCAGGAATTGAAGACGTGGATTCAGAGTCAGATCGCGATGTTGCCTGATTCTCGCCGCAAGCTGGTGACGACTCACGATACGTTTGGCTATTTTGCGGAACGTTTTGGGTTTCAGGTGTCCAGCGTGATGGGCACTGTTTCGAGCGAAGTAGCGGATCCCTCGGCCGCTCAGATTGCAGCCATTATCGAGACGATTCGTCGCGAACAGGTTCCTGCGATCTTTGCAGAGAATATTCTCAACCCGCAACTCACCGAGCAGGTCGCTCGCGAAGCCGGGGTTCGCGTTGTCCCGACACTGTTTACTGATGCTCTGGGGGAAAACGGCTCGGGCGGGGAATCTTACCTGCAGATGATGCGTTCGAATGTGACGAAGATCGTGGAGTCTCTGAAATAATGTCACTCAAAACCTCAGAGCCTCGCATTGAAACACCCGCCAATGCTGGTTGTTCTTGCCCGGAGCATTCTCATCATGTCGACCCGTGGTTGCCCTATGGAGGGCGAGGCCATAAAGATCCCCAACCGGGTTGCTCGGCGATCGATCTTCAGAATGTGACCGTTCGCTATGAACACTCTCCCATGCCTGCCGTCTCGGACGCGTCCCTTGTCGTCAATGTCGGAGAGCGAGTGGCCCTTGTTGGGCCGAACGGAGCGGGGAAAAGTACGCTTCTGAAGACGATCGCTGGATTGCTGAAGCCCGTCTCCGGAACGGTCAGTCTCTTCGGCAATCGCGTTGGAGCGTGTCATCATCGAACCGCCTATCTGCCTCAGCGCGCGGATCTTGACTGGCGTTTTCCGATGACGGTCGCCGATCTGGTGATGACAGGGCGATATGTGCATCTTGGCTGGCTGAAGCGACCGGGGCGAAAGGACATGGAAGCAGTGCGGCAGGGATTGGATCGTCTGAAGATCTCTGATCTGGCCGAGCGTCAGATCGGCGAACTTTCCGGCGGCCAGCAGCAACGCACGTTGTTGGCTCGAGCGATCGTTCAGGGGGCCAGTCTGTTTCTGCTGGATGAGCCCCTGAATGCTGTCGACGAAGCGACTCGAGATATCGTCGACGAAGTGTTGCGCGAAGAGACTCGCGGTGGCTCCAGCGTGCTGGCTGCAACGCACGATCTGGGGCGTTTGTCGGAGTCGTTTGATCGAGCCATCTATTTGCGTGAAGGCAGAGTTCAAACAATAACGAGCAACCTGCTTCATTCGTAGGATGGGCATTCCTGCCCGTCGCTTTATCGTCGGACAAGAATGTCCAATCTACATTCAGCACAGCGAATCACAAAACAATTCGCAAATCATGGATCACACATGACCTGGCTTCTTGAACCGCTGCAATACAGTTTTATGCGACAGGCGTTGCTGGCCAGTACGCTGATTGGAGCCACGTGTTCATTGCTGGGCGTGTACGTGGTTCTGCGTCGCATGGCGTTTATGGGCGACGCGATTGCTCATACAACACTGCCGGGGCTTGTGGTTGCCTACTTGAATCGCTGGAACCTTTTCTTCGGAGCCATCATCGCGGCGGTTATTACGGCTCTGGGAATCGGCTGGTTAAGTCGTCGAGAACAACTTCGCGAAGACACGGCGATTGGAGTATTGTTCTCCGGTATGTTTGCGTTGGGGATTGTGCTGATCAGCACGGTTCGAAGTTACCGAGATTTTTCTCACATGCTGTTCGGAAATGTCCTGGGAGTAACCAGCGGGGATTTGATCGGCATCGTTGTCACCGGAGCCATTGTCGTTCTATGTCTGCTCGCCTCTCAGAAAGAGTTGCTGTTAACCACAGTCGATCCTTTGCATGCTCAGGTGATTGGACTGTCGTCCGAACGCATGCGATATCTGTTGCTGGTCTTGCTGGCACTGTCCGTCGTGACGGCGATTCAGGCGGTTGGAGTTGTTCTGACATCGGCTCTGCTGGTAACACCGGCAGCCACGGCATCTTTGCTGACCAAACGGCTGCAACGCATGTTGCTACTGTCGGTGCTGTTTTCCACCTGCGGCAGCGTGATTGGATTGTACGCGTCTTATTATCTGTCGATCTCCAGTGGTGGAGCCATTGTCCTGGCCTGCACGACTCTGTTTGGGATCGTTTTTGTTCTGAGGCTGCGAGTGTAGCCGCTCGCTGTTTAGGTGTTCAGACTCTCCGCGGAATAAACGGCCCGCCAAAACTTTTCCTTGCCATTGTTTTCAGTTCAGCGTTTTCAAAGGCACCGGCGTACGCTAAAGTCAGGAGCCCACGCAGAACGCCGAGATGTCCACTGGTCGGAGGCATTACGGTTGCGTGCTGATGGAGACTCTCAGGCGGTGACTTTATTGCGTCCCGCTGGTCTCAGAACCAACGTTTGCCGGAATCCGACCAGTATGCACGTTCACTCCCATTCGCACGAACTGAGCCTTGGCCTGAGCTTTTTTCTTGGGGCCCTGCATGCTCTGGAACCGGGGCATGGCAAGACCGCCATGTTTGTGTATCTGCTGGATGGAAAACGCAGCTTCTGGCATCCGGTCGTGATGGGACTGTCCACGGCTTTTTCTCATTCGGTGTCGCTATTCGCCATCGCTTTTGGAGTCCACATTGCTCATCACCTGATTGCCGGTGATCATCATCATGAGGCGCAGGTTTCCAGCGTGCTCCAGTGGATCAGTGCGTTGCTGGTGGTGGCGGTAGGAGGATTCCTCCTGGTGCAGGCGATTCGAGGTCGCAAGGTGCGATGTTGCGGCCATGATCATGATGGAGCGTGCTCTGATCATTCGCACGGTCATGCTCACGGGAATTCTCACGAGCACGCTACATGCGTGAGTGAGCCGCAGTTGGTGCAACTGGGCGGATTTTCATCACCGATCATGGCTGCGTCCACAGCCGCAGTCCTGCCGATTGTTTCCGTTGAATCTGCGCCCGCTGCAGTGACACCTTCGCGACCTAGCTATCGCACTACGGCCATTCTGGGACTCGCCGTGGGACTTCTGCCATGCCCGACGGCAATGGCCGCATACTTCACAGGGCTCTCATCCGGATCGCCCGGGGCAACGTATCTGATCATTGGCTTGTTCGCAGCGGGAATCGCCAGTTCACTGTCGCTCGTCGGAATTTTGCTGCAGTACTTCGGCGAGAAATTCGGACGCCGCTCAGAACGCCTGGTCAACCTGCCATGGAACTACATCCGATCGGCATTGATTCTGGGGATCGGACTGATCTATCTGGTGCGACTGATCACCGATTCCGCCGCATAGGGTTCTTTCGTTGCACGTCGCTTTGCTCACCACTCAATCGCAGCCTGTTGTTCAGGCCGCTCGTCAGCAGTCCCCTGAAATGCGTAACTTACTCCGCTTCACGGCCACTCCGCAGACAGCAACAATCAACATCGGCAGAATCACCGACGTTGCTGCGGAAGTTGCATGCGGCCACACAGAGGGAGACCAGTATGACATCAAACGCCACAGAAGGTGATGTATCAACACGGCGACAAACAGATGCCACAACAATCGATCGACACGATCGGTGAGCATAGTCCGCACCAGCATCAGCCCGCAGAAGAATGTTGCGATCGACAGCACCGCCTGCCAGCCCAACACCGCCCCAATCAATCCGAACGAAGGAGTGATGGCCATCAGTTCACTCGGTTCATGTGGCAGACTTCTTCGCCACCCCCAATTCAGCACACAACCAATCAACAAGCCGACGACGGTTCCTGCCCCGACAAACATCGCGGATGACATCCAGCCAGCGGTCAGGAGTCGCGACGCGGGGACAAGCGCGAGATCCGGAAACGCAAGCGGTAATCCGATCGCAACAACGAAAGCAAAGATCAAGAGCCGACGAGGAACCTGTTTTCGATCCAGAGCCATAAGCGTCATCACGAGCAGCACGCAGAACAAATAGCAGTGGTACAGGTACAGCCCGATGACATCCCACTTGGGATACATAATGATCCACAAAACGCCGCGATAGTTATTGATCCCTCGCACTGGTAAGTTGGCACCACCGGAAATCAACTCCGCGAAATAGAACAGCAGAAACACCGTCCCGGTGATCGCCTCAACAATCGGATATCGAGGCGCAATCTCGATTCCGCAGGCACGGCATTGGCCGCCAAGTCCCAGCCAGCCGAAGATCGGAATGTTGTCTCGGCTTGCAATCTTCGTTGAACAAACCGGGCAGCGAGAATCCCCATGCACGATGGAAATCCCGAGCGGCATCCGCCATACCACCACATTCAAAAAACTTCCGATGTTGGCCCCCAGAGCAAAGAAGCAGGCCGTGACCATGGCTTCCCCGCAACGAAATCCAGCTTCCTCGATAAAGCTCATCCGTTCCATCGCCAGCTTTTCCGGCACTGGATGACTGGCTTGATAAATCGCCTTCACAGTCGGAACACCCAGCCCCCAAGCCAGAAACAGTCCCACAAACGCCAGCTTCAAAGCAACGCCGTCTCGTCGACGTCGTTCGGAATTCGTCAGTCCTGCTTGGGAGCGAGCTCGAATATCCATAAACTCGACGACCAGCAACACACACAGCAGGATCGTCGAGACGATCGGAGCGATGATGCTGCCGGGCATCCATTCAGGAACCCGTGAAACTCCCGTGATGGCCAGAACTCCTGTCATGACCAGCATTAAGACAGAAACGGCAGCCGTCGATTTCTCTCCTGCCAATCCGCCGACCGCACGGAAGGCGATCCAAAGTCCCGACAGCACCATGATCAACGCGGCCGGGTTCTTCGGTACAGCAGCCGCCCACCAGATCGCTGCGAATAACGCATGAGCCATCATCAGCAGTGAGGCGTATTCTCCCAACAGTGTTGAACGCAGGACCGTTGCACGAACAAGTCCGTCTCGAATGGATCCACGCGATAAGTTCACAGGCGTCTGAATTTCGGCGTTCATGCATTCACCTCCTGCGCTCCGGTGGGAGCTCGTTGCACATCCCAGCGTGGGAACGGATCGGGAAACTTCAGCCACTCAAAAGGCCCGGAGGCGAATTCATCCGGAGTGAGCAGGCACTCTTCCAACGATTTGCGAATAGCTGCTTCGTCCATTTCAATACCAATAAAGACCAGTTCCTGTCGGCAATCTCCCACATTCGGATCCCAGTTCTTCATCACCGCTTCGGCGAAGCCTGGCGTCGGTGGCCATTCCTCACGTGGCACGCTGGCCCACCAGAAGCCTGCGACATCCAGCCGTGCGACTCTTCCGGCCTGCGACCAGACGCCAATCTTGTCAACTCGTGACGCCAGCCAGAAATAGCCCTTCGATCGCAGCACACCCGACCATTCGGCCGTCAGTCGGCGATAGAAACGCTCCGGATGAAATGGAACACGCGACCGAAAAACGAAGCTGCGAATTCCATACTCTTCGACTTCACTGGCTCCATCATCACGCAGCACCAGTTGCCAGCCCTTGCAGGTTTTGGCGCGTTCGAAATCAAAGCGGTGAGTTCCCAGGATCTTCTTCAGCGGAACTTTTCCAAACTCGCTGCGTACCTTCAACGCGTAAGGATTGAGCTGCTCCAGAAAACCTTCGACGCGAGCCAGTTCTTCAGCACTGACCAGATCGGTCTTGTTCAACACAATGACATCGGCAAACTCAGCCTGATCAATCAGCAGATCGGCCACCGTGCGAACATCATCCGGCGTTGCCGCGGTTCCCTGTGACTGCAGATCTTCACCGATGCGGAGATCCATAAGGAAGTTCATGCAGTCGATGACTGTCACCATCGTGTCCAGTTCGGCGATATCCGACAACGACTGATTGTTGGCGATCGCATAAGTGAACGTATCAGCCACCGGAGCCGGTTCGGAGATCCCTGTTGATTCAATCAGCAGATAATCAAACCGTCCCTCCTGAGCCAACTGGCTGATCTCACGCAACAGATCTTCTCGCAGAGTGCAGCAAATGCACCCGTTGGTCATCTCGATCAGCTTTTCTTCCGTGCGACTCAGCGCAGCCGAGCCGCCGGCGATCAACTGGGCGTCGATGTTGACTTCGCTCATGTCATTGACAATCACAGCCACCTTCATGCCTTCGCGATTGGCGAGAACGTGATTCAGCAGAGTCGTCTTTCCGGCACCGAGAAATCCTGACAGCACGGTCACGGGCAGAAGTTTCATCGCTGATCCGCCTCGTCGTCTTCGTCGGGCAGTTCACAACCTTCACCCATCTCGCTATCGGCTATTTCCCAGGGCGCGAACGGATCTTCAAACTGTTCCCAGGCATCCGGACCCATCGCAAGTTCAGCGTCCGTCAGGAGGCATGCATCAAGAGCTCGAGTGACTTCCTTGATCTGCAGATCCTGTCCGATGATGACGATTTCCTGACGACGATCGCCGACCTTTTCATCCCAGATCGATTCAATCTCGGCGATCTGCTGAGGATCCTCAAGAGGCCAGTCGTCGCGAGGAGTTTCGGCCCACCATTGCCCGCCCGGATCAGCGCTGATCACACCGCCAGCCTGTGACCAGAATCCAGCGAGACTATGCCGCGAAGCAAGCCAGAAATAGCCTTTGGAACGCAGGATCGAAGAAGCCGCGTCATCGTTCACCCAGAACTCATGAAAGCGATCGGGATGAAACGGGCGACGAGAGCGATACACGAAACTGGAGATGCCGTACTCGGCGGTCTCTGTTTGCTCTTCGCCACGTGGCACGCTGAGCCATTCTGCGGAGGACTCGGCCCATTCCATCTGAAAGCGTCCGGTATTCAGAATTGCGGAGAGAGGAACTCGGCCGCGTTCGGCTTCGAGAACAATCGCTTCCGGATTCATCTTCTGCAGAATGCTGTGCAGACGATTTCGATCGCTAGCAGAAATCAGATCAGTCTTGTTCAGAATGATCACGTTGGCGAATTCAATCTGGTCTGTCAGCAGCAGCGAGAGATCTCGATCATCCGTTTCGTCCATGCCCATCTTGCGGTCGCGAAGTTCATCCTGTGACGAGAAGTCGTTCATGAAATTGGCGGCGTCAACAACGGTCACCATGGTATCCAGCATGGCCACGTCGCTAAGGGAGTTGCCATTCTCATCGGCGAAGGTAAACGTCTCGGCCACGGGCAGAGGCTCCGAGATTCCCGTCGATTCAATCAACAGGTAATCGAACCGGCCTTCGCGAGCCAGTTTGGTGATTTCTTCCAGCAGGTCTTCTCGCAGAGTGCAGCAAATGCAGCCATTGGACATCTCGACGAGCTTCTCATCGGTTCTGCTCAGTTGCGCCGGACCTCCGGCGACTTGCTGAGCGTCGATGTTGACTTCGCTCATGTCGTTGACGATCACGGCCACTTTCAGGCCCTCGCGATTGGCGAGGACGTGATTCAGCAGCGTGGTCTTACCGGCTCCCAGAAAGCCAGAAAGCACGGTGACGGGTAACTTCTTCATTTGTTTTTTCCTTTGGTGTCCAAAATTCCGAGGCGGTCGACCGCCAGGTACCACTGATTTCTCTGCTGATCCCAGCAACGATTACGAAGCAGGCCCCATGCGGCCGGCATTTTTTCTGCAGTCACAAACGGATGCAGCCAGGACTTCACGCATCGCTGTCGATAAGCGGCTCCGGCTTGCTGCATCACCCACATTTCATAATTGACGATCCAGTCCAGCATATTGCGGCAGAGTCGATGAGCCGCCTTCCACTGTCGAACTCCGGCCGGGCGACCGAAGGGCGGAAGATCATCCGGATAATGCACAGCGCTGGACAGAGATTCGAGATTGGCCCAGCGAGGTCGGAAGTCGTAACGTCCAATAAAGAGCCCGCCCAGGCTACGCTCACCGTAGAAAATTCCGAAGCCCCACAGAGCAACGTGCAGCGGGCCGTCGTCCAGCCGATAACACGTCGATCCGGAGCTGCCTTTCCCGGGCTCTCGATGACGCTCAAAGCCATAATTCATGAGCAGATTGCCCGCAGGCGATTTAATGTCACGACCCCAGCACCACAATTGCTGGCTCATCAACTGTTCGGCAAATTTGCGGACGGATTCCGGATGACACCAGCCGCAACGAACCGGGCGCGCGATGCGATCGGTCGCGACTTTGCAGTTCGCGGTCCGCGCGGGGCGGGGAGGTTTCAGAACGTGCGTGGAAATCGTGTTAGCCCTGATGTTTGGGATGACGAAGTTTAGAGCGAGCAGAGAGAACCCGACGCTAACGCGTACTGGTTGATTAATTCATCAGGCTGCTTGTGATCATTGAACTGGATGTTGTCAGTAGCATGCGCAGCCACCGGTGACCTTACGACGCACGGTGTGGTTGGGAGCTTTTGCGACTGTGCTTACAAGCACAGAGTGACGCGACTCAGCCTGCGGCCTCAGGCGGGACTTCATTCACCGGGCGGCTGTCGAGTTACAAACTCAAGCCGTCGATAGAATGGCATCAGCCCGCGAAGGATCACTGCCAGCAAGACTCAGCAGAGGTTAGCGGCTGGCGGCGCGCGGCAGCGAGTTGGGAGGTCAAACCCGAGCAGCGGGTCAGAGCAGTCCGCAAAAACGAGGGCTTCCATGATTTCAACGGAAGCCTCCAGAGACACAATCGCGACAAGAGTTCGCGGTGCAGCAATTGCCTGGCAGACAGCACAGTTGGAACAGTCATGCGACTTTGCAGGAGCCTGTTCGTTTGAATCTTGGTTGCTCTGCGGAGAATTCTTCGCATGGTGAGCACAGGCACAGGAATGCCTTGAATGGGTCGCTGAAGCTGGAGTTTTCAGGCCAGAAGAATCCGACGATTCTTCGCACTTTGTCTGAGCGCAGTAGTCCTCGATGCAGGTGTGCAACCACGGCGCACTGCAGGGGAGAATGAGCTGCCAAAGGATCAGCAGCGGCGTCAAGATTTGAAAGCAGGATTTGGACATGCTCTCTGGGCAACGAGAAAAAACTGAACTCCCGGCCCGACCAGTAGTTCGGATTGTGCCTGATGTCGAACGCAAGTCAATGGTGCACAGTGGTTTGAAACTTATATTTGTCCGCCAGTCAGCTTGTGGCTCGAATAAGCCGGGGTGAAACATGCGTTGAGTCGGAGGCAATTATGCCTTTTGCAGATCGAAAACGGTGTTAGGCTTGGCAGTGAGCCCATGGGGCCTGGAAGCTGCGGCGGGACGCGTAGCCTAGTCCACTACAAACAATGGCCGGCAGGGC
The DNA here is from genome assembly GCA_044235005.1 of Planctomycetaceae bacterium. Lineage (GTDB taxonomy): Bacteria > Planctomycetota > Planctomycetia > Planctomycetales > Planctomycetaceae > SXXK01. The sequence goes on along the minus strand of JBIIIF010000029.1, from coordinate 30,831 downwards.
TGGTGGATTCATCCACTGTGATGAACCCCAGATCGAATTTGGTCACTGCAACAGCCGGATCAGCAAATGACCCTTCGAACGTTTCAGGCTCAGGGGCATCGAAGACTGCGGTAAACGTCTGCGATTTAGATGGATCTTGCAAATCCAGCAGCCCGGGAAGGCCTTGTGGAACATGAATGACGCATTCTTCGCATTTTGCCTGCAGTTAAATCCTGTTTTAGGCCCTTGAGTTCGGAGCGAGCGACGGATAGAGTTCGGTCATTGAACGGCATAAATGTCTCTCTCAGGTCGCCGTTTGCAATCTCTATCATTCAGACTCTGATCTCGGCGTTTGCTTTTTCCCATCGACGGATCGATCAGCAAACGTTGAAAGCTGAACTTGCCTGAATGCTTATCAGGAATCGTGCTTCAAGGAGGAAACACGCATGAACCGTATTCACCTGCGTTTGTTCGCGCCCACAGACGATATTGTTGCGGAGACCGATGACCGAACTGACGTTTCTGTCGATAGCGGTCCGGAAGACATTATTCCGTTCGAGAGGGCTCGCCGATCTGTGATTTTCAGTGGCCGATTTATGCCGGCCGTTGATCGAGCACGTTTGATTCATCAAAACGGAACATGTCCGGAGTGCGGGCATCAGGACATTGAGCCGCTGGAGCTGGCGGATTCCATGATCAGTCCTCGCAATCGCCTGCCCGTTCCTGGCACTGCGACCATCGTTGGATTTCATTGCAACGATTGTGGAACTGAGTGGCCCGTGTATGAAATGTCCTGTCGCAAGGTCTGACTGGCTGGGCAAAAGTTAGCTGCTGGCGGTGTGCTGGTCGAATCGATTAGCACCGTCCACAGGTCGGAGATCGTGTAGTGGAGCTCGCCAGAGATCCCTGTCTTTGGGGAAGTCGAGCGACTTCCACTACATTTATCTCACGGTGTTGGCGGTCACCAGGTTTTGGCGGTCACCAAACAGTGAATTCCGGCAACGCTAAGTGACTTCACACCACGCGTAGTTTGCAAACGGGATGCACTTGCAGTCTTCGATTGTTGCGACCAGTCGTTGTAATTCGGCGGAGTCTGAAACGGGAATCATTCCCAGCTCTTCGACCAGCTCTGCCGGCAATTGGCTGAGCAGATAAACTCGCACACGCCGTAATGCCTGAATCAACTGAGCGAACTCAACTGAGTCCACAGTAGGTTCGCGGCGAAGTGGCTTCAGGAGTTCTTCCGGATCCTGGCAGCGTCGCAGCATCGTCGCCGCCGGACCTTCCGGAATCGGAAGATCGGCCACAATCACGATCCGACCGCCCTGCTGGACAATATTTGTGATGTTCTCCAGTGCCTGTCCCAGTTGCTTCCATCCGAAGGCTCCGCCGGGAACAGAGATGACCGCTCCGTCCAGCATTTCCTCAACGCTCACGCGCCAAGTACTTTCGACCAGTTCCTTGCCACGCGCCATGACATCTTCTGGAAGTCCTGCCAGGATTTCGGCAGGCAATCCGGCTGCTCCGGGAATCGCCTGAACGGTGAATTGAGTTCCCAGCAACCAGCCGACTTCATCAATCATTTCACGAAACGGCCGTTGCTGCTCAGGAGTCAGCTCCGGGTGACCCTGAGACTGTGAGCTTTGTTGCGTTGCGATGTCGGAGAATGTCGGAAAGAGAATGCTCGAGGTGCCTCGAAATCCCAGCAGCCCATCGAAGGCGATGATTCCAACCGTGATGATCAAATCCGCGTCAGATAAAAGACGGTTGAGATAAATTCGTTCGCCGCCCGACGTGCTGGCGATGTAGCTGATCTGACTGGAATCAGCCGGGTCATGCACGTGTACCGTGATCTGTTGTTGAACGTGCAGAGGGAATTGATCACGCAGCCATTGCCAGCCGGTGCCGGAATGATCTGGTGGCAGCAGCAAAGTCAACAGGACACCGCCATCGGTGACTGACTGCAACTGTTCCCAGACCGTGGAGATGATCTCGGCCGCGAACGGAGTTTCCGGATCGACCACAAGGATGACTCGATCGCCCGGCACCACGCAGCGTACAAGTTCCGGATACCCAAGGGGATTCAACAACGCCGCGCGGCAACGCTCCGACGGGGAAACAACCTTATCGGGAACCGTAATCAACGGCTGATTGACGGAAGCCTGCAAAGAAGAACTGACAGGACCGCTGGTCAGTTGAATTTCAGATGGAATACTCATGGAGCCGTTCGAAGAAAATGGGAGTCGTTATCAGTCTCACCGGGAATTGTAACTTCGCGGGCGAAACACTTCCTTTCTCAGGCACAATGAATACCAGATTCGAGCAACCAGGAGCAAAATTGCTGCGTTTTCGTAGGGAGTCTGGTTGTGGATTGAAAAGGGCCGCGAAAATACGGAGAACATGGACCAGCAGCGTATAACAAGTCGACATAAACAGTTTCACGGCGGAAGTAATGAGAATCGGAATACTCGGCGGAACCTTTGATCCGGTGCATTACGGTCACCTGATTGTGGCGGAAACCTGTCGCGAGCGGCTGAAGCTTGATCAGGTTCGATTGATTCCTGCCGCCAGCCCGCCGCACAAACCGGGCATCAGGATTGCCGACGGCCATGCGCGGGCCGATATGTTGAGCCTTGCGGTTTCCGGCTATCCGGAGTTCGTTGTGGATCGCCGCGAGCTGAAACGCTCGGGGCCATCGTTCACGGTTGACACGTTGCGTGAGCTAACGGCCGAGTTTCCTGGGCATGATCTCTACTTCCTGATGGGGGCCGATTCGCTGCGGGACTTTTTGACGTGGCGCGAACCGGAGGAAATTGCACGCCTCGCAATCATCGTGGCCTGCAATCGTCCGGGGGTTGCCGAAGTCACATCGTCACAGATCGCGGAATGGGTCGGTCAGGAGATAGCCGCCAGAGTGCTCTCCTTGACGATGCCCGGCACGGATCTCTCCGCCACTGACTTGCGGGAGAGAATTGCCCAAGGGAGAGCTCTGCGATTTCTCACGCCACGGGCCGTGGAAGCATTTATCTTACAACATGGCCTGTACAGGTAAGTGTCCGGATAAAATGGGCGTTGAACAGAGGGCAATCTTTGTGTTGGCAGTCAGGTGGTCCTCGTGAGCGGGCCAGGGAGCAGCGTTCCTGTTGACTGCTGAGCGAAAGCTGACGGCTCAGTTGAGGCTCGGCGAGTCGGCACGTGGATGAAACTCCTGTGAGATCTCAACTGTCCAGTTCTGCCGGTGGCGGGCAGTTCGGTGGTTGGACAGGTGGACTTTGCGGATTATGAGACCCTGCAAACGTTCACCATTCAGCCCCGTCCTGACCGGAGTTCTCACTGAATTACGACCGCGAAGCCGATGAACCAGAAGAGGCGTCAGGAACAATTCATACAACATTGTCAGAAATCCGGAGAATTCCTTTCACGAATTACGGTCGAAAGGCATCTCTCTGGTGTTCAGACAGTGGAATCGTCGACGTCCTGGTCTCTATACTCAAAACGGGCGAAACCACCGCGTTGAATTCCTCTGGGCGAACCGGTTCGAAAATCTCTTCGAAATTATTTTCAACACGGTGTGAGTTGAGGTCGGGAGTTGGAGTGATCCCCCTGGCAGTCACCTCAATCGTGGCGACGCACAGAATAAAATCTCTGTCGGAGTTGACAATGAAGCATCTGCTGTTGCATGCTCGGTGTCTGGTCCTTGCGATCTGTCTTGCGACTTCAGCGAAGTACGCTCCGGCTGATGTTCCCGAGCCGCTGCAGCAGCGACAGCAGCAACTCACGGCAGCCTTGTCGAAGGTTCGTTTGGCAGTCGTTGGTGTTTCCGACGGGATGGGCGTAGGCAGCGGAATTGTTGTCAGCCGCGATGGTATCGTACTGACCGCCTCGCATGTCGTGGATTCGGGACGCAGGTCACGTCGCAGCTCGGTGACCATCACTTATCCGGATGGTCGCGAGTACCAAGCGAACGTACTGGGCAAGAATCGTGACGCTGATGCGGCCGTCCTGAAGATCAGTGATCCGGCGCCTGGCAGTGCCGGCTTTCCTTTTGCCGAAATGGGAAGACTGACAGAAACCAAAGTTGGCGACTGGTGTTTTGCACTGGGGCATCCGGGTGGTTACCGTCCTGATCGAGAAGCGCCCGTTCGAATCGGACGAGTGCTCTCTGTGGGTAACCGAACGGTTGTTTCTGACTGTGCCATTCTGCTGGGGGATTCGGGGGGTCCTCTCTTCAATATGAAGGGCGAGGTTATTGGCATTCACAGCATGATCACCAGTTTGATTACCGAAAATCGTCATGTTTCGATCGACAGCTTCCATGACGACTGGGACCGTTTGCTTGCTGGAGACCGTTGGGGGCGTTTGCGATCGATGGATAACGACATCGCATCGTCCGGTTTCTTTGGAGTGAACCTGAAATGGAAAGACTTTACTCCCGAAGTGACGCGAGTTCTGCCCAATAGCCCTGCGGAAAAAGCGGGGCTGAAGAGCGGTGATGTGCTGCTGAAGATCGAAGGCGAACCGATCGCTGATCGACTGGACCTTGGGACGACTTTGGATCTGCTGGAGGAAGAGCAACCCATTGAAGTGATGATCCGCCGTAACGGGACCGAGGATACGCTGAAGCTGATCACTGGTGATGATACCGACCCGGACGTTGAGGACGAACGTGCAGAGGGCCCGGACAGGCTTCCGACTCCGGATGATGAAGAGCGTGAACGTGAGATTCTGGAACAGCTGAGCGACGACCGCAGCATCGGTAAGTTCGAGAAGCGTGCGACTGAAGAACTGAAGCTGTATGAAGGTGTGGCTGAAGTCAGTCCTCAGACCGTTGTCGCGGTTCGTGATAATGGCCTTTTGCTCTGCCTTGGCACTGTCATGTCAGCGGATGGATATATCTTGACCAAAGCATCGGAACTGGATGGAGCCATTGATCCGGAGATCATTTTTCCGGATGGTCGCCGTTTTCGAGGCAAGGAAATGGCTGCGGATTATTCCTACGACCTGATGTTGCTGAAAGTTGATGCGAAGGATTTGAAGCCTGCAACACTGCGTACCGAAACATTGCCGGCAGGAACAATGGCGCTGGTTCAGGATCCTCGCGGCAAGGCTCTGATTCCAACCGTGATCAGCGTTGTGGCGCATACTTCGGAAAGTGCAAAGCGAGCTTTCCTTGGGATTACGATGCCTAATCCTTATGAAAATCCAAATGAGCCGGTGGGGAACGGCGTGCGGATTGTGGAGGTGCTGTCTGGAGGAGCTGCCGTCAGAAATGGCCTGAAACCCAATGACAGGATTTTGTCGGTGGACGGACATGATGTGCATGACCCGGATTCATTAAAGAATCGCATCGGTGGATTTAAACCCGGAGACAAGGTGGCGATTCGCTTCATGCGAGAAGACATGATTCGAACGATCGAGATCGTGTTGACCTCAAAATTTACGAATGAGAATGCGTTACTGCCGCTGTATCGTGATCCGGAGCTGACAGGACAATTTGCCAGCACCCATGCTCAGGGATTTCCGCGAGCACTCCAGATTGACGCCGATGTTTATCCGACGAAAGTCGGCGGGCCGTTGCTGGACTTAAGCGGCCAGGCCATCGGAATCGTCATTGCAAGGGCAGACCGATTCCCGACGTACGCGATTCCGTCCGACGCAGTTCAGACCGTGTTTGAACAGTTAAAAGCCGAAGCCGCCAACAAGAAGCCCGGTCAGCCAGCGGCCGAGTGAGTTTCGGTGGCACCTGGATATTTCAATAGACGACAGCCAACCAACAGACTAATCACAGTGCTACAGACTCAAGGCTCTACAGCGTCAACAGAGAAGCAGTCAGTCGTTCTGCTGGGAGCCAGCAACCTGACTCTGGGCTGGAAACCGGCCGTTCGTGCATTGCAGCACATAGTGCCCGGAGAAATTGACCTTCGCGTTTGCCTCGGCATGGGGCGTTCTTACATCGACTGGAGTGCAGTCCTGATTCGCCGTCTGCCGGGTATCATCCAGTGCGGACTTTGGGAGAATTTGCTGGCCGCGGGCTCTGCCGCTCCGCTGGTTCTCATGACCGATATCGGTAACGACATCGTCTACATGCGTGACCCCGAAGAGATTTTTCAGACCGTCGAGGAATGTCTGCGCCGAATCAAGGCGTGGCGACCGGACGCCACAATTGCAATGACGGGGTTGCCGTTGGCTTCCATTGAAGCGATGGGTAGGGCTCGATTCCTTCTCATGCGAACCATTTTGTTCCCCGGTTGCATGATGTCTTTTCAGCAAATCTGCGAACGCTCAAGAGCGCTCAATGCTTTACTTGAAAGCTACACGCGGAAGCATCAGATCCCGTTCATTCAACCGGAAGGTGCCTGGTATCACATCGACCCGATTCACGTCATTCCGCCTCTCCGGGAAAAAGTTTTCCGCCAGTTCTTCTCACTCTGGAAGACGGGGGAGATTGTGAAATCTGATGTCTTGACGGCAGCAACTCCTGCATTGCCGGCAACAGCCGAACGAACAGTGGCCGGGTTCGCTCGTCGAACTTCGCAGCCTGTTTATCAGTCAAAACAACTGGTCGTTTCGGCCTGGTAGCTACTAGACTGCCGACCAGGTCAGGCGTCTTGATTTACTCCAGTCGCAGGGATCAGGAATTTGCAAAGATGGCGATAGATGTCAAAAACGTGGGCGGACGCCGCGATGTTGTTATCGGAAGTTATGATGACATTCTGCGCGATGCTGAACAGTTGATGCGCGGCGGGAAGATTCGATCGCTGGGGAACTGGACGGCCGGGCAAAACTTCGAACATCTCGCCAAATCAATGGATATCTCCATCGACGGTGTTGATTACACGATGCCTCTGTGGATGAGAGCGATTGCGAAGCTGTTCAAGAGTTGGTTTCTGAACCGTCCGTTCAAGCCGGGGTTTCAACTCCCGGCTCAATTGGAAAACGATTTCGGCCCACGCCCGTGCATCTCCGACGAAGAAGGATTTCGACTCCTGCAGGAAGCCGTTGCCCGGATCAAGTCGACTGATCGAAGAGCCCCCAGTCCGGCCTTCGGAGAGATGCCGGAATCCGACTGGATTAAACTCCATTGTCGTCATGCGGCCCTGCATATGAGCTTTCTGAAGAACGAGTGATTGAACACTTCCAATGACGCCCCAAACCATCAGGCATTTCTCTCCCACGGCCTCGCGACTTCTCCTTTTTTTCACATAACGGCAGAATCCGCCGATCAGCGAGATTCGGTAGTCCTCTGGGACTACTACCTGCAGTTTTAGGTCAAAAGGGTGAGATACGCAGCTTATTCGATGGAATCCTGGTGTCCTGATTCTGTGCAATGCAGTGAACGAACAAAAACCATCGCGAAACAACCTTTAAGTTGTCCCCTACGAGGGATTGAGGGATTCAGCAAGTTTCGTTAGATATCGCAGTTGTTTGCGTCGTGGAAGTTTGAACAGTTTTTGCCACACGTGGCCGTCGCAGGCTGGCCCGGTGTTTTGGAGTCGTCCATGGTATGCCGTCAAGTGGGTAAAAAAAACGTGGCACAATTGGTCTGCGTTGCGCTGCTTCTGAGCCTGTCCAGCGCGGTCAGCGGTCAGAATGTCGTGCGAATCGATGCGACTGAAGCCCAGATGCAGATCAAGCGGCAGGTACCGATTTCCTCTGAAGTCGCCGGCACACTTGTCACTGTGAATCCCACTGAAGAAGGGATCCTCGTCGCCAAGGGTGAAATGCTGATCAAGCTGAATGATTCAGTGATTGCCGCCGAGGTTGCTCGAGCACGCAAACAATCCACACTAATGACAGAGATTGAATTCGCTGAAGTGGCTCTTGCGACAGCTTTGGAAGGCCAGACTCAAAAGCGAGACGCAAACGTTCGCCGTCCGGGTGCGTTTACTCCGAGCGAAATGCGGCAGGTGGATCTGGAAGTTCGCAAAGGGGAAGCTCAGCTTGCCAAGTCGAAAGAAGACAAAGGATTGGCGGAACTTGATCTGAAGATTAAGGAAGCTCAACTTAATCAATACACCGTGTTTGCTCCGTTTGATGGCTTCGTGACCAAAGTCCAGAAGTACCCAGGGCAAAACGTTCGCCCGGGCGATCCGGTTTTGACACTGACAGACATGTCGGAACTACGAGCCTCGGTGAAAGTCCACTTCAAACATCGTGACCTGTTGTTTGTTGGCGATGAGGTAGAAATTCGCATTGTGACGCAGCGTGGAGCTGGCGCAGTTGAGCGTCAACCAGAGGCCGCGCCAGCAGAGGATTCGGACCCGATATTCGGTGACGCTCCGACTGGAAAGAAGGGCGGGCCTTCGGCGGAACCAGGGTTTGCACTGGAACCCGATGAAATCTCCGATGCAGAAGTGTTCGTCGGCCGTATTGACCTGATTGACCCCAAGGTTGAGCCGGACTCAACTCAGTCGCTGATGATTCGGCTGGGCGTTACAGTCCCCAATCGTCAGGACAAATACGGGCGATACATGCTGCAGGAAGGTATGCCGGTTAAGGCGGTGATCCTTGCAAAAAAACGATAACTCCGCCAATGCAGGCAACATGGTCGCTTCCAATCAGCGACCAATTCCGCTCCGGAAACGCGCGGATCTCGTCGTTGCAAAAATTGATTACCTGGGTGTTGGCTATCAGGTGATCAAGGACCCCGTTGCGCTCAAGTATCATCGACTGCAGATGGAGCAGTATCGAATTCTTGAATTTCTGGACGGCAAACGCAGCCTCGAGAACGTGCGCGACGATCTGAAGTCTGAGTTTCCCACACTGCAGATTACGCTGAGCGACATTCAGCAGTTGATTACAGACCTTCACAAAAAGGGTCTGGTGGTCAGTGATCGTCCGGGTCAAGGGGCGTCGGTTGTTCGCGAGCGACAGAAGACTCGCAAGGAGAAGATCAAGCAGACATTGATGAGTCTGCTTTCTCTCCGACTACCGGGCTGGGATCCGGAGAGAACTCTTCACCGGTTGCACCCTTATGTCGCGTGGATATTTCATCCGGCAGCCGTCACGATCTGCATGATGTTTGTCGTGTCTTCGTGGCTGGTTCTGGCCGCAAACCTGGAAGAATTTCACGGACGCCTGCCAGAGTTCCAAAGCTTCTTCGGCTGGCCAAACCTGATTTATCTCTGGGCAACATTGGGACTCGCCAAGATCATTCACGAGTTCGGCCATGGACTGAGTTGTACTCATTATGGCGGTGAATGCCATGAGATGGGTGTCATGATGCTGGTCTTCAGCCCATGCCTCTATTGCGACGTCACCGATTCGTGGATGCTGAAGAACAAGTGGCATCGCATTATCATCGGTGCAGCCGGGATGTATATCGAAGTCATCCTGTCTGCGGCAGCAATCTACGTCTGGTGGTTAACAAAGCCCGGACTGCTGCACCATCTGGCTCTGAACACGTTTTTTGTCACAACAATCACGACCGTCATTTTCAACGCCAATCCGCTGATGCGTTTCGACGGCTACTATATGATGAGCGACTTCCTCGAGATTCCGAATCTTCGCCAGAAGTCCGAAAAGCTGCTCAAAGAAGCGTTCTCCTGGTACTGCCTGGGGATCGAATCCCGGCCGGATCCGTTCATGCCCGAAACCGGTCGCGCGTGGTTTGTGACTTATGCGATAGCGGCCTGGTGTTATCGCTGGGTTGTGCTGGTTTCCATCAGCATGTTCCTTTACACCGTACTGAAGCCCTATGATCTTCAGAGCCTTGGGGTCACGATGCTGATCTTCTCCATGGCTGGCATCTTCTTCGCAATGTTTCGCAGTATCTATCAAATCATCGCCACACCTCGGATGGAACCCATGAGCAAGACAAAAATGGCAATCTCCGGGACCATCTTTGCCGGTCTCGTCTGGGTTGCGTTTACGACTCCGATTCCCTGGTATCACGAAGCACCATGCGTGCTGGAGCCGCGAGGAGTTGTTGCAGTTCCCGCTCCGATCGCAGGCCAGATCGTTCTTCCCGAAGACTACCGTCAGTATTACGAATCACTGTCAGCATTTGAGACCAACATTCGTGGTAAGCTGCGAAAGAAGGCCGATACGTCAGATCCTGATGTACTGCTGATTGATCCGGCAAAGCTGAAGCTGCTCGAAGGAATGCCGACACCAGATGAGTACGCGCGGATCCCGCGAAATGGTGATACCGTCAAAAAGAACGATGTGATTGCAATTCTGGAGCAGGCTGACGACTACAAACGTCGCGACGATCTCTACAGTCGTGTTGCCGAACTTTATCTGCGGTCTCTCGAGATTCTCCGCTACGACGAAATGTCTTACGTCAAAGGTGCGACGGATTCCCTGGCTCAGGCCATGATGCTACAGGAAACGATTCGAGAACTTGTGAAGCTGAACGTTCAGCGAGTCGTGCGTGCACCGGCTGATGGTGTTCTGGTGGCCGCGAAACGCGTGCCTGAAGAATCGGCCAGTGAGATCGATCCGATGAAACTGGATCCGTGGCATGGCACTCCACTGGATCCCCGCAATGCAGGGTGCCGAGTCGAAGCCGGGCAGGAACTGGCCAGTATCGCTCCATCGGACAAAGTCCAGGCTGTGCTGTACGTGGACCAGGGCGATCGAGATGACCTGGGCGACAGGATGGAAGTCGAAATCAAACTGGATCACCTGGCAGATATCACCTGGGTCACAAAGGTGACTCAGGTTTCCCTGAAAGGTGAAGTAATGGCTCCAGAAGCGCTGACGACTCGCTTTAGCGGACCTTTGGCCACCAAGCCAAGTACTCAGGGGCAGGAACAGTTGGCCAGCACGGCATTCCGCGCGATTGCGGAAATGCATTTTGACGATCCGGTCAGTCAGCCTGACTCAGTGCTGATGAAGCCCGGCATGCGTGGGAATGCTCGATTCATTATCTCCAATCGAACGGCCGTTCACTGGCTTTGGCGATACCTGTCTGAGACATTCCGGTTTCGCGTCTAGAAAGATTCTGCAAGCGGACTCGATGAGAAGTGCCTGGCGGAATCGAATTCGAATCATTCTCGCAACTGCCTTTTCCCACAGAACTCGGCAGCACTCTGGCGTCCTGAAAGTTCTCACACGATGCTCATCCCTTCTCTCGGCAGCCTGATCGTGCGTTCCTTGTTTCGCTCTGCCACAGCCCTGGCCAGCCTGTGCTCTGCAATCGCCCTGACAAGTTCGCTCTTCGCTTCCGATCTGCCGGTCTCCGGGGCAAAATTCGCCGCGAACGATTCGATCAATCTCGACATTGATCCGATGCCGGATGCGAAGGAATGTCTGGCAGGTTTGCGATGGAAGCCCGATGCCTTTGAAGTGACTTGTGAAAGTGTCGAAGGCGAGCATGGTGACTTGCTGGTCCGGTTTCCTTCGGCAGTACCGTCCGGTGACGCCGTCAATGATAACGTCTGCCTTGAATGGTACGTTGCCAAAGATGCATCGGGGCAGCCCACAACCGCAAGGGCTGTCGTTGTGGTCCATGAATCCGGGCGAGGAATGACAGTCGGGCGAATTTTTGCTCGCGGCCTCGCTGCTCAGGGTTTGCACACATTCATGGTCCAGATGCCCGGTTACGGAGTTCGCCGTACGGAAAGCTCCGGCAAACCGGAACTGATGCTGAAGTCAATGAAGCAGGCCGTTGCTGATGTGCGACGAGCTCGCGATGCGGTCGTCTGCATGCCACTTGTTGACGACACAATCGTGGGAGTTCAGGGCACCAGCCTCGGAGGCTTCGTGACATCAACCGTCGCAGGCATGGATGATGGTTTCGATCGCGTGTACATACTGCTGGCTGGTGGCAATCTGCATGACGTCGTCTTGAGTGGTGCGAAGGATGCTGCCAAAGTGCGGGAGCGACTGGAGTCGCTGGGGATCAACGGGGATAAAGTTCGGGAACTGGCTCGGCCCGTCGAACCATTGCGACTGGCTCATCGCATCAATCCAAAGACCACATGGCTGTACAGCGGAAAGTACGATGATGTCGTGCCACCGAAATGCAGCTTCGCACTGGCTGAAGCAGCCAAACTTCCGGAAGGCCACCACATTGAAATGCCGGCGGACCATTACTCCGGGATTGTATTTCTTCCATCCGTGATGGTTGAGATCAGCAAAAGCATGCGGGACGAATAAACTCGGACGCACGCAGAAAAGACACTGCGCCTTGTCAATGCAGGCTGTCAATCAAAAGCATTTCTACGCAAACAGAATTGTCAGGATCAGAATTCCCGGAGTCGCTTTTTCGCGTCTTCTACCTTGGCATGCTGTGGATAACCTTCGATCAACTGCTGATAACAGTTCTTCGCCTGTTCGATATCCTTGAGAACTTCAAAGCATCGAGCGGCCTCGAAGAGCGCCATCGCAGACCATTCCGGATGACGGTAAGCAAACGCCGCTTTCAGAAAATGCTTTGTCGCTTCTTTGTGATTCTTCTGAGCAAAGAAGCATTCTCCGATCATGAAACGTGCTTTCGCAGCGGTCTCGGTATCAGTCTCCTCGGTCACTTTCTCGTAAGCCTGAATCGCCTCTTCGACCTTATCCTGCTGCTGCAAAGCCCAGCCGGTCCCATATCGAGCCTCTGCCTTGAGTTCAAAGTCCGGATACTCCTTCAGAACTTTTTGGTGATACTTCAGACTGTCGGACCATTTTTCCAAAGCTGCCGCACATTCACCGGATCGAAAGATCGCCAACGCCGCATACACGGGATGATTGGCCGCAATCACGGGAGCATAGTGATCAATCGCTGCCTGCCACTGCTTCTGGCGATAGTCACACTCCGCCAGCAGGAACTCTGCATCCCCGGCCAGAGCCCCTTTCGGAAACTGCTTCAACTGTTTCGTGAATCCGTCGGTCGCTTCTTTCAACAGGTCCTGCTTGAAGTAGCTCCATGCGAGTTTGTGCGCGGCCTTCTCACCCAGCTCACTGTCTCCCGCTTTGGCCACAGTGCTCTGATAAGCCTTCGCTGCATCCGCATATTTCTCCGTCTCATACAGCGATTCCCCAACGCGAAACAGACTTTCAACAGCGAGCGGACTCTCGGGGTACTCCTGACCGAGACGCTGGAAGGCCGCAATCGATTCCGGCTGCTGTCTCAGTTCGAAATGAGCCCATCCTAACTCATACAGAACTTTGTCCGCATCCGCGTACTTTGCATCGACCTTCAGAATTTCCGCATAGACTTTGGCAGCATCGGCAAACTTCTGCTGTCCAGCCAAAGACAAACCCTGCAGATACTGAGCATCCAGGGTCTCTTTTTTTGCGGGCGATGATTTCAAATACTCCAGCACATCCTTTTCAGCGGCTTCGTATTGCTGGAGCTGGAACTCCGCCATTGCTCGCACATAAAGCCCTTTGCGAGCCTGCTCTGATCCCGCAAAATTCTTCACCAGCGACTCCACGGCTACCACAGCAGCCGCAGAATCGCCCTTCTTGAACAGGCACCAGCTCAGGCCATATTGAGCATGAGCGGCAAACATTCCCTGCGGCCACGTTTTCATGACGGCAGAGTACTGCACAATGGCGTCATCGAAGTTTCCGGCCGCATAGGCGACTTCCCCCAACCGAAACGTCGCCTCTTCCATGACTTTGCTTTTGGGGAACTGAGTTTGCAACAGCTTAAGCCGCGCTGCGCTGTCGGCAGGGCGATCCAATCGACGATAAACATCCGCCAGAATCAACAATGTCTGGTCCGACTGCTCATGATCGGGCTTTGCTTTGAGCGATTCTTCAAAACGCTCAGCGGCAGCGGCCAACTGCTCCTTCGCAAGTTCGCAACGCCCCAGAATTGACAATGCTTCACTCTTTAATGCAGGATCAGAAAAGCTGGCCAGAACCGGAGTCAGCCTTTTGACGGCGTCGTCGTTTCGACCTGCCAACTGCAGGCCAAGTCCCGCACGTATCCTCGCCAGGTTCGCATTAGGATGATCCGCACTCTGTTTCAGAAACTCTTCATACATCTTCACTGCAGCATCAAATTCTTTGAGCAGCAGTCGGGCTTCAGCACCAATGAACAGTACATCCGGCAATAGCTTGTCCTGCGGGAAACTTTGGCGGAACAAATCAGCATTCTGTTTGGCCGCCGCGTTGTCTCCCAAATCCAGTGCTGTCAGGGCCGACATGTAGCTGGCCTGCGAAGCAAGTTCTTCCTGAGGATATTTCTTTGCGAACTCGGCATACAAAGCTGCCGTTTCTGCTCGTCGCCCGGGTAATTCGTACAGAGCATCAATCCGAGTCAGGATCAGTTGCGGCAAAGTCGGGCTGCTGGAATGCTTCACGATCGCCGCATCCAGAATCGTCAAAGCCTGCTCAGCATTCTTTTCCTTCAGTAATGCTCGGGCGATCCATTGACTTGCTTCAGCGGCTTCCGGCACATCGCGTTTCGCGACATTCTCGAGGCCTGTCCGAGCAACAAAATATTGTCCAATCAAATAGTAGCACTTCGCGCCGGCGACGACCGACGTGTCATAATGCTTTGTCTTTGGAAATTCTTTCGCCACATTCCAGTAGATCGCCCCCGCATCTGCGTACTTCTCCAGTTCGTAAAGACAACGAGCCTGACGCAGCATGGCTGTGTCCGCCAGCGGGAATTCTTTGGCTCGACTGACCAGTTCAAACTGTTTCGTGGCTTCCGCAAATTTCTGCTCCGCAAACAGGCATTCCCCGTTTCGCATCCGCACTTCCGTCAATAAGGCATGCTTTGGAAATCGCTTTTCGAAATCTGCGAAGGCCCGCTGAGCATCCGCAGGCTGTTTAAGCGATTCCAGACAAACTCCCAGAGCATAAAGCGAGTCCGGGACGAGCTCATCCTGAGGAAAGGTCTTCGCAAGTTCGCGATAGCTGTCAGCCGCTTCCTGCAGACGATTCTGCTGGTACTGACTTTCGCCCCGGTAATACATCGCGCGCGCCGCAAATTCGCTCTTTGGAAAGTCTTTGCCCAGCCGGACAAACATCGCTTCCGCCCGCGCGTGGTCTTCAGGTTTCTTTGTTTCCTGAGCGAGGCTGTACCACGCCGTTCCGCAATTCAAAATGGACTGATCCAGCAATTCGAACTGAGGATACTTCTCCAGAACGGAGGCAAACGTAGCAGCGGCCGTTGCATACTGCTTCGCCTGAAGCTGACATGTGCCAAGATAATGCATGGCTTTATCCACGCGTGGATCTTTTCCGAACCTGCTCAGAAACACTTGCCACTCTTCAATCGCCGAGTCATACAGTTTCTGATTCTGAAAGCCCACAGCGACCGCAAACTGTCGAGTTGCAGCTTCTGACTCCTGCCCCCAACTGCTGCCGGCAAGAGGTCCCGCGGCGAAAAACGCCAGCAGGAGCAGAAATGCTGCGGCCCGCTGTTTTACCGACTTGAGCATTCCAGTAGAGCACATGACGGAGTTCCTGATGTCATTCGTTTGAGCTTTGTTTTCCGTCACCGAAGTCAAGCGTCTTCTGACGGTCTTCACGCCCCATTTCCTTGTACAGAAAGCTGGGCTGGATGTCTTTGTTCTTCTGGTACTTGCCTGAACTGTACTCGGTAATGTCACCTTCCACGGTGTGGTAGAAGACCTGGCAAACCTGCACGCCGGGATAAATGCGAATCGGCTGAATCGCAATCATCTCCAGTGTCCAGTATCCGCAAAAACCGACGTCTCCGAAGCCTGCCGTGACATGCACAAACATCCCCAGCCGACCAATTGAAGATCTGCCTTCAAGCATTGGCACAAGGTTGCGAGTTTCCGTGTACTCAATCGTGCGACCAAGATACATCTGATTTGGCTGCAGCACTAATCCTTCTGGCGGAATCACAATCCTGCGAAAGCGATTGGGACGTTTCATGTCGAGGATGATTTCCTCATAGACCAGAAGTTCATCATGCAAACGAAGGTTGTAACTGTTGGGATTGAGCTGATCCTCGTTGAAAGGATCAATGCCAATGTCAGTACCGAGGCGAGCCTTGATTTCGCTGCCGCTAAGAATCATGGAACACCTGCCGTCCGAAAGATTCGGCAACGGCTTCTGCAGAGGGACTGTGGGGATAACTTCATGAGCTGGCCAGCCGGAGAACTCCCTCCAGGAGCCGGACGGTCTGAACAGCAACGAGAATACCGAGCGAACGCTCTTGATGATCAAATGCACTTCCTGTGCGCCGGTAGACCAGGAGGCCACCAGCAGTGCGGAGAGTACGGCAGTCGACTGCGGGATTCAACCGGACGTCAATTTTCCGAGATTGTTCCTGTCACAGTCATCTGATATTCCCCGCCCTGTAGAGTGGCCAGGTTTCCCGTCAGAAACTGCACATTCATGGTGATTGTCGCGTTCCCGGGGCCGGTGCTCGAGACTTGAACCGTGGCCGTCTCATCGCCGCTGGCATGGTTCGTCCGGTCATCAGCGACATCAAATCGCCACCGGGCACTCGAATTGCCTGAAATTCGGGTCAACCGGAGCCGCGCATCGCGTTTAAAACTCGGGCTATTGACGTGCCGAAACGCATGATCGGTCGTGAAACGAATCGTCGCCCCGGTTCCGGAACTCGTTCTTGCAGACCATAACTGTCCGGAGAACATAACGTCCGAACCGGTCATCGGGTGGGTCGCTGTAAGATTCGGGCTCAACACATCCAACTGCATCACGGGAGCAATACGGACCTTATACTGAGTCGAATCCTGAGCGTAAATGTTCGGCGCAGCTCCCAGCAGCAGAGTCGTCATCAGCACAAATTGTCGAACCACAGGATTCATCGGTATGCCGCTAAGGTCACCAGGATCCGTCGAATGACTTGCGTCGCTATTAACAAACGACCACCGGGAAAACCCTATCCCTCAAATCTGCGTCGACAAGTGGTGTGTTTGAGCGTTTGACCGAGCCCCAACGAACTGCGTGTCCGGACGCTGCCAGATCAACTCCAACCGATACAACACCTACAATCGGTCTGTTGCACGAAGGCAACAAATGATGCAATCCGTCACAGGCCCAACAACTTCCGCGCGAGAACTCGCCCACGAACTTTGCTGGGGACAGCATTGGGACACCATTGACTGTCGACGAGCGACTCTCGCTACTGGCAGACCTCGAGCAGGGCTGCTATCGTTCTCAGTTCCTGACGTTCAATTTTTTGACCCAATAAATTCCCCCGCCCCAGTCATCCGGAGTCCTCCGATGAAAAAACGACTCTCCATTTTTGCATTGTTCCTCGCTGCTGCCACATGCACGTTGGCATCCGCAGAAGAGGCCTTTCCGCTCAAGGCGAAGCGAATTCTGTTTCTGGGCGATTCGATCACTGCGGCCGGCGAATATGTCTACATGATCGACATGCAGTTGCGATTGCAGTCGACCGCCCCAACTCCGGCGATTATCAATGCGGGACTGCCCAGTGAAAACGTGACCGGGCTCTCCGAACCCGATCACCCTTTTCCTCGCCCCAATGTTCACGAACGTCTCGATCGAGCATTGAGCATGTTCAAGCCGGATGTCGTGGTCGCGTGTTACGGGATGAATGACGGAATCTATTACCCCTTCAGCGAAGAACGATTTCAGAAGTATCAGGCCGGTATCAATCAACTGATCGAAAAAGTCCATGCGGCGGGTGCCAAACTGGTGCTGCTGACTCCGCCGCCGTTTGATGCCGCACCGCTGAAGGCCGCCGGAAAACTTCTGCCAGCCGGCGCGGAGAAGTATGCGTGGTTCGCGGTCTACGAAGGCTACGATGAAGTAATCCAGAAGTACGGGAAGTGGATTCTGGAACAAAAGGACCGAGTCGAAATGGTCGTGGATGTTTATTCGCCAAGCATGGACTTCTGGACCGAGCAGCGAAAGAAGGATCCTACCTTCACAGTGGCTGCGGATGGAGTTCACTGCAACTCAACCGGTCATCGAACTCTGGCCGAAGCGATCCTAAAAGCTTGGGGCATTACGAATTGGGTTGAAACGCCTGGAGAGTTGACCCAGTTGTCGAATCGGCAGGGCGCTGTTCTGCATGACGCGTGGGTGTCGCATATCGGGCACAAACGTCCCGCAACCGGAGCAGGCTTACCACTTCCGGAAGCCGAAGCGAAGGCGGCCGAGATCGAAAAGCAACTCAAGCCAATGGTGGAAAAGCTGCGAGCATCATCGCGCTGATAACGACTTGACGCAACCGACCACATTCCAGATCCATTCGGAGAACTGTTCCGACACGGCGGATGCTGTTGCAGTCACTTCTGAATGGCTTAAAGTCTGATCCGTCAGTCCGGCCGCACAATTCGTAATGCACGACACACCCAGCACCGACAGCCCCAGCGAAGCCGCCTCAACGGCTTCCGGCACTGTGCTCATGCCAACCGCATCCGCGCCGATTTTCTGCAGCATTCGAATCTCGGCCGGTGTTTCGTAGCACGGGCCAGGCATCATGGCGTATGTGCCCGCGTGAATCCTCAGAGAGGTCTTTATCTGCAACGCGGCAACTCGCAAATCATCCCACCACAGCCCGGAACTTTCCTGGGCCTCCAGGGCCTTCATGTTTGACGAAGGCCCTGAAAGCGTCCCGGGAACAGTTGCTGGAACGGTGTAGAGCAGTGGCCGCAGATGGGATCGAATCAACATCAGATCGCCGGGCGAAAACTGAGGATTGATGCCTCCGGCTGCGTTCGTAACAATCAGACTTCGGATCCCCAAGCCTGCCAGCAATCGCACGCCAAACAAGACGTCATCCAGACCGCGTCCTTCGTACCAATGAACGCGACCTTTCAGCATAAGGACGCACTGATCTTTCACCTGACCGCAGACCAAAGCTCCATGATGTCCCACGACCTGGGGCCGCGGCATCCCGGGGATATCAACATAATCCACCGAAATCCCGCCACCGCTGATCAATCGATCGGCTGCACACCCCAATCCGGATCCCAGAATGACACCGACTGACGGCTTGCCTAAACCAGCCCGTGAAAGAGCCTGATTCACAAACTTCACGGCCGAGTTTATTAAGTCTGCCGTGTCACCCGGATGCAAATCTCTAGTACTCATCTCTTGTCTGCATGAACAGAGCTTTCTTTTCACCGGGCAGTGTGAAGTCAAACCCACACTTCTGGAAGAAACTATCCGCCGAGGTAATAGCCATCACTTCGAGGATATTGCGCTTAACGGCGAGGTCCACGCATTTCTGCACAAGAGCTTTCCCGATTCCTCGCCCCTGATAATCATCATGCACCGCGAGACTGCGAACTTCCGCGAGCTTGGCTGAATAGATCTCCAGCGCGGCAAACCCGACGACCTCGTCACCATCCACCGCCACAAATCCAAACGGAATCAGATCACTCAACTCATCCGTTGTACGTGGCAACAGCCTGTTCCGCTGAACAAATCGATCCACAAGACTTTCCAGCCCCGGGATATCATCTCGGCAAGCTTCGCGAACGACATAGGTTTGACGGGCATTTTCCAACAGACGAATTCCTCAAACGAAACAGACGACACTACAACGACCACAACAGAACATGGCCCAAGGTGGACAAACAATTCAACCACGCGGAGCCCCTGAATCTCCCTCAGAGAATTCACAAGCTCCATTATTCGCAGGACACCACTTTTGTCTGCAAGTGAATCCTTTGTTTTCGTGATTTCCCAGGAACCTGTGAACTCCAATATTCCGGAGTCGCCTTTCGCTTCCAGAGCGTCAGTCAACCGGCGAAATTTGTAAGTTCCTGATAACCACTGACTCCGCCAACTGTCACCGTGCAGACAATCATTTGAGCAATCAGCAGAATCAACCAGGACGAATGATAGATCGGCCCGGGATTTCGATGAAGATGATTCTGCTCGTTCCGCTTCGCAGAGAAATCCGGCGCCAGACACGTCGCCGCCGCAATCACAAACCACGGCGTCAGAAAACACCATAGACGAGCAGCCTCGCCCATATTCTTGCCCGATAACCACAGTGCGGCCCATGTCACGAATAAACTCAGGGCAAGCCGAACCATCACCGTCGCCTGTCCAGAATCCGCCTTCAGCCCGCGGGCGATCCGTGTTAACGATTCCAGAAACACAAACGTCAGAGGAAGGCCGATCGAAAACGACAGCTCCACGGGGTTAACAAGAAACCACTTCCACCATGTCCTGGACGACTGTTTATAGAACCCGGCATGGTTCGACAAATTCCAGCTCCAGACACGCACCAGATTGCAGTCCGTCGCATAACTCCAAATGGCCACGGCCAAAGCAAACACAACCAACGCCACTCCGCCACTCAACACGACATGCTGCCACGGGACTCGCAAAGATGGCGGACCAAGGCAGATCAGCAGAAAAAACAAACCACAAGCAACCAGCACCGGAATGTGTGCGAGGCTCACAGTCAACGATACAAACACGGCCATTCCAGCCAGCACCGCGAATACGCATCGTGCAAACTTCGATTCCGCAACGACCGACTGAACCAGCAGGCAGAGAATCATCGTGGCTGAAAACGCATAAACGATATCCGATCGCGGTGCAAAAACCGCCAGACTGGGAACCGTCAGCATCACACAGGCCGCTCGCCATCCAGCGCGACGATTGAGCAACCGACTGACAAGCACATAAACCGGAATGACGGTCATGGCGGACAACAGTGTCGACAAAAACGACACCAGGCACAGCGCGGAGAATTCACTACGAGTCAGCGGTCGAGCTGTCTGTACATCTGCTTCCATCAACCGAAACAATCGCACGGATTCCGCGCCGATCGTCCATTCGGCCAATGATGTCAGCGTTTCGCTGCGTTCTGTTGCTTTGATAGCCCAGAAGTTGAGCAGAAACAGACCGGGCGGATGAGTTCCCTCATGCAGCACATCGCCTTCGGCCATCCGCTGCTCATAACCCGCCAGCAGTTCCTTGGTCGACGATGTATGAAAAGCCGCCTCAAAAAAATAGCCGGAGGCGAAGCGATCGTAGAGCACCCACAAGGGCCGAAGTTCTCGATGAGGCGTCGCGGCCGATTGCCGAACTGCATTGAGCCAACTAAAGGCCCCAACCACCAACAACGCGAGAAAAATTGCACAGACCAGCTTCGAAGATCGCTCAATCCGCCGATCCACGAACTGCGAAAAGGCCACCACAATCGCGCCGACAATCGCCGGGATCGCGAGGCGGTCCAATGCTTCGATCAGGTTTTCCGGAAGCTGTTGCCGACGCCAAACCCACTCGTCAGGAACTCCCAGTGGAACATTGGAAACCAGCAGCAACAAAACCGTGGCAACAACGGTCAGCAGCAGAACAACTATGCGTGCCATTGACCGTCCGTTCTCTCCTGGGATTCAATCGGCAATGGCCGAGGTTCTCGTAATTCTTTGCGTCGCCGGCGCAGTATCGAATGAGCCATCATCCAGATCAAGTTCAATGCAGTGATGTTGCTGTTCGTTCCCTCGTAGGTTGGACATTCTTGTCCGCCCCCTTGTTTCCTTGAACAAGTCGACGGGCAGGAATGCCCATCGTACGATTATCTCCCTTGAAACGTGGACACCAAGTCTTACAAAAAATCAGAAACC
Organism: Planctomycetaceae bacterium; assembly: GCA_044235005.1. GTDB lineage: Bacteria > Planctomycetota > Planctomycetia > Planctomycetales > Planctomycetaceae > SXXK01. The sequence continues at coordinate 9,394 of JBIIIF010000029.1, read as the reverse complement.
ACACTGTCCGCAATCAGCAGGCCATTCTGAGTCAACCGCAAACACTCGCCGAAATACTCCAGCAGCCCGTCCTCAACATGCTGTCGAATCTCATCCTCGGCCAGATCCTGCAATGACAACTGAAATCTGGCCTCAAAGCTGGGCACATGCAATCCGGCCATGCGTCGCAATGACAGCATAATGGCTTCGCGAGCTTTCTCCTCCGTCGTCAGCTGTTCCCGATCTTCCTCGCATGGTTCCCCTTTGTTCCACGAATTCAGCCACTTCACGACGCTGCGAGCATTCGTGCTGCGAATTCCGTCAATATACCGAGCCGCCCCAGGACCGAAGGCATAGTACTCGTCCGCGTTCCAGTAGACGTTATTGTGCCGACACTGATATCCCGGCAGGCCAAAATTGGAAACTTCATAGTGTTCAAATCCGCGCGACTCCAGATGAGACATCGCCGCCAGATACATATCACGCTCCAGATCATCCGGCATGCGTTTCAGAACGCCGCTCTTTTCCTGTCGATAAAATGGAGTTCCCTGCTCGTACGTCAATCCGTACGTCGAAATGTGCCTGACCGGCAATTGAGTTAAGTGTTCCAGAGTCTGCTGCCACGATTCCAGAGTCTGTCCCGGCACACCAAAAATCAGATCAACACTGACATTGGGGATGAAGGTTGACGCTCGCGTAATCGTCTCTGTGGCTTCAGTCGCCGAATGATTGCGTTCCAACGTCATTAACACCGCATCGTCGAAAGACTGAACTCCCAAACTCAGGCGATTGATCCCGTTGGCTTTCAGAACGCTCAATCGTTCATCACACAGCCCGTCCGGATTCGCTTCAATCGAAAACTCACCGTCATAAGTGAGTTCAAAATGGCGGCCAATCAGATCAAAGAGCGTCTGCAGGTCTTTGGGCGAAAGATGAGTCGGTGTACCACCGCCAATAAACAGCGTGGTGATCTTCTGTAGATGGCTGAACTCACGACAATAGTGATTCAGTTCTCGCCCCAGCATCTCCAGATACTGCGGAATCAAATGATCACGATTAGCCACCAGCGTAAAGTCGCAATACCCACAATGATGCAAACAAAACGGCACATGAACATAAAGCGCCTGCGGCGAAGTTTGAGGTTTGAGGTTTGAGGTTTTCAGAAGGACAAACTCCGTCTACAAAGTTTTGTATGCAGCACTTTTGGACTGCGGCAGCCTGCTGCCGCTTTCCCATAAGCAGCCTGCTGCTTATGAACCTTGGGGACAGGAACCTATTCGCGTCCAACAGCAGGCTGTTGGACGGAAAGCTGCAGCAGGCTGCAGCACTCCAAGGTCATTTCCCCAGTAACCTTGTTCTGATCTCATCGGCCAGATCGATTTCACCTTCAATGCCTACCGATGTTGCCTTGATCTGCTCATCCACGGCCGCAGCAGCAAGCTGTTCGCACTTAGCGACCAGGTCAGCCAATCCAGCACGCTTCGACACAGCAACGCACTCCTGAAGAACCGCGACTTTGATCAGGCGGTTCGCTGACCCATTGGCCGCAACAATCGACCGTTGAAGCAATCGTTCGATCAAGCTCTTTTGCTCCGGGCGATTGACGACGAGCCCTGCCATCAGAACACAGCTCAAGTCTGTTTCACTACGCAGAATCTCGGGAATTCGATTGGGCCGACCGACGACGTTTCCAGCCTCTATAGGCACACCAGCATTCTCTGCGGTGCCAGCAACTTCAAGGGACTTATCACAGATCTGCTTAACCATCTCCTCATCGGCCGTCCGTATTGCCAAAGCAAGGGACACCGTCAGCAGTCGAACATCGGCCACCGGCTGAGCTAACAAAGTCTCCGTGGCTGCTTTGATTCGCTTTCGGAGTTCCTCTGAATCAAACGTCGATTTGCTGACAACGGCGAGCAGCACACTCTCCAGACGCAGGCCACGTAACTCTTCCGCATTTCGACAACGAGGATCCGTTGTGCCGGAGAGTTCCAGCAGCAAATCAACGGACTGATCGGTATGAGTCGGGTTGCCGGTCGTATTAGCCGCTGCCGCCACGACGTCATCAACAGCCATCGCGTACCACGCAACAAGCTTCTCGGCAGAGATCTGTTGTCGAGCCCAACGTTGAGACGCATTGAAGCGTGACTTGAACGCGATCGCTTTGTCGTCGTCGAGATCATCCGTGAATTCATCGATATCGTGAGGCGTCACGTTCAGCAACAAACGAGCACCCTCGATCGGAAATCCGGAGTGTTGAATCTTTTCCCCAGCCTGTAACAATTGTCGAATCGACTCCGACGCATCGCCCATCGCTGCGCCCGTATTGACCAACATTTTTTGAACTCGCTGATTCATAATTCCGCGAGCTTTCTGAAGTTCACCAAGCGACTCCCAGGCAGCGCCCAGTTCATCAAGGACGGTATCCGCAGTTTCAGTGTCTTCGATCTTCAGTGAGACCAGATACTCCAGCAGTTGAGTTCTGACGCGATCCCACTCCTTGCTCAACTCTTTCAGGCGTGTGTTGAGAGTCAAAACCTCTGCGGGTTGAAGCGATTTGGCCTCGACATTGCCGCTGGTGAATGTGGCGACTTGCTGTTCCACCTGGTCGCGAAGTCCAAGGCGAGCGGTAACGTAGAGCAGTGGCAGTTCAGCGTTTGACACGGAGGGCTGACGCCCTGCCGCTCGCCGGGAGAGCAGGAATTCATGCAGCGTCTTCAAGCTGGATTCGTTTTTGACGGCCTGAAGAATCAAAAATGACTGATTGATCCGGCTGATATCACTGAAGGCTTCCGCCGATGACAGTTCACTCTGAATCGCAGGCAGCAATTTTTCTTCGGCGATCACTTCCGCGCGAGCCAGAAAGCCACCGATGGCAAATCGTCGAGTTTCTTCGTTGGCCAGCATGGCTTCGATCGACTTCTGCACGACCTCGTCATTTGTCTTTGCTCGAGCAAGATCAGCGATCATATTGACGATCAGCCCGGCATGCTCACTCCAGTATTGTTCGTCGACGCCTAGAACCGCTGACAGAAAATCTGCATGCCGTTTCGCTCGTTCGAACGCCTGGACGTAGGTTTCCATGTCTTCGGCAAAGGCCTGTGGATCATCCTTCAGAATCTGCAGATAAATGTCACACGCACCGCTGACATCGCCGCTGTTCTCCATGGCAACAGCTTTTGCTTTCAGGCTGGGCGGAGCTTTCTGCGACAGCAACGCGATACGATCACGCTTTTCCGATAACTGCGGAAACTGTTCAGCGGCTTCATGAAACTCACAGAGAATCTCCAGCAGATCCAAAGATTCCGGCGAAGCTTCCAACATGGCTTCGTAACGATCAATCAGCGGCTGTAATCGTCCGAGTTTCCCCAGAGCCTTGATCGCCTGCAATCTTTCCCCGCCGTCATCACGATCATCATTCGGCCTCTGACCAGAGAACAACGTCCCCCCCGAAGCCAGCTTCAACAATTCCCACGCCACTTCCCCAGCCAGCTCGTTGTTCCCTTGAGCTGTGTAAGTCTGCAGTTGCCGAGCCAGAACGGACTGACGGGTTTCTGAGCCTCGCCCCAGCCGTGCCTGAACAGCACTCAGTTCACTCTTCATCTGAAGGCGTTCGAGAATTGGAATCAGAAACTGCTGTTCTTCGCCCGAAACAGGAAGTGCAAACAGCCGCCGTGCCGCAAGACGTTTTCTGTCGTCAGAACATTCAGTAAGTTTCTGCAGGACAAACATCTCACGCCATATTTGTTGTTTTGCCGTTTTCAGCTCGAGTGAATCCAGCAATTCCAGAGCTGAAACATGCAGTCCAAGCCGCGTTGCACGATCAACAACGACAGCCCTGATCGCGATGTCTGTGGGCTTCGATTGAGCGACCAAAATTAAGTGATATAGCTCTGCAGCAGCATCTTCAATTTGATTCGCCCGCTCGGCCAGCAGCAGTTGAAGTTCCGGCCGCATGTTGTTGGGTGTCAGATCCAGTTGCGATTCAATCCATGTCAACGCGGGCTCGGACTCCGACTCTCGGCCAGCGAGCAGCATAACATGAAGATAAAAGGCGTGATCATTGAGAAACGCATCCTGCAAGGGATCATTTAGAACTGCTTCAAATGTTGAGTCAGCATCTCGTACGTCGGCTGCATCCCTCAGACCGCTCAGCACGAGAATCTCCATAATCTGGCGATTGGTCTCTTTGTCCGTCCTTGATGGAACCAGATTAAGAACTGGTGGCTTCGTAACCACGGAATCGTTAAACAAAGGCCGAAACGTTGGCTCTTTTCTCAGCCGGTCGAGCATCAATTGCAGAGTCGACCTATAAAGGTCGCGACTGCTGAGGAGACTGACACACTTCAGCAGTCCGCGAAGCTGTTTGGGGTCCGAGTTTGATGCTATTTGCGTCAGCAAAAGTTTGTGGATCTCGGTATCTGCGGACAAATGGTGAACCGCATGAAAATTGACGACAGTCCCCTCAGCGAACCATTCGGGACCAAGCTCAAGAAGCTGCAGCATCAGGCCGCGAATCTCAGCCTTCTCCGCGTCAGTGATTGTTTCGGCTGCAGTATTCTGTGGCAAAGTGGTGCCAATTCGCGACCGTTCGGAAATCGCAGAAAGTCTTAAAGCGAGGGCCGGCGATGAAGAATCTTTCGCAAGGTATTGCAAAACGCAGTCGAATAGTGGCCCAGCATCGACCAAAGGGGACCGAGCCTCGGACATGAGATAACAGCACAAACGAATTCTGTCAGCGGGTCGAAGTTCCGGTCGAAGAACAGAATCCAGTTCAGCCTTCGTTAGAGGCCGCTTCACTTGTGTCACAATGTCACTGGCGGCATCGCAGTACGCAGCACCATAATGTGTGAAAGAGCCGTTCGTGGTTGATCTGAGCCACTCGTTGAGCGATTCGGGCGTTAGCTCTCCCAATTGAACTGGTGGCGTTTTACCTTCGCTGCTGAATGATGCTGGGGTATCAAAAGGTAAGCATAACGAAAGAATCTGACGTCGAGCTTCAGAACTACGTTCCTCGTCGTCAAGCGCCGTTGCAAATTGCAGCCAAAGAAGAGCCTCCCAGTCGTTTGGGTCAGCCTTTAATAATCTTTCAAGGATCTCTCGAGCGGATTGCGACCGATTATTTTGCCACTCGAAATATGCGATACGCAGCAAAGTGCCCCGATCGGTAACTCTCTGCGTCTCGGTCTGCACGACACGACGAGCCTCCGCTTCCTCCCCGGAGTCGTGCAGAGTCTCCACAAAAAGCCTCTGGTCAGTTTCCGAATGCGTCAGGTCCGCAATCCGGCGTTGAAGCTGAATCTGTATGCCATCACTTCCTTCCGACTGCGCAAGAAGCAGGAGTTCCCGCAGCACTGCGACATCGTTGGGAGCATCAATCAGGAACCGCTCCAAGGTCTCTCTCGCCTTACGAAAATCTCCTGCTTCACGGTAGGCCGTGGCGGTGGAGCGAGTCATCTCGGTGGGAAGATTGAGTTCTCGGCTGCGGAGTTCCAGGCGTTCGATGAGTTTGGGAAACTGATTGCTGCGGAGGTAAAGATTGCTCAGGGCAACCACAATTTGTGTCTGGTTGTCGAGGTCGGCGGCTTTCTCGAAGGCTCGCCAATAGAGTTCAATGGCCTCGGGTGTTTGAAACTCATCGGCCAGGGTCTTTGCCAAAGCACGCAGCGAGGCTTCGTCGCCTGGGTTGACTCGCACAGCACGTCGTAGAGATTCAACCGCCTCTCTCGGCTGCCCGACCTCAAACGCGAGGTCTGCAAAGAACTGATAGGCCTCGGGATTGCCGGGCGTGGCTTTGATGACTTCGCGGCCCGTTGCCAATGCATCGTCAAATTGCCCCAGCCGCACCTGAAGCCGCGCGGTCTTGCGAAGGTACTCGGAGATTCCTCGTCGATCCAGCGCAGCCAGTTTTTTCATGGCATCCGCGGCATCTCCAAGTCGCCCGGTGCGTTCATAAAGATCTGCCAGGATTGACCAGCCAGAAATCGAATCCGGTGCCAGTTCGACAACCTTGATCGCCGACGCGGTGGCTTCGTTGAGCTTCTCTGCGGCGTCCTGATAAGTCGCCAGAATTCGCCAGCGATCCGCGGTGACATTGGTCCCGGCAGATAGCTCTGCAGAAATCTTTTGAATTTCTGACTCTAGTTGTCCCGCTACCTCCAAACACTTGACCCGTTCATTCAGAATCTGCTGCCGTTCGTCTGCGGCTTCTGTTGATTGCTCGGCCAGATCCAGTTGCTGCAGGGCTTCTGTCAGATACTTGTCGTCCTCAATCGAACGACCTGAACCATCCGCCCCTTCATTCGTCCCATCAGTCCTCTGCGTCCCATCGCTCAACACTGTCTCAACAGTCTCACTCCCTGCCGCTCGCCAGGTACGCAACATTTCGGCAAACTGCAGACGCTCCGTCGGTTCGGGAGACATCTCGCAGGCTTCGCGCATTGAAGCTAAAGCCAGTTCATTCTGGCCAAAGCGATTCAGCACTTCCGCCAATCGAATCAGATTGGCTTTCGAGCGACGATCGCCTTCCGCAATCTGCTTCCACTCTGCGACGGCTTCATCCGTCCGCTGTAACTGATGCAGATACTCACCAAGATATTCGCGATACTGCGGTTCATTAGGGGACTTCTCAATCGCCTGGCGATACAGATCCATCGCTCGTTCGCGAACGTCGGCTCGGCGAAACAATCCGGCCAGGCGAGCCAGCGTGACGGAATCGTCCGCTCGATTCTCCAGCATCCGATTCCAGACGCCTGCCGCCTGTTTTTGTCGCTCTTCCAGCGGCAAATCTTTCCGGGACATAATGAGCTGTCCCCAGTCCTCGAGATGATCCAGATTCCCGGAATCAAACTTCGACAACTCTTCGTACTGGGCAATGGCGTCTGAAGTCTTGTCTTCTCGAACCAATTGCTCGATCAAAGATTCTCGAAGCAATTCATTCGACGGTGCCAGAGCAATCGCCTTGCGATACCACTCCGCCGCATTCGCGGTTTCGTTCTGCAGGGACAGGGTGCGGGCCAGCCGAGCCATCGCGTCCACATCGTCCGCGTGGGCCGAAAGCCATTGTTCATAATAAGTGATAAGTCCCGGCAGATCGTTGCGACTGCGAAACGTGCCTTCAATGCGACGACGAATTTCTTTGTACAACCAACTGTCCGGATCCAGATCGCTCAACTGAGTTTCCAGGACCGCAATCGCTTCCTGAGATCGGCCAAGTTGAATCAGAACATCGCTCGCCGCAAGACTGGATTGCACTCGCTGGTCCGCGCTTCGGGTTTCCTTGACCAACGCCTGATAACGAACCAAGGCCTCTTCCCATCGTCCATCTTCGGTAAGCGTCGCGGCAATTTGTTCTTTCACCCGCAGATCGCCGGGGAATGCCTGCTCCAGCCGTTCCCACACGGCCAACGCAGCCTCAGCCTTCTGCGCTCGCTGATGGGTTCGTGCCAGTTCCTTGTAAATTTCCAGCAGATCGATCTTTGCAGGTCGAGACGAAATCGCCTGCTCCAGAGCTGCCGCCGCCTCATCAAACTTCTGCCCCATGGCCAGCGCTTTGGCGAGATACCAATGAGCCACGGGATCTTTAGGACGCTGTTCTGCAGCCTGTTTGAGAACTCTGCTGGCCGTGTCCGCTTCCGAGTGACGCAGTTCGATCATGCCAAATAACAGACAAGCAGCACCTGCGTCCACAGTCGCAGGCAACTCCAAAGTCACCATGTCGCTGGTAATCGTTCCATCGGCCGGCGCAAATTCAACAGGCAAATTCGCCGCCGACCGTAACGACTCTTTCAACGTGAAAATCGAACCGCGATCGATGCAGAACCCGTAAACGCGATCAAAAGCAGTTCCGAAGCGAGGATTCTTCACAAGGACCGTGAGAAATCTCTCGGCTGCCACCTTGGCGTCTGCTTCGTCAACCTCGTCGGCTCGAACTGCATGGCTGACCGGCATCGACGCCATGGTGATCAGGCATGCGAGCACACAAAGCAGCAAATGCCCGAGTCGCTCGTGAAGGATGCCCCCGGTGGCATCACGGACTATCGATCGAGCCACGGGTTCTCTTTTTCGTTTACCGCCCAGCCGTAGGCGCCGGCTTTTGCGTGGGCCGGCGCCTTCGGCTGGGCAGTAAATGGTCAGATTAAATCGCCGTACTTCTGAACATCGTTGAATGCCAACCTGGTGAGGAAGAATCATTTTACAAACTGGAATTCTCGAGCATTCAAAATTGCCCAGATCACATCTTCCCAGGCCTGCTGCTTGTTCTGATAATCGGCCACGCGCGACAGGATGAATTCTGATTCTTCCGGCCGTGGTTCGCGAGCAAACGCGGACAGATACAGTTCACGAACCTTGGCCGCATCCGGTCGATCCGGCTCGCGATTGAATCGAGCCGCTCGGCCCTGACCGTTTTGCAATCTTCCCTGAACGTCGCCCGAGTTCAACAGGTGCAGTGACTGTGACAGATTGGCCTCCGCCGATCGTTCACACTCGCAGGCACTCTCCGCTTCCGGCTTGCCAAACACTTCAAGGAAGTAATTGTTGAAACCATTGTCCGGAAGCTGAACTGCGGTGGTTCCCTGAGGAATCGTGCCGAAGTTTGATGGCGTGTCCGCGACAGCGTTCACAGCATCGTAAAGCACTTCGGCTGTTAATCGACGAGGATAGAAGCTGGAGAAATTCTGCTGATCGCTGCTGTTGAATTCGGTCGGCTCAGAACTGAGCTGATACACATTCGACTTGCAGATCGTGCGAACGAGATCCTTCAGATCAAAACGATGATCCAGAAAATGCTTCGCCAGTGCATTCAACAGTTCGGGATTCGAAGGAGGATTTGTGACGCGCAGATCGTCTTCCGGATCCACGATGCCTCGCCCAAAGAAATGCTTCCAATATCGATTCACCAGCGCTTTGGCGAAGAACGGATTTTCGGGAGCCGCCATCCAGTCAACCATATACTGGCGAGCATCCTCGTACGGAGAAATGTCCAACGGCGCCCCACCGAGGCCCATCGGTTTCACGTCCAGTTGTGATCGAGGATTCTTCGACACGGGAGCATTGGTCTTCAGGTAAACCATGTCCGGCTGATTGACGTTGGGGTTGAACTTGCTGTTCTTCAATCCTACCTGAGAAAAGAAGGCTTCGAAGCCGTAGTAGTCCTGCTGGCTCCAGCGTTCAAACGGATGATGATGACACTTGGCGCACGCCATTCGCATGCCGAGAAACAACTGAGCCACATCTTCCATCTGCTGAGTCGACGTACTGACTTCTCGATACCACGCAACCGGTGGATGCGTCTCCGGATCGCCTGTGGCCGTCAACACTCCGCGAACAAACTGATCGTACGGCATATTCTCACGCAGAGCACGACGGATCCATGCGTGAAACTTGTACGTGTAAGGCACATCGGTTCCATTGC
>JBIIIF010000204.1:0-13356 GCA_044235005.1 Planctomycetaceae bacterium | reverse complement strand
GTGAAGCGTGAAGTACCGGTCCGGCTGACACCGGCCGCTCGCCGAATCGCAAAACCAGTTTTGGCGAGCGGGATGCGTCAGCTTCCCGGTATGCGGTTCTTCCCCGATCAGCCGGAGGTGAAGCCGAGTGCGTCGTGACAGCTACGCACCCCCGAGGAAGGGAATCGTCGAAATCCCGCACGGTCCCCTCGTAGCGTTGGCTTTAGCCGACATGCGATTGACCGTCGGGACGCGTAAAAAGGGTATGTCTTTTTCTTTGGCCATCCAGGATGGCATTAAAGAGACCTGCCCGTTTTTTTAATGCCCTCTTTTTGACCCTGACCTAATCCATGGACCAGAGCCAACCTAAGAAATCTGCCAGAGGAGTCGAGCTTCAGACGCAAATTGCTAATAGATTTTCCAATCTTAGCTTCAACAACCCATTCTTCATCATGGATTGGAAGGACCTCAATTTCGAACTCCGTCACTGGAACAATGCATTCGTACAATCGCCAGACCAGAGCAGCATCATCCTGAGACTCCACCTTAAAGTCATGGGCAATCAGAAACGAAGTCAATTCACGTTCAAACCGATCATCATGAAAGGCCCAGCGTTGGACTGTTCGTGAGTCAACCGCAATCATAACATCTGAATATGGTGCGGAAACAGCACTTGTTCGGAACAAATGATACGTAGTCAAGTGTACCCAGAAAAAGCGAATATCCGGAAATCTATGTGCCACCAATGGTTCAATTTGGTCACCTATCAGTTTGTGTTCTCGCAAGTCCTCAATGCCAGCACAAGTCTGGTATAACCCCTCGTCAGCCGTTAGCAGCTGTAGTTCCTCACGGAGTGCGTCTGAAGCAAGCGGATTTCCCCGCATGTCGGGGAGCACGAATCGGCGTTCAAACCTCCGAAAAGTGAACACAACAGCACAAACCATGATGATAAGCAGCACCCAGGACAAAACGGTCCTTCTTGTCATCAGGTTACGTGCCATTGAGATACGTCCGTTAACGGCATTCGAACGGTGCCTTGAGGAAAAAGGGGGCAGGTCTCTTTCTTTGCCCGTTTCGATTCAGTCATGATTTCGAAGAAACGCAGACAGGCTTCCGACTCAGATTCAAATACATGGAGATTTTGCTTGCCTTTTGCATCAAAAAATCTCCCATTTAAAATCGGCGCCCTGACGCAAGACCCAAACTGATGCGCCATTATCGATTGAAAGGCTGTATTGATCTCTTGCGACACCGGCTTTATCAAGTGCTTGAGACAATCTATTGAGTGACCACACGGAAGTCTCCTGTTCTTCGGAGAAGGGGCAGAGGGAGGGGAAAGAAAGGAGTCAGGTCTTTTTCTTTGGTCTTCCTCTTGGGCGAGCGTGAAGCACCGGTCCGGCTGACACCGTCCGCTCGCCGAATCGCAGAACCAGTTTTGGCGAGCGGGATGCGTCAGCTTCCCGGTATGCGATTCGCACCCGATCAGCCCGAGGTGAATCCGGCGGCGTGAAGCGTGAAGTACCGGTCCGGCTGACACAGGACGCTCGCCGAATCGCAAAACCAGTTTTGGCGAGCGGGATGCGTCAGCTTCCCGGTATGCGGTTCTTCCCCGATCAGCCGGAGCGTGAATCCGGGGGCGTGAAGCGTGAAGTACCGGTCCGGCTGACACCGGCCGCTCGCCGAATCGCAAAACCAGTTTTGGCGAGCGGGATGCGTCAGCTTCCCGGCATGCGGTTCGTACCCGATCAGCCGGAGCGTGAATCCGGGGGCGTGAAGCGTGAAGTACCGGTCCGGCTGACACAGGACGCTCGCCGAATCGCAAAACCGTTTTTGGCGAGCGGGATGCGTCAGCTTCCCGGTCTGCGGTTCATACCCGATCAGCCGGAGGTGAATCCTGGTGCGTCGTGACAGCTACACATCCCCGGAGGTAGGAATTGTCCAAATCCCGCACGGTCCGCTCGCAGCGTTGACTTTAGCCAACGTGCGATTGACAGTCGAGCAGCAATGTCGACTGAAGTCGACGCCAAAAACGAACTCCCCGTCGCCCATTCGACGAAAAGTTGCAATAAACTTTGCCGTCCGCAACGCCCAGACAACTCCCGCCCGTGGCCACGATGCGGTTTTTGGGGCGTCATGCCTTGAGGGATCGAATCTTTTCGAGGACCATGCCGCACCCGGTCGAGAAAAGGCCTTTTCTGAGCCCGTCGCCCGCCCCTTAGTTAACGCTTCAATTGATCTCAAGGAATTGTTCCATGGCCCAGCAGTACATCATGACGATCGAGAATCTGACTCGTATGTATGACGAGAAGGAGATTCTCTCGGACATATGGCTGTCGTTTTATCCCGGTGCCAAAATTGGAGTGCTGGGCAACAACGGTTCCGGCAAAAGTACTCTTCTGCGGATCATGGCCGGAGAAGATAAAGACTTCATGGGAACAGTTCGTCCGGCCAAAGGCATCAAGATTGGATATTTCTCCCAGGAGCCTCGCCTGGATCCCACGAAGTCTGTGGGAGAATGTATCGAAGAAGCCGTGTCGGAATCGCGAGCGATCCTTGATCGCTTCAATGAAATCAGCATGAAGCTCTGCGAAGATCTTACGCCCGAACAAATGGACAAGACCCTGGAAGATCAGGCGAAGGTTCAGGACCTGATTGATCATAACAATCTGTGGGAACTGGATCGCACTCTGGAGATCGCCGCCGACGCGATGATGCTGCCACCGGCCGAAGCGAGAATCGAACATTTGTCCGGGGGAGAAAAGCGTCGAGTCGCGTTGTGCCAGCTGCTGCTGATGAATCCCGACATGATTCTGCTGGACGAACCGACGAACCATCTTGATGCTAACTCCGTGCAATGGCTCGAGCAGTTCCTGAAGAACTTCCCGGGCACAGTGGTCGCGGTGACTCACGATCGATACTTCTTGGACAATGTCGCGGGGTGGATCCTTGAAATGGATCGTGGCAAGGGCATGCCGTTCGAAGGAAACTACACGTCCTGGCTGGAGCAGAAGCAGAAACGTCTGGAACTGGAAGAGCGACGTGAAAGCCGTCGACAGAAAGAACTGAAGCGAGAATTGGAATGGGTGCGGATGTCGCCCAAGGCTCAGGCCACCAAGAACAAAGCACGTATGGAACGTTACAACGAGCTGGTCGCTCGCGAATACGACGTGCGCGACGAAGCGGCTCAGATTCAGATACCGACATCACGCAAGCTTGGCAAGCTGGTTGTGAAAGCGGATAAACTCAAGAAGAGCTTTGGTGATAAGCTGCTGTTTCAGGATCTGAACTTTGACCTGCCGCCGGGCGGTATCGTTGGGATTGTCGGGCCGAACGGAGCGGGCAAGACCACACTGTTTAAGCTGATCATGGGGACGGAAACCGCCGACGCTGGAACTCTGCAGATTGGCGAAACCGTGCAGATTTCTTACGTCGATCAGTCACGTGATGAGCTGGATGCAAAGAAAACGGTCTATCAGGAAATCTCCGGCGGCTACGATCTGCTGGAAGTCGGCAGCGCTAAGATTCACGCGCGAGCTTACTGCGGACGTTTTAACTTCAAAGGATCTGATCAGCAGAAGTTTGTGGGCGACTTGTCCGGGGGAGAACGTAACCGCGTTCACCTTGCGAAGCTGCTGCGATCCGGCGGTAACCTGCTGCTGCTCGACGAACCGACAAACGATCTCGACGTGGATACCCTGCGAGCCCTCGAAGAAGGTCTGGCGGACTTCGGCGGCTGTGCGGTGGTCGTGAGCCACGACCGCTGGTTCCTTGACCGCATCGCGACTCACATTCTGGCCTTCGAAGGCGATGGAAGCGTGGTCTGGTGCGAAGGTAACTATCGCATCTACGAACAACAACGCCGGGAACGACTTGGTGATGCCGCTGATCGTCCACCAGGCGGTCGATTTAAGCCGCTGATTCGCTGATTGTAACGATATCACGGTCGTCTGACGGATTCGGCATGCGCTGTGGGGTGTAGTTGCGATTGATTGTCAATGTAGGTCCTTTCTGCCGGAATGGATTTTCGTATTGCCGCAAGGCAGAACCTTGTCTGCAGCTGGCTTAGGATCGCAACTGGCTTGGCCAATCCCATTGCATACTGGTCGCGGCAAGCCGCGAAGTCCTGCCCGGCAGGCAGGACCTACCGAAATCGGCGACTACAATCGCGCTGAGTGATTCGTTCCTTGCCAGTTGCTGCTAAGGAAGCAAAGGCGGTACAATGCTTCGCTGATCAAATTTCGCTCCGACTCGACTCACACTGCTTCAGCGTTCTCCTTCCGATCATCCTGCCCACTCAGGAACGTCGATCTGATGAATCGAATTCTGCCCATTCTGGTCCTGCTGGCGACAGCTCGTTTCGCCGCGGGACAACAGACGATTGATTTCGAAAAGACGATCCGCCCGATCCTGCAGAAACATTGCAGCGAATGTCACGGCGCAAAAACTCAAAAGAGTGGTCTCCGACTGGATGCCCGCCATGGCTTTATCAAAGGCGGCGATAGCGGGCCGGTTGTTGTGGCCGGCAAAAACACAGAGAGCGAACTTGTTCGCAGGATCGTATCCACAAGTTCTGACGACAAGATGCCGCCCGAAGGCCCAGCGGTGGGGCCGGATGAGATTACGCTGATTCAGCGCTGGATTGATGCCGGAGCCGAATGGCCGGAAACAGACTACGATCGAGAAGCCGCCATTGATCCACGACTGAGACACTGGTCGTTTCAGCCTCTGCAGCCTGTCGCTGTTCCGGACGTATTGGAGAGAGAAGCGGTTCCCGGTCGCCAACTGAATGAGATTGATCGATTCATTGTGGCGAAGCTGCAGGAACACGAGTTGAGTTTCAGTGCTCCGGCTGATCGCAGGACTCTCATTCGTCGAGCCACTTTCGATATGACAGGGCTGCCCGCGACACCCGAACGAATTGCTCAATTCATAAATGATGACAGTCCGAAGGCGTGGCCAAATCTTGTGGAGGAGCTGTTGGCCAGTCCGCATTACGGCGAACGATGGGCTCAGCACTGGCTGGATGTTATTCGCTATGCGGATACTCATGGCTTTGAAGTGAATACTCCGCGGGACAACGCGTGGCACTATCGAGACTATGTGATCCGAGCTTTGAACGAAGATAAACCTTACGATCAGTTCGTGCGCGAACAGTTGGCTGGAGACGTATTTAACGCGGACGCTGCTACGGGATTTATGGTTGCATCAGCGGTGCTGTTACCCGGCCAGATTGGAGCTGATGATGTTTCGAAACGTCTGGCTCGCCAGGATGCCCTGGATGAAATCATTGTTGGTACCAGCAGCACAATGCTGGGGCTGACGATTGGCTGTGCGAGATGTCATGATCACAAGTTTGACCCAATTACCGCACACGACTATTACTCGTTGCAGGCTTATTTTGCAGGCGTTGAATACGGCGATCGCCCGCTTCGGGATGCGGACTTTGAAAAGAAGAAATCGCAAGCGACAGAGCTGACGACGAAGATCGCCAAGCTGCAAAATCAGCTGCAGTCTTATGAACCTATTGCTCGCTCTGGAAGAACCTTATTGCTCGATGAAGAAAACAAGGCTGTCGTGACCTATCTGAAGCAGGAAAACGGGCCGGGGACAAATCCTGCCGGAACCAAGCCCGGCTACAAGGATGAAACGGGAACCCTTGATCGCCTCAGCAACATCAGTCAGGGGCGATACACCTGGTGGAATAATGTGCCGGGCGAAGATGTGATGACCTATAACCCCGGAGTCACAGGAAGGTTTCAATTATGGCTTTCCTGGGGGGCTCACGGCAGCGGCGTTCACACTCGCGACGCTCGCTATGTGCTCGATCAGGACGGTGACCTTACTACTCGCGAAGATCAGACGGAGCTGGCTCGCATCGACCAGTATTATCTGGCCAATGTGACCGAAGGACAGACCGAACAGGTTCCGCTCTGGAGCGGTCTGAAGTCAGTGGGAGAACTTAATCTTTCGGAAGGTGCAAAGATTATTTTGCGAGGTGGCGACACCGGAACTGGAATCACCGCCGATGTGGTCGTCTTGCAGGAAATAATGGACGAAGGTAAGCATCCGATGAATAACTTGCCGGGGCTGCGTGCCCCCGTGAGTCCGCTTCAAAACGTCGAACACTTCTTGCCGGTGATGGCTCGCTTTGTTCGCTTCACCACATTTGAAACGATCAACAACAATCAGCACGAGCCTTGCCTCGATGAGTTGGAGATCTATTCCGGAAAAGCTCCGGGAAAGAATCTGGCGCTGGCCTCTTCCGGCGTCAAACCATCATCGTCGGGAAACTATTCGGACATCGGCATTCATCAACTGCCGCATATCAACGATGGATTGTATGGCAATGATCACAGTTGGATTTCGAATCAACAGGGTGGTGGCTGGGTTCAATTGGAGCTACCGGAAGCGACGGAGATTGATCGAGTCGTCTGGGGCCGTGATCGAAACGGTAAGTTCCCCGATCGACTTCCTGTTCGATATGAAATTTCCACCTCACTGGACGGTCAAACATGGACCACGGTGGCTCGCCAAGAAGATCGAGTTCCCATGGGAGCTCCATTCGATGCCGTTCAAGCTCTCGTAAGAAGTCAACCTGCGGATACGCCGGCGAATCTTTCCGAGCTGGTTTCTGAACTGGAGACACTGCGTTCGCAAAAGACAGCGCTGGAAAATCCCGCGATGGTGTTTGGCGGCACGTTTCGTGAGCCCGACATGACTTATGTTCTGCGACGAGGTGACCCGGAACAAAAGATGGATCCAACAACGCCGGCGATTCCGGTGGTGTTTAAAAAAGCGAACGGGAACACGGCGGAATCAGCTTCAAACGATGTTACGTTGCCTGGCAATAATACATCCGGTGATACAAGCACGCTGACAGCCGAACAACAGCGTCGTCTGAACTTAGCCAACTGGATTGCTTCACCGAACAATCCGCTGACAGCTCGAGTCATGGTGAACCGCATCTGGTTGAACCATTTTGGCCGAGGACTCGTTGATACGCCGAGCGACTTTGGTGTGAACGGTGCCAAGCCGTCGCATCCGGAATTGCTGGACTGGCTGGCGGCCGAGTTTATTCGCAGCGGCTGGTCGATCAAACATATGCATCGCCTGATTATGAACTCAGCGACCTATCAGCAATCAAGTTTGATCGACAGCAAAGCGGCAGACATCGATCGGGACAATACATTGCTCTGGCGATTTACTTCACGCCGCATGGAAAGTGAATCAATTCGCGACTGCCTGTTGTCAGTAAGCGGTGAACTGAATCTGCAAATGGGTGGACCGGGATTCAGCTTCTTTAAAACTCGTGGCGGACTGGATGGATTTCCGCCGCTCGAAGAGTTCACTCCGAACGAAATGCGCCGCATGATCTATTCGCACAAGGTCCGCATGGAACAGGTGCCGGTGTTCGGTGCGTTTGATTGTCCCGATGCCGGCCAATCGATGCCTCGTCGAGGTCGCTCGACAACAGCCATTCAGGCCTTGAACCTTTTCAATAGCCCGTTTGTGAACGATCGTGCGGAGAAGTTTGCGGCCAGAGTTATCGCAGCCGGAGCTACAAGCCCCGTAGCACAAGTCGATTCAGCCTTTGAAATCACTCTGGGACGTAAGCCGTCAGAGACTGAGAAGATTGCCGCAGAAGCTGTTGTTTCTGAACACGGGTTGGCGACGCTTTGTCGAGTTCTCTTCAACAGCAGCGAGTTCCTGTTTATTCCGTGATGTGATTTGATCCGGTTGAAATCCACCTTTGGTGATCTCTTATGAAATTCAACACTCAGCCACTCACACATGCCGGCCGCAGTTTGCTGCAGCGACGCGACTTCTTCGCTCAGACTGCGTCTTCTCTGTCAGCCATCGCACTGACGCAGATGCTGAATCAGCAAGGACTATTAGCAGCTGATGCGGCAAGTGCTCCGAAGATTGATCCTTCGCGACCTCACGCGGCTCGCCGGGGGCATTATGACGCGAAGGCAAAGAATGTTCTCGTCATCTTCTGTGCCGGGGCCTGCAGTCAGCTGGAGACATGGGACTACAAGCCGGAGTTGATCAAGCAGGACGGCAAACCGATGCCCGGCGGTCCGGCGGTGACGTTTCAGGGGCCGGCCGGAAATCTCGCGAAGCCGCAGTATGAGTTTCGCCCGTATGGAGAAACGGGCAAAATGGTGTCGGACATGATTCCGCACCTGGCCCAGCAGGTTGATGATTTCGCTTTTGTACACACGTTGACCAGCAAGACGAATACTCACGGCCCCGCCGAGAATTTTCTCTCGACCGGATTTGTTCAGGACGGCTTCCCCAGCATCGGTGCATGGATCACTTACGCTCTGGGCAGTGAGAATCAGGATCTGCCATCGTTCGTTTCGATCCCGGATCCACGAGGTATCCCGCAAGCAAGCATCAATAACTGGGGCCCCGGATTTTTGCCGGCTGTGTTTCAGGGAACTGCTTTTAACTCCAGTCAGCCCATTCGAAACCTCAATCCACCTTCGTCAATCAGTGGAAGCAAAGACCTGGCGGCGCGCGATCTGCTGCGCAGGATCAATGAAGAACATCTGAAACTGAATCCGGGCGATTCAGATCTGGCCGCTCGAATCGCCAGCTATGAACTGGCGGCGAAGATGCAGTTGTCCGTTCCTGAGATCAGTGATCTCTCGACTGAGCCTGACCACGTGCTGGAAATGTACGGCGCGGATGACCCGAATGATCCGATCAAAACCGGGTATGCTCGCAACTGTATTCTGGCTCGTCGTCTGATCGAGAAGGGCGTGAGATTTGTGCAGCTCTTTAACGGAGCTTACGCCAGCGCGGGGCGACTGAATTGGGATGGTCATTCGGCTCTTCGAGAGCAATACGATATTCACGGTCGCATCATGGATCAGCCGTCCGCGGCATTGATTCGAGATCTTCGTCAGCGAGGACTGCTGGAAGATACGCTGGTTGTCTGGTGCACTGAATTCGGCCGTATGCCGATGTTTCAGAAAGGTGCGTTCGGGCGAGATCATAACCCGAACGGCTTCACAGCGGTTCTCACGGGAGCTGGCGTCAAACGCGGCGTGAGTCATGGTGTGACGGACGAGCTTGGCTTCAAAGCCGTGGAGAATGTCCTGTCTGTTCATGACCTCAATGCGACCATCCTGCATCTGCTGGGATTGGATCATACGAAGTTGACGTTTACACATAATGGTCTTGATCGAAGACTGACCGATGTGCATGGTCATGTGATTCGAGAAATCCTTGTGTGATCGCACGGTGAGTATCGCTTGCGGTTTGGCGTTCATGGGCTGTTGATCTAATCGTTTAACGGCAAGCCGCAGGCGTCGTTGCCGGATTTCGCTTCCGCCTTCGGCTCGACGTTAAACGATAACGCACAATGCACGACAGAATTGCCAGATCGCCATCGTTTCCCTGATGAATTTGTGTTCGCTTATCACAACGCCTCAACGCCCCGTGCTCCGTAGTAGACAGTCAGGAACCACTCACCGTTTCTTCCAATGCCGGTCGCGATGTGTCCCAGTGCACTTGTTGAAATCGGCAGGATCCAGGGAAAGAAGTCCTGCTGAGGAATCTGGAGCGTTTCGACAGCGGCCAACAAACTCGACTGGATTTGTCCGAGTCTCCACTGTCCGTCGTAGACATTGAGATCCCACGAACGACGGTCACTGCCCTCTTCAGTGATCTCCAGCAAAGGACAGATCTTCGCGGCTTGCTGCGAAGACGGCTGAAGCTGTTGCAGCAGTGAATCAAGGATCGGTCGCAGCTTGTGATCTGTAGCCGCAAGCAGTACTGACTTAATCTCGGACCAGTCCTGAACCAGCGAAGATTTGTAACGCGAGACGACAGCGATCGATGAATTCTGGAGAGACCATTTGAAACCCAGAAACTGCAGTCGTCCGGCTTGCCGAGGTTGCGATGGATCGGGTGGAGGAAGTTCGAGATAACACTTGCCGATGCGTGCGGTTCCGGAATACTCAAACCCAAAATGGACAAACGCTGCCGCATTGATGAAGCGAGCGATACTTTTCAAGAAAGTGTCGGGAGCATTCATCGCTCGGCAAATCTGCTGCACATCAGCAGCAGCCTCGTGGCCGGCTTCCGCAAGAGAAAAGGAGATCAGACAGCGGCGAGTTTCCAGAATCCCTGGTGACATTCGCACGGACTGCTCAATCCCGCACGTTAGTTTTCTGGCCGCGGACCAGGCTCGGACGTGATTCAGGCCGAACACGGCAAAGGTGTCGAGAAAATCCATCGGACGCCGATCAGGGAGAACGTTCAGGAGTCGGGACAGGAACCGTCATGGAGCAATCAGCAGCAAATTAGACAGACAAAACAGACTTTCGGGGGGATCTGACCTCGGAATGCAGGGTTTTGCCGATGCCGAGTCACAAATCCCGAATCCAACGACAGCAAGTGGTGCCAGGACTGTAGCTCGAAGCGGAGAAGCAAAGTCGCTGCAATCCGCTTCTTCCGTGTATTTTGACTGCCGCGGACGGTTCTTGGCCGATAAACTTACGGGATTACGGAACCTCTGAAAACTGCTTGAGCGTCAGTTCGATCGTGTAACTGTTCGACCTTGCGACGCCGGCACTCTCAGTTCAGGATTTTTCACGTGGCAACAGTTTCCGAGAAGTCTCAGCAGGGTTACGCGGAGCCGGATGAATTCATCCAGTATCAGCTCGAGCAGGCTCGCAGTCGCATCAAAGCGACCGACCTTCTGACCGCTTCGGTGCTCGCCGGCCTGTTGCTGATTGGATACGTGTTCGCCTTTACGATTCTGGATCATTGGGTCATCGACGGCGGCTTCGGTGCGTGGACTCGCGCGGGGATGTTGATTGTCGTTGTCCTGCTGTGTTCTGCCATTTTGATTCGATACGTCGCGATGCCATGGTTTCGACGCATCCATCCACTGTACGCCGCGCGAATGCTGGATCGATCATCTCAGGGGCTTGAAGGCAGTTTGCTGGCGTTGATCGACCTGCAGTCCGGTGGTCGCAGGAATGATACTCCGATTCAGAAGTCACTGGAGAAGCGAGCGGCCGTCAAACTGGCCGAAGTTCATGTTGATGAAGCTATCGATCGTCGAATGTTGCTTCGCCTCGGCACTGCGTTATTTGTGATCACACTGTTGACCTGTCTCTATGCGGTCTTCAGTCCCAAGGCGATCAGCCTCGTACGTCCGCTGACTCTGGCTGCTGCCAATGTGGCGACTCGCACTGTCGTTGAAACAGTACTGCCCGGAAACAAGAAAGTCCCGGCGGGAACTCGCGTTGAAATTCTTGCCGACATCGCGGGAGTGATCCCTGACGATGTACGAGTGCTCTACACCACAGCCGACAAGCGATACGTCGATGAGCCGCTGCAGATGCGAGCCACCGAAGAAGAAAATCGCTTTCAGGTTCTGATGATCGGCGACGGCGATCGCGGAGTACGCCAGGATATTCGGTATCGCATAGTGGCCGGAGATGCATCGTCGGAAGAGTATTTGATCTCCGTCGATCAGCCACCGACTTCGCAAGTGATTGAAGTCCGATATGTGTATCCGACGTATATGCAGTTGCCGGATCGAGTGGACACGTCGGGAGCGATTGATGCGTGGGAAGGCAGTGTCGTCACGATTAATGCTCAAAGCAGCGTGCCGGTAAAGACTGCAATCCTGCAACTGTCTGACGATGCCGCGTTCACCGTTCACGGTGAAGAAGTTGCGATGACGATCAAAGAGACCGCGTTGACGGGGGAACTAAAATTCGACGTCCGTGCGGATCAGTCGGTGCCGAAGTTTTACAGAATCGCAGTGACCGATAATGAAGGAAACTCCGATCCTGAGCCGGTCGTTTATCCTATTGAGATCCGTCGCGACCAGCCTCCGATTGTGAAGCTTCTGGATCCGAATCGAGATCTTCAGGTCGCGGCGAATGCAGTCGTGCCGCTATTGGTTGAGGCGGAAGATCCTGACTTCCTGCTGCGTTCAGTGACGCTGAATTATTCGATTAATGGCAAGCCGGTGCAGCCGTCGGAAGTGCTGCTGGATACGTCCGGGATTGCGCTGCCGAAGAAATGGACTGACACCTGGGAGTTTCGGCTGTCGACTTTGAAACTGACTCCCGGAGACGTCGTAACCTATCATGTCCAGGCGCGAGATAACCGGCCACCATTGGGAAATCAGGGACGCTCCGGCGATCTGAATCTGCAAATCACCGCGCTGGTCACAGACGAAGAAGTCCAGAAGCAACTGGCACAGGATCTGGAACTTCAACAACAGTTGAAGGATCGCCAGACGCCGGAGGCTCCTGAGACGGATGGAGGAGCGAACCCAGATGAAATGCAACTGGCAGATGTGCCGCCAACTGAGGGTACGACGCCTGAAGAGGTTCCGGCAGAGCCAGAAACTGACCCCGCTGCACCAAAGAAAGAACAACCAAACGCAAATCCACTGGGTTCCGGCAATACCGCTGAGCAGAAAAGTGGTACTGCGAAGAATCCAGGCGAAAGAAGCACCACAAAACAAAGCCCAAATGGTGAGTCTCAGACGGGCAAGACCACCTCGCCATCTCAATCTTCTCAGCCCAATCGTCGCCGGGCCGATGACGATGTGGCTCTGCAGCGCTTGATTGAGGAAATGAATCGCAAGCGGCAGGAGAATCCCGGCGAGTCCGCTAATGAGACTGCGGAATCCCGTCCCGGCAAAACTCCGGACCAGGGCTCTGAAAATGAAGCCGAAGAGAGTACGTCAGAGAAGACAGAGCCGCAGAGAAATCCGGCAGACTCGAAAACGCCATCCGAGGAGGCTGGACCCGAGTCTAAAGGACCGCAAGAAAAATCACAGTCGAAGTCTGGAGTGGCGCCGGAGTCGGCGGCGACCTCTGAGACAGAAATGCTGCCAAAAGACGGGAAGTCGGAGCCTAACTCGAAGCCGCCTGCTGATGAATCCGGGCAGACCTCTTCGACGCCTGAGAAGTCTGATCCTTCTCAGGCCGCAGAAGACAATCCGTCAATGAACGAGCCCGAAAAAGAACAGGGTGAATCCAAGACGGGCGAATCCAAGTCGGGCGAATCCAAGTCGGGCGAATCCAAGTCGGGCGAATCCAAGACTGGCGAATCCAAGTCGGGGGAATCCAAGTCGGGCGAATCCAAGTCGGGGGAATCCAAGTCGGGCGAATCCAAGACGGGCGAATCCAAGACGGGCGAATTCAAGTCGGGGGAATCCAAGTCGGGGGAATCCAAGTCGGGGGAATCCAAGTCGGGTGAATCCAAGTCGGGTGAATCCAAGTCGGGCGAATCCAAGACTGGCGAATCCAAGACTGGCGAATCCAAGACTGGCGAATCCAAGACTGGCGAATCCAAGACTGGCGAATCCAAGACTGGCGAATCCAAGTCGGG
>JBIIIF010000203.1:0-13373 GCA_044235005.1 Planctomycetaceae bacterium | reverse complement strand
GAGTGTTCTTCACGATGAATAAGCTGTACGGGATTTCGTTCCGCGAACGCAAAGACCTGCCGGTCTATCATCCGGACGTGCGTGTGTTTGATGTGCTCGACAGCGATGGTTCTCAGATCGGGCTGTTCTACGGAGATTTCTTCAAACGCGACACCAAACGCGGTGGTGCGTGGATGAGTTCCTTTGTGGATCAGTCGGCTCTGCTGAACGAAAAGCCGGTGATCGTCAACGTTTTGAACATTCCTCGTCCGGCCGACGGCGAACCAGCGTTGATCAGTTTCGATAATGTTACGACACTATTCCATGAGATGGGACATGCATTGCACGGCATGTTTTCAGACGTGACGTACCCATCTGTTTCGGGCACTGCGACACCTCGCGACTTTGTAGAGTTCCCGTCGACCTTCGAAGAAGACTGGGCCATCCAGCCAGCCATTCTTGCGAACTACGCGAAGCACTATAAAACCGGCGAACAGATTCCAAAGGAACTGCTGGACAAGGTCATCAAGGCCAGCAAGTTTAATCAGGGATTCGACACGTTGGAGTATCTCTCTGCGGCCTTGCTGGATCTGGAATGGCACTCGTTGACCAGCGAAGAGATTCCAACCGATGCAGAAACCTTCGAAGCCGATTCCCTGAAGAAGCTTGGCATCGATTACACTCCTGTTCCGCCACGTTACCGGACAGCTTACTTTGCTCACATCTGGTCGGGTGGTTATTCGTCGAGCTACTACGCGTACCTGTGGAGCGAAGTTCTGGCGGCCGATGCGTTTGCTCGCATGATGTCTCTGGGCGGATGTACTCGCGAGAACGGGGATCTCTTCCGCAAAGAAATCCTCAGCCGAGGCGGCAGCCGTGAACCAATGGAATCCTACAAAGCCTTCCGCGGCAGTGAACCGACCGTAGAAGCGTTGTTGATTCGCAGAGGGTTGAAGTAGTGTTCCTGGGCATGATCGCTAAAAACGCTCGTTTGTGGATCGCGATGCTGGTGAATCAGGACGATCTATGACTCGGTCGCAATAGTGCCCCATGGCTACCGGTCGACCTTCAACCCGCTGGCCCGCAATACGCACTCCTGCACCGCAAGATCGTGATCCGGGCTGAAGTCGCTGGGCTTCTCGCCGCGAATAATTTTTGCCATATCGGCGGCATCATCAACGTAACGAACATACTTCGGAAATGTCACATCCTGCATCCCTTTTCTGTAGCCTTCGCGATCCCTTGAAAGCGTGATTCGAGCGGACGGATTATCCAGCGGCTGGATATGAAACGTCCCTTCCGTTCCACACACAACGAAGTGTCGCCGACTGCCCCCATCGATCTCCACAGCGCTGGACCGAACTGTCGCTGTTACCTGTTCATATTCGAACACAGCCAGCATATTGTCCATCAGCTTGTCGTCATGTCCTAATGTTCGTCTTGGAAACGCGTGGACTTGCGCGGGCATTCCAAGTACCCCGCCGACCAGATCAATGATGTGACATCCCAGTTCAAACATGATCCCGCCGGGGTACTCAGCCAGTTCGCGGCGGCTTGCGGGATCAACAACTTTGCTCATCACGGTGTGAACTTCAAAGATCTCCCCCAGCCAGCCGTTCTTCAGGAACTCTCGCAACAGAACAACTCCGGGGTTATAGCGATACATGTACCCCATCTGCAGCAGAAGCTTCTGCTTTGCGGCGGAGTCCAGAATCTTTGCAAACTGAGAGAGAGACTCTCCGGCAGGTTTATCAACATGCACGTGCTTACCAGCCGAGACACAAACTTCTGCCACATCCAGCAGTCTGCGGACTTCTGTTTCGACAAGCACAGCCTGCAGACCCGGAACGTTCAGAAGTTCCTCCTGAGTCATCCACGGCAGATCTTTGTACGGATCCTGCGTTGAGGCCCGTTTCCGCAACTGCTCATCGGGCTCACAGATTCCCACAACTTCATAGTCCGGCGAATTGCGATAAACCGCGAGCTTATTCGCATGAGCATGAGCCACGCCAATCTGACCAATCTTAATCTTCGGTGGAGCCTTCACCGCAGCTTGGGCATGGCTGGTCAGCGGATTGTTAAAAAATGTCATTGCCGTCGCGCCCAGCGTTGCCTGAGTAAACTGCCTGCGTGATGATCTCATCATGACTCTCCGCCGATATGGAATTAACAACGTTTATTGTAGAACGAGTAGTCGTTGAACACGACTTTCACCGGGAACAACTCTGCGGCCTGTTGAATCCCGACGAAACTCAGCGTACCCTGAGTGTCCTGCATCTATCGAATGACGCGGCCCACTTGTGGATGAGCCCTCGCAAATCTTCATCCCAAACGTTGCCATGCCATCCGAGCCTTCCCTCCGCGAATTCCTCTCCCCCAGACTGTGGTCTTGATATGTCCCGTCTTTTCTCAATTCCCGCGTTGCTGATGGGGTCCGCCTTAGTCTGCTCTGCTGGCTGTAATCGCACGGAGAAAAAGCCTGAACCTCCTCCACCGATGTCGGTCATGTTTGTGTCTCCGGTGACGGAAGAGGTTACGGAGTTTGAAGAATTCACTGGACGCACCGCAGCCACTGAAGTCGTTGAACTGCGAGCTCGCGTCAGCGGATATCTGGACGAGGTGAAATTCGAAGATGGTGCAATCGTCTCGAAGGGTGATGTGCTCTTTAAGATCGATGATCGTCAGTTCGTGGCTGAAGAGGAACGAGCTGCTGCCGCCGTTCTGCAGATTGAAGCTCGCATCAGGAAACTCACCAGCCAGCTTCGTCGAGCTGAAGAATTGACAGCGAAGAAAGCTCTTTCCGAGAATGAACTTGAGACGGCTCAGTATGATCTCGATGAAGCCAACGCGGCTCTCAAAGAGGCTCAGGCAGCCCTTAACGTTGCTCACCTGAATGTTCAGTTTGCGACCATCTCCGCTCCACTCTCGGGGCAGATAGGACGCAGCATGGTGGATGTCGGCAACATCGTCACCACCGATCAGACAGCTCTGGCCACGATTGTGCCTTTAGATCAGGTTCATGTCTATTTTGATATCGACGAACGTACCGTCCTTCGTTTGCGACGGCTTGAAAAGACTGGCACCATCGTCAATGCGATGAAGGAACCTGTCATCGTCCGTATCTCGCTTGCGGACTCAGATGAGTTCGCAATCGAAGGGAAGGTCGATTTCCTCGACAACCAGATCGACCCGGCCACGGGGACTCTTCGAGCACGGGCGACCATTCTGAATACAGATGGGTTGTTGACTCCCGGACTATTCGTACGGCTGAAGTTTCCGATCGGAAAAGCTGAAGCTGCTCTGCTGATCCCCGAGGAAGCCATGGCCTCCGATCAGGGACGACCATTCGTCTACGTCGTAGGCAAAGACGGTGACAAATCAATTGCTGAGGCTCGATCCGTCGAATTGGGCCCTTTGGTGGGGCAACGTCGAGTCATCCGGACTGGCGTCACGATGGCCGATCAAATCATCGTCACAGGCCTGCAACGACTCCGCCGTAAAATGGAGATCAACCCGAAGCCAGCTCAGGAAGTCCCATAATCCACACCGTGCGATCCGCCTCTTAGGAACAGTCCCGGAATAACTTCTCGATGTTTCCAGGTATTGAAATTCCAACCCGAAACGTAAGTGAGGGATCGAGCTGGAGCGTTCTACCAGTGTCTCCGTAAATCCCTCGCTGACGCGTCGGGTTATGATAATTCCCTGTGTTTCCAATCCGTTGAACTCCCAGAGTCTGGAACAGCGCAACTTCAAAACTGATGCTGCGGGTTGGGATAGACGGAACTTATTTTGAGACTGTTCCTTAGCACAATTGATGTGCCTGAATCGGCTCACGATTTCGAAACAATGGCTTGACGAATTCATCGAATCAGACGTACGATCGAATGAGATCACAGAACTGGGTTGCGCTAGAACTGCCTGATTCCCGCAGAAAACCCCAACAGCCGCAGAGAACGTCGTGTCACAGAAGGTGATTACACAAAGAGGTGCCCTCCAGCGATTGCTGATTGCAATCGCTGTTGTCCTGTCGCCTGTTTGTTCGAATCTGCCGTGCTGCTGTCAGCGAGCCGCTGCTTCTGAGGCGAGCTGCTGCAAAAAGAGCGAGACAACATCGTCCTGCTGTCAGGGTAAATCCCAGAAAGACTCCGGAGCTGGCAACTCCTGTTGCGACGCAAAGAGCCGCAGTCCCGAAAAATCACCTGCGAACTCCTTCAAACTTCCGTCCTGCGAATGCTGCATCCAGGCGACTGCTCCGGAACCCGTGATCACTGCGGTTCCCCGCGCGGCTGCCAAATCGCAACACGGCAGCCTTCTTGCTGCGATACAAAGTGAGTCTTCTGAAGCGTTTGCATCGCTTCAGATCACGGCAGGAAAGAACTCACGTGAGTTCCCGCCAGGCAAACACAACCGCCAGCAGGCCATGCTGTGTGTGTGGAGGAATTAGCCAGATCAGAACACTCTTGAGATCCTTTTGACTCAATTCTGTTTCTGAATTCTTTCTGGAGTACTCCGATGAAAAAGTTTTCACTGTTCGCGATCGCGCTGTTACTGGCGTCGCCATTTGCGATTTCTGCCGCTCGGCCAACAGCTCAGCCGAATGCGTCACCGTGCAGTTGCTGCAAAGTTTGCACTTGCGAAAACTGTGTCTGTGAAGAAGCCGGTTGTGCCTGTGACACTGGCGGCGACTGCGCATGTTCAGCATCATGCTGTGCGACCGGCCAATGCTGCCCAACGAGTGATTGTTGTGCCAAGTAGCTTCTAGCTGACCTTGAACCGGAGCCCACGAGGAACCTTTGGATTCTCGCGGGCTCTTTTTTATTTCAAGAATCAACGATCAACACACCACGCTCACAAGAATCGCGGCGAAAACGAGCACCAGCACAAAAGTATCTCGATGATTCCAACTCTTGCCGCCGCCTCCAATGTAGTCCAGCACAGCACCCGTCGGACAGCCGAAACGGCAATAGGCCATCGGAACAAACAATGACGCGACCAGCCCGGCCACGGCCACCACAATCGTTGCAGCGCCAGCAATGCTCCACAACCACGCATCAAACGGTTCAATGTCCACGGGACTGAACGGCAAATGCAGCAGCCCTATTGCCATGACCCAGACGATCAATAACAACTGAAAGTAACGCAGCCCCGCAAGAATTCTCGGCGACAACCTCGCTTGCCACGGCAGGCGTCGACGCACCAGTTGCTGGACGGCTCCGTGAGGACATATCTGGGCACAATAAACATTGCGACCTGTCGAGATCGGCACCAGGAAAGCAGCGACCGTCAGCAAGCTAAGACCTAACGCGTTTTGCCACGGGATACCACTTTGAGCCCATCCAAGCAGCAAAGCCTGCGAAACCATATCACCGTTCATCAGCCCCAGCCAGCAGATCACTACGACCTGATAACTGATCCGCAACCATCGTCGCCCTCGCAAGTGAGTCAGCCCCAGAACGACCCCGCAGAGTGTGATCACGATCGTGGACACAACTCGCAGCGAAATCACATCTCGACCGATCAATACTCCATTTGATGATTCCGCAGAAGTCGACCGTTCTTTCTGCGCTTCGGCTTCCCGTGCTTTCTGTTCATCCACGAAGGCCTGAGCAGTAAGCTGCAGTGAACGAGCTACAGACTGGCTGGTCATCGTCGCGCCCGAAACTCCTTCGACCGTGTTTCCGTCAATCGTGGCCAACGACGATTGATCTCGCCCGTTGAACAGATCTCGGAAGTACTCATCCTCCCTGACATAGCCGACATAAGGTTCATTGTCGTAACTGACACCGACTGCAATGCTCGTGACAGCCACTTGATCATCCACAGCGATCAGCACATCGGTCGGTCCCTGATACCCAACATTGTTGTCGGCCGCAGGCGACGCACGTAGCAGTTTTCCCATTTCGGCCCCATCAGGGTCAAGAACCTTCCAGACCACTGTGCTGTTTGCATCCGGCTCAACTTTCGCCGCATTCTGGTACAGCAACCGGACATCTTCCAGCCGAGGCGGCTCGGGGAACTTCAACGACGTCAGCCGTAATGGACCAGCACCGTTAGTACTCAGCTTTGAAACTCGATACCGTATCGATTCCAGAATTGCGTAACTGGTCAGCGTTGCCCCGGACACCGCGTCAACATCCTGCAGGTTGAGCAACTCCTGCTGGGATCGACCGACCAGTGATTGCAGAAACCGTTCATCGTCGAGCACTTTCTGAACATGATCCCGAGTATCCCGGCTGGATACGATCTTCGCCGCTATCAATTCTGAATCCGGATTCATGACCAGCAGTACATCCGTCGGTCCGGAGAAGCCCAAAAGATGATTTGCGGCGGGCGACGTTCGCAGAACTCGAGCAATCACCTGACCGTTGGCATCTCTAACTTCAGCAGCCGCCTCGACGTCCACCTCTGTGGTTGAACTATCGACAACCTTGTCCGTCTCGGGCAACACTTCCTGAATAGCCGGAAGCACGTCCGACCAGTTCTCAACTCGCACTTGCCGCTGGAGATACTCACGATGCTGCCAGTGAATGCACAACAAGATGCTGGCAAACATCAGAACTCGGAGAACATGAACGGTCCGTGGCTTCAACTCTGACAGGATCCTTCGAAGGGCCTGCGTACAAAAACAGGAAGACCCCGGGACACCCGAAATCTTCCTGTATGAAGAACAGAGAATTGCTCGAAAGAGCTCGATTACTTGCGAGCCCCCGCATACTTCATCGGCACCCACGCACCGTCCTGCTTGCTGCTCGCGACGCACTGCTGAATGAAATACATCCCTTCAGCCCCGTCATGGACGTTTGGATAAATCGTATCCTTCTTTTCGAATTTCTCGCCGGTTGCTCGAGCAACCATGGAGTCATAAGCAAAGCGATAGACATTCGCAAAAGCTTCGAAGAAGGCTTCCGGATGGCCCGACGGCAATCGGCACGCCGCCTTGCCCATGCTGTTCATAAACGGAGCATTTGGATCACGAGTATACATCTGATGCGGCGAACCGTTGCGGCGGACGATCATCACGTTCGGCTCTTCCTGACGCCACGACAACGCGCCCTTGGTTCCGTCCACTTCGATAAACAAATCGTTCTCACGACCGTGTGAAATCTGGCTGGCGGTGACCGTACCAACCGCACCATTCTCGTAGCGAATGACAGCGTGACCGTAATCATCCAGTGCTCGACCTTCGGCGAAGATCGACAGGTTGCAGGAGATCTTTGCTGGAATCAGGCCGGTCATGTAGCGGCCAAGGTTATACGCATGAGTTCCAATGTCACCGAAGCAACCAGCCGCACCAGACTTCGTAGGGTCTGTTCGCCACGCTGCCTGCTTCTGGTCTGAAGTTTCCAGACGAGTTCTCAACCAGCCCTGAATGTAGTTGGAACGAATCGCGTTAATCTCACCCAGCTCGCCGCTCAGAATCATTTCGCGAGCCTGTCGGACCAGCGGGTAGCCGGTGTAGTTGTGACTCACGGCAAAAACCACGCCGCTCTTATCGACAACATTCACCAGCTCTTCGGCCTGAGCAAAATCGAATGTCATCGGCTTGTCGCAAATCACGTTGAAGCCCGCCTCTGCGGCCGCCTTCGCAATCTGGAAGTGAGTGTGGTTTGGTGTCGCCACGCTGACAAAGTCGATTCGCTGATCAGCAGGCAGTGCTTTTTCCTTTTCGATCATTTCCGCGACCGAACCGTACGCTCGTGATTCTGCAATGTCATAAGCCGCCGCACTGGCTTTGGCTCGAGCGGCATCCGAAGACAAAGCACCCGCGACGAGAGCCGCTCGATTGTCCAGAACGGCCGCCGTCGCGTGAACTCGACCGATAAATGATCCCTGCCCGCCGCCGACCAGCGCCATTCGGAGCTTGCGATTGAGTTTGCCGTTCGTTGTGTCTGACATCGTCGATAAAACCTTTATTGAAACTTACGTGGAATTGACCGGTGGTTCGCCGACTCTCACAGTCGACGCAGCAATTTACAGCGACCGAATTCGAGGTACAACCGACGTCTCGAAAAGGCACAAAGAGCAGGGCGAGCTCTTGATTTCGTCGTTTACCGCTGAGCCGAAGGCGAAGGTCCACTGCACAACCGTCGCCTCTGGCTCGGCGGTAAACATAAACAAAATCTCACACCTCCCCGATCCACGGCTCCACAATCTCCTGCAGCATTTCCTCGTCCAGCGTTTCATGGGCCAGAAGGCTGTCCGCGATGGCTCCGATCGCCGCCCAGTGATTGTCATCCCGAAACGCCTGGTACAATTCGATCGTGTAACGCTCCAACTGGGCCAGCCGATGCTGAACGTTGCGTACATGTTCGAGCGACTCAAATGCGGTTTCCCAGTCCTGACTCCACTCGGCGACAGTCGCAGGGTGAAACGGCTTCTGAGTATAAACCATTTCGGCCACTGGCCCCGCCAGAGCCACCCAGGCGCCCTTCTCCGCCATGTCCTTCTGTGAGAATCGACGACGACTCCAGAGCACAACCGTATCGCCAAATCGATTCGGCCCGTCATCATTGTCCGGATCAATCGTTACCGACTGGACTCGCGCGCCGACATAAATCGCGGCGTAAGCATGCCCGGCTTCGTGAAAGGCAGTGAGTTCTTCGGTCATGGTTCCTCCGGATGATTCGAATCCCGCAGGTCGCTTGGGATCCCATCGCTATGTTACACTGCGCACCGAGATACAATATCGCCCACACGATCGTTTGCAGACTTTTCCATGATGACCGCAGTTTCTCACGACAATACCATTCCAGATTCACCACGAGTGATTCTCGGTTCGCGTTCTCCACGACGAAAAGAACTGCTGGGGTCCATCGTGGGCCATGACCAACTTGTCATCAAACCGCCCGTTACTTCCGAAGAACCCGGCTTTCTCGGTCTGCATCAGGAAACGGAAATCGAACATCGCCTGCTGGATATTGTCCAGTTGAAACACAGCGACGTTTGTCAGCAAATCGCGGCTGATACATCGAACGAAGTATTCGCCTCCGTCGATTCTTCAGCCCCGCTCGTCGTCGTGGCCGACACGATTGTTGTCGCTGAGCTAAATCAAGGAAAACGCCTGGTCCTCGGCCAACCCGAACCCGATCGATGGCAGGATGATGTTCGAGAGTGGCTCCGCAATCGATTGTCCAATCAAACTCACGAAGTCTGGACCGGAGTTCTGATTTCTCAAATGGGCCAAACCAGCAGTTGCATCGTGAAGTCCGAAGTCACGTTCTGTGAAATCAACAATGAACTCATTGAGTGGTACATCTCCACGCGCGAGTCTCTCGGCAAAGCCGGCGGATATGCTATCCAGGGTCTTGCCGCCGCGTTCGTGACTCAACTGCGCGGCAGCCTGACGAATGTCATCGGACTGCCCGTCATGGAAACGCGACAGGCTCTGATCAATCTCGGCTGGAAGAGCAGCCCATGAACCAGCCTCTTTCAATCTCCTCACATACGTCATGCAGCGAGATGACTGTCGAACAGTTTGCAGCAACGCCCATCACGATCGGCGGACGAGTTCTTTCTACGCGGTTCTTTCTCGCTCCTCTGGCTGGCTACACGCAACTGGCCTTTCGATTAGTCCTGCGCCGCACGGGTGGTCTTGGCCTGGCAACAACGGACCTCGTCCTGGCATCCATGTTGTGGTCCGAACGACCGAAGTCGATGGACCTTGTCCAGACGTGCCCGGAAGATCGTCCCTTATCGGTGCAGATCTTTGGTGGCGAAACAATTCATCTGGTCAAGGCGGCTCGCTGGTTAAAGGACCGTGGCTACGAAGCCATCGATATTAATATGGGCTGCCCCATGGCCAAAGTAAACAGCTCCGGCGGTGGTGCTCGCCTGATGTGCAACGTCGACGGCGCGGTGACGATGGTCAGCCGAGTGCTCGAAGCGGTTGATCTGCCGGTCACTGTGAAGATGCGACTCGGATGGGACTCGTCTGCGATCACCGCTCCTGAGCTGGCCGCGGCTTTCGAAAACATCGGCGTCGCTGCGGTCACAATTCATGGACGTACTCGCAGCCAGGGGTTTCACGGCACGGTCAATCGCGATGCCATTCGAGACACCGTCGGTGCCGTCCGCTCCATGCCGATTATCGCCAACGGAGACGTGCGAACTCCGGCCGATGCTATTTCGATGATGAAGGAAACCGGATGCGCGGCCGTGGCGATTGGGCGAGGAGCGATGCTGGATCCCTGGATCTTTCGCCGCATTCAGAGCCATCTCAACGGCGACACGATTCCTTTTGAACCTTCACGCGATGAACAAATTGATTTCCTGGTGACTCATTTTACGCTGATGGCTCAGCAGCACGATGATTTCGCCTGCCTGATGTTCCGCAAATTTGCCGCATGGTACGGTGCTCGACTGGGCATTCCCGAAGATCTTGAAAATCGTCTGCGACGCTTTGAATCGTTCGCGGAATTCGATCAAATCGTCGAACAGATTCGGAAACGCCACGGCGAACGCCAATGCGAAATTCCCACCGCATTAATCAAAGTGCCCAACGGTCCTGTTGAGCACTGGTGATTCATTAACTGAGCCAACTATGTCCAGCATTCAACGTATCGGTGATTCACCACGATGGTCAGACATTGTTATTCACAACGGCGTCGCCCAATGGGTCGAGGTGGCCAATGACATGTCCGTCGACGCTCGCGGCCAGGTCGCTCAGGTGTTGTCACAAATCGACGACACGCTGACCCAAATTGGAAGCTCACGTGAGCGACTGCTGCAGATCCTGATCTATCTCGCAGACCTTGAGCACGGCCCCACGCTGAACGAACTCTGGGACGCCTGGGTTCCTCGAGGTCACGCGCCGATTCGAGCGTGTGTGCAGGTTGGGCTCGGCAAGAATTGTCTCGTCGAGATGATCATCACCGCCGCGGCAACGTGAAATAACGAGATAAGGTTTCTTCCCGCATCAGATGTAGAAACGAAATAATCACTTCACCGACGACTTCGAGATCTCTCCCTGCATGAGAACGAAAAGACGATCAACCTCGGCCGCCGTTTCACCATCCAGCTCCCATGAGTATGGCTGACGGCGTTGGACCGAAGGAAACACGCCGCGCTTCGCCATCAGATATTTCTCGACTGCAAGGAATCCATCCAGGCCTGCCTGAAGCTGCAAAGCAACAATGCCACAGATCGGGAAGTAAACTCGATACGCAGCCGCATCGTCGCCGTGTTGCAGAGCTTTCCAGAGCTGAATAATGCCATCCAGCAGATCCATTCCCGGCATCGTTCCAGAGATACCTCGACGATAACTGTCGATCAACAGGATCCCGCCGGAACCCTCAAAGATACGAGCTCGACCGCCCGTCGCATCTCGTAACGCAGACAGATTGGGACCAATCGGCGATGCCTCCGGCTTGAAAACAATCTTGTCGCTGCCGTACGTTTCCAGCAGAGAAACACAGACCGAAATCGGAATCGGCTGCCCCACATAACCCGATGCATCCTGCACAATGACAGGGAGGGAGATTCCGTCAGCAATCTGCCGGAAGTAGTCCAGCATCCCGTTCGCACTCAGTCGAGTCGTCTGAGGTGGCACAGCCATCACGGCGTCGCATCCGGCCTGTTCTGCTGCAACCGAATACGCGAGAGCCTGCTTCCCGCTTTCCGCTCCGACGGCC
Source organism: Planctomycetaceae bacterium (assembly GCA_044235005.1). Taxonomy (GTDB): domain Bacteria; phylum Planctomycetota; class Planctomycetia; order Planctomycetales; family Planctomycetaceae; genus SXXK01. Next base: position 1,764 of record JBIIIF010000203.1, on the reverse strand, counting down.
GCAAAAACGGCTCCTCGCCCAGCGCTGTATTCCGCAATCAACTGAGTCAGCTCGATCCGTTCCTCGTAAGTCAGCCGTAGGATTTCGGACACCATTCCAGTCCCGAGCCCGTCAGCTCCCAACTCGAACGCCCAGTCAATCTCTCGCTTCAACGTCGCACGATCAATTCGGTCATCAGCGGTAAACGGAGTATGAACGATCGGCAATACGCCGTGCAGAATCTTTGGCATCGTGATGTTCTTCCGAAACTGATGTTAGCCTGAAATGCAGAGGTGCATCGGTGAAGAATCGATGTTGTCTTCGAAACGAAGGTTTCAACAACACTCAGGATAACAATTCAGGCTGTATCGGCGACTCAGGTGCCAAACTTCTCGCGGCAACAGACCAGTCACCCATCAGGGCAGACGCACTACAGTGGAGATCGAACCAAGCAAATGCTTCTCAGCGAAGGCTGGCAGAGCTTTGTTAGCTCCGGTGCCATTTCAATCCCACACCACCAACGGCCCCAACGACGACAAACCCGCCAAGACTGCCGAATTTGCCATTCATCAACTGCATAACAAGCCCCAGACACATCAATCCAACCAGTAGCAACGCCAACACGCCGAAGAGCTTTCTGGCTGTGAAAGCGGCCGCTGCTGATGCGACTTTGGCGGGGTTCGAACGAGACCGGCCGGGCAATGAATGAGGTTCCTCCTGCTCCCATGAAGCGTCACCGCCAAACTCATCAGCATCCGCTTCATTGTCCAGTGCCGGAACCGCAATCGTCGCCTGACAATCCTTACAGCGAATTTTCGTCCCCGCTCGCTCCTCGCGAAGGCGATACGCTTTACCGCACTTACGGCAGCTCACTTCAATGGCCATCGTTGTATGCTCCGATCAGCAATTCACTACCTGCGACAGACTTACGACTCAATGGAATGTCACTGATTTCAGAAACTCGTCGACATCAGAGGGGCTCAAAGGACTCTGCGTCCCCTTGGTGATGACTGCCAAATACATCCGCCGGTTATGTACGAAAGTGACCATCACTTGACTCAGATCCCCGTTACTCATAACCGTCTTCCGCAAACAGCGGTTTCCGTTTATCGTTTCCAACGCCAGTGTCGCCGGGTTCAAGGATGAGGTTGGTACGCTCGTCGCTTCAGCATTTCGTTCCAGGTAGTCTTCTGCTACTTCCATCGGACTTTTGTCACTCAATGCGAATCCGTTGCCGTTAACACTGGCCATGTGACTCACCGCGCCATTGGGAAGAGCATTCGACTTTACCTCTCCAGGAAACATCGCGCTGGCCGATCCATCGGGCAGCGTGAATTTGACCCAGCTGGATCCAGCGGGTGCGGGAGTGCCGTCAGCAAGTTGAGTGTTGCCGCCTGGCAGGAACTTCAGCAGTCCCCAGACCAACGCCACAAGCAACACAAGACCAGCTACTGCCCCGACCACGATCAACACCGACTTGCTATTGCCGGACTTTTTTGGAACGGCTTTTGTTTTCCGGCTCGCGCCGCCCCGACCAGATCCCGTTGCAGGCCACGACGTTTCACCCCATTCCTCCTCCACTTCCGCAACCGGCACTTCAATCGGGGTCTGGCAAGCTTTGCACCGAATCTTTCTGCCAGCCATCTCATCCTTCAATCGGTAAGTTTGACCGCAGGCAGAGCACTCAACAGAAATCGCCATAGGTAACCCTCAATAAACCAACGGGCGAGTGGAATAGTCAGGAAGACTTAGGGTGGGCATTACAATTATGGATAAGAATTGCCT
>JBIIIF010000427.1:0-3831 GCA_044235005.1 Planctomycetaceae bacterium | reverse complement strand
TTGCGAATATACTCGGGTGGCACTCGCGAGCTGTTCGCGGCCGTGACTTCCAGGTAATAGCCAAAGACCTTGTTGAAGCCGATCTTCAGGCTGGAGATGCCTGTGCGTTCGATTTCCTTCGCCTGATACTGAGCCATCCATTGCCGACCGCCCCGCATCAGATCGCGGAACTCATCCAGTTCGGCATTGAACCCCGGACGAATGACGCCACCATCGGTCACATTCATCGGCGGTTCGTCAACAACGGCCATCGTAATGGCTTCATGCGCCTGTGGGCACAGTTCGATTCGCTGTTCCAGTGTTTGCAGCCGCTTTGATTTACGCTCGGCCAGTTTGGCACGCAGACGAGGCAGTTGTTCCAGTGTTCGAGCAAGGCACACGAGATCTCGCGGGCTGCAACGGCCGGTTGCAATGCGTGACGTCAGACGCTGCAGGTCGTAGGTCTGCTTGAGCAACTCTCGCACGTCATCACGAAGCGACAACTGCTGCAGGAATTCTTCGATCGCGTCCTGTCGCTGAGTAATCTGTTCGGGATCCGTCAGCGGGCTGGATAACCATTCGGCCAGCAAGCGAGAGCCCATCGGCGTGCAGGTTTCATCCAGAATCCCCAACAGCGTGAAATCTCGCCGACCATCGCGCAGAGTCTGAGCCAGCTCCAGACTGCGGCGCGTGGCTTCATCAATGATCATGTGTCGACTGCGGCGCCAGACTTCCATGCGGACGATATGTGGCAGAGCGGTTCGCTGAGTTTCCCGGACATATTCCAGCAGAGCACCAGCGGCGGTGACGGCAGGAGTATCTTCGACGTCGAAGCCTTCCAGCGTCTTCGTGCCGAAATGTTCGTTCAGCAGGCGTTTGGCTTCTTCGCGAGCAAAGCACCAGTCGGGACGAGTCGTCATCACGGGCGAACTAGGATCCGGTCGCCTCATCGGCAACTGCCCATCCTGCGCCGCGCTTTCCGGGATGAGACATTCGGCCGGGCGAATTCGAGCCAGCTCATCCTGCAGTTGCGATGGTTCCAGATCGGTCAACAGAAAGCGTCCGGTGGAAACTTCCAGCCACGCCAGCCCGATCATATTTTTCGACGGCGCGACGCAAGCCAGAAAATTGCTTTGTCGAGGATCCAGCATCTGGTCGTCGGTCAAAGTTCCCGGCGTGACGACTCTCGTGACTTCGCGACGAACCAGTCCTTTGGCTTTCTTCGGATCTTCGACCTGATCGCAGATCGCCGCGCGGAATCCGGCCTGGATCAGCTTTTGGAGGTAGCCGTCGAGCTGATGATAGGGGAATCCGGCCATCGGCACGGGATTCTCCGAGGACTTATCCCGGCTGGTCAGGGTGAGTCCCAGAACTCGCGAGGCGTTTTGAGCATCTTCGTAGAAGAGCTCATAAAAATCGCCCATGCGAAACAGCAGAATAGCCCCCGGATGCTCAGCCTTAACGACCTTATAGCGTTCCATCATGGGGGAGAGTTTCGTGGTCATGGCGCGGATGTTATCGCCGGCCGGATTCGAGACAACCGAGGCCCACCAAATTCAGGCTCCACAGCCACATGAGTTCGCGGTTCACGCGGTTTTTTGAAGTTTGGTGATCTGTACGGGCTCGACTTGCGTTTTTGAGCGAGGAAGATGTGTGAAGCCAGGAATCGAGACAAAGCAGGTCCTTCTGCCGGAAAGGACTTTCGCCGCAAGGCGAACCTTGACTGCACTTCGGTGAGGATCGGAGGCTGCTTAGAATTCTCGCATGCACCGAACTCGCGGCAAGCCGCGAAGTCCTGCCCGGCAGGCAACACCTACCCAAAGCCGCTTTGGCGCAATTCGAAGGAATTGCCATACTTCGCCGCCGGATTAGCGAGCGAACAATTAAGAACGCGGGTTCAAGCATCGAAAGCCAACAATTCATGACCGACATCGTCACTACGAATACCTCAGATCACTCTTCGAATCCTTCATCCGCGGAAGAACGAACCACGGCCGAGCAGTTACTGAGCGGTCTCTTGTACAGCGTTTCGCTGCCTGAACGATTGGTTCGCAGCGCTGTGGGGATTACGGCAGGAACGGCCAAGGAGATTGCTCAATTCGTCGTGCCTCAGGCCTTTCAGGATTCAAAAAGCTACGAGGTCGCCGTTAGAAACTCGCTGAACTTCATTCTGGCCAATGTGGGAACCGTCTCCGCCCCGACATCCGCGCAGCCTTCGACTCCAGCCAGCGTTTCACCGACGGCGAACGCAGAAGACGATCCAACAGGCGGAAATCCGGGCCGCTTTATTGCTCGCAAGGCCGTCGGCAACTTTATTGATATCGCGGGGCTTGCAACGCTGCACGTTTCGCCGTTGTGGATTCTGGCCATCGTCAGCGATGCCGCGTATGGAACGAAAACTTATCTGAGCGAACTGGCGGGTGAGCTGCAAGCTCAGGGGTTGATCGATGACAGCTCCACAATTCATCGCGTTGACGATTTGTTTGAAGCCATCAAGAAGGCCAGTGGCCGCGCAGCCAGCAACTTTGACACGCCGCCACTTTCGCTGGATGAGCTGAAAACCAGTTTCGATCAGACTCGCGCTGCTTTGAACGAAGTTGACCCGACGTTGCTGATTCCCGAAGCCGAAATTGGCCGAATCTGGTCTGACATGAGATCTCTGGCGGATCAGGAAAAGATCAGCCTGCTGGGAGTTTCCGGTGCCGTGGCAATGCAGGCCGTGGAAACAATCAAGACGGCGACTCAGGGAAGCCTGGCCGGACTTTTCGTTGCCGGAAAAATTGTGAACCGCAATATCTTCGGACACTATATCTCCGCGTTAGGCGACATCCGGAAAAACGGCCTGTGGAGTTCCGTGCGAGACACTTATGGGCCTTATGTTGATCTGGCCTGGGGAAACTTTACCTCGTCGCGAAAGACGTGGACGGAACAGGTTTTAAATCCCAGCCGGTTTGCAAAGCTATGGGCTAAGATTTGTCGGTTGTTTGGCATCTCGTAGCCGGTCAACCTTGTCAAATGCCAACAAAAAAATGCCAACAAAAAAGCCCGGCCTTCAGAAGAAGACCGGGCCGAAAAAATGGTACGAAACAATTTCAGTGAGTGGTGTGCCTGCGCTCGCTGGCGCGAACTTGTCACACCCTACGAATCCCTATTTCCTGTGTAGGGTGTGACAAGTGAGCCTTAGCGAACGCCGGCACACCGTCAAAGCCCCACTTGTTTCAGCCGGAAATACAGCGAGTTCCGGCGATTCGGAAGAAACCTGTATCAAGCCGGAACTCGCTCCGCTCGATCCGGGCTGCATACATCACAGCATTGTTGACCGAGCACTACGGAGCCTGCTCCATTTGCTCTTTACCCAGAATGATTCGCAGGCCGCCACCGCTTGAACCGCCTCGACTTGGATTCAGAATGTAGTCCGCATCCAGAGCCTTGGTAATTCGATCCTTGCACTGCGACAGATGTGCGGTCGTGTATGCGTCATGCTTGTCGGCTGAGGCAGCCTGAGCAGCCTCAATCTTCTTCACAATCTGTCGCAGTTGCTCACTGGCCAGAGTTGAGATCGTTCGACCCGCGGCTCCCTGAGCATTCCCGGGCAGCGTCAGATCAATCAGACGTTCCAGGTGTTCTCGCTGCAGGTTACGACGCAGGCTGGAGATCAGCGGCTTACGTGGGCTATACTCGCCTTCCGCCTTCGCATCCAGTTCCGACCAGATACCCGCCGTGATGGCGTTCAGAAGTTCTGGCAGAGTGAAGGAATCCTGATCAGCCGGAACTCGGAATTCATTGTCGTAAACACGTTTGAGTGTCGATGGATTCATCAGGCTGGTCAGAGCACTTGCCTGAATCCCCATG
>JBIIIF010000202.1:0-13432 GCA_044235005.1 Planctomycetaceae bacterium | reverse complement strand
ATGGCCAGAAATCCGAGAATAACGATGGGCATTCGAAAACGAATCATGAAAATCCCCGGACAATACGGTGTTCGCAACAGTGACGATCAACGTCACAGGAATCAGAATCCAGCACTTCGCGATTGGCGAATCGAATTCGGAACGAGTGTATTGCACCGCCCAATTGCGCCCAGAGGATTTTATGCTGCCACTTGACATACTTGTTGTATCGCCTCATCCCGATGACGCGGAGATCAGCGTAGGAGGTACCATTGCCTCTTCATTGCGGCAGAATCTGCGCGTGGGCGTTGTTGATCTGACATCCGGCGAACCGACGCCTCATGGTTCTCTTGCCCTCCGGCAGCAGGAAACTGCAGCAGCAACTGAAATCCTCGGCCTGACCTGGAGATTCAATCTTGGGTTGCCCAATCGCAGTTTGCAGCCAACACTGGAATCTCGAAGACAACTGGCGGAAGTGATCAGACTCGTGCGACCGCAGATCATTCTTGCTCCCTACTGGCAGGACGTCCATCCCGATCATGTGACGGCCAGTAGTCTCGTGGACGATGCGAGATTCTGGGCGAAGCTAAGTCGTTCAGACATGGACGGTGACCCGTTTTGGTCCCCAATGCTGCTTCATTACTTCAGCATCCATTTGCGTATTCATCCGGTGGCGTCGTTCGTGCTCGACATTTCTTCTGAAATTGAAACGAAGATGCAGGCTGTCAAGGCTTATGAGAGCCAGTTGGTCACAGGCAGATCGCAGACTTTTCCCACCGTTATTGACGACATCCGTGATCGAGCGAGATACTGGGGTTGGTCGATCGGGAAAGCCTATGGGGAGCCCTTCGTGAATCGCGAGTCGATTGGACTTACGTCGTTGGGCTCTTTGTTGCGATAAGAGCAGCGATGTTGTCACTGACCGGTAGTATGTCGACCACTCATAATCTGTTATTCAGCAGCCTGCAAAGGTTGCCTGCCACAGGATAGACCGCCTGCTTGATCACCGAAGTCTCGGCCGTGGGCGGGGTCTTCGAGGTGACTCATCAATGACTTCGACATCCTCAACAATGTCGACATCCTCAACAATGTCGACATCCTCAACGATTTCGACGTCTTCAATGATGTCGCCATCATCGACAACTTCTACCTGCTCGATGATTTCAACGTCCTCAACAATCTCTATGGCTTCAGAAATCTCGACGTCCTCGATAACTTCTGCATCGATGATTTCAACTTCGTCAACGTCAGTTCTAAGCGTGGGCATGCGACCAGGGGTTGCACCCGATAATGGTCGACTCGAACCAGTTGGTCCCACAACTTCCACTTCATCCACGTCCAGAACCTCCATTGTTTCATCAATGAAGACCGGATTCCCTTTAGATGGTGCGACTTTCGCAGCTCGAGCCGCAGGAAGAACGTTTTCAAGGAAAAGGAACTTCACGTCACCGATCTGCACTTCGGTACCATTCGTTAGTTTTACGTCCTTCTCAACCCTTTCTCCGGCAACGGTGACTCCGTTCAGGCTGCCCAGATCACGGATATAGTACGCCGTGTCAACCTGAACCAGAGCGCAGTGCATTCGAGAAATCTTTGAACTGACATCAAGGACAACATCACACTCAGGGCTGCGACCGATCAAAACAACGGCTCGGTCGATGGGAATCTGCATTCCAGGTCCAGTTGGATGTAGAATTGCCACCATTAATCGAGTCCAAATAGCCTCTTGGCCCTGAAATTCTGAGAGAGAACTTTCTGATTCAGGGGAATTCTGTCTGCAGGAAGTCAGCCCTGCCACTGATTTCAAAGCTGGGCGGCGGAAAAACATGAGATTGAGGGATACCTGTCGGAAAGAACATCCCAGGCAGGCCGTTACAATGCCCCTTTGTGACTTAATCTCAGACGGTTTTTGAGCCCGCGCACAAAAAAGGGCCGCGATTCCGGGCTCGGTCTGTCAACGTTCGTTCTCTGAGGCCTGCATTATGAATCTTTTTGCTGCGGCAGAACAAAACAATCGTGAAAGTGCAAAACCGCTGGCGGCTCGGATGAGACCTGCGACACTGGCAGAGTTCTCGGGCCAAACGCATATTCTGGGTGACGGCAAGCTGCTGCGAAGAATGCTGGATGCAGACAGAATCGGCTCCATGATTTTTTATGGACCTCCCGGAACAGGAAAAACGACTCTCGCAGAACTGATTGCCAGGCAGACTCAGCGACACTTTGAACGCCTCAATGCTACGACAGCCGGTGTTCGTGAAGTGCGTGAAGTTCTTCAGGCCGCAGCAGATCGACTCGCAGCCGATGGCACTCAGACAGTGCTCTTTATCGATGAACTGCATCGCTTTAGTCGCAGCCAGCAGGACATTCTTCTGCCGGACGTTGAGAGCGGGACAATTTCTTTGATAGGGGCGACCACGGCAAATCCATTCTTCTCTCTGGTCGCTCCACTGATCAGTCGAAGTCAGGTGTTTGAGTTTCGAGAGCTTGATAGATCAGATCTGATCGGGATGATGCAGAGAGCACTGAGCGATGACCGTCGCGGCCTGGCGAGCCACAAAGTCAGGGTTCAGCCTGAGGCCCTTGAGTTTCTCGCAACTCTTTCAGATGGCGATGGTCGTCGTGCTTTGACCGCCCTTGAAATTGCCGTTCTGTCGGTCGCTCGAACAACTAAGCTTGTCGATCAAAGCGTCGCCGAGGAGTCTATGCAGAAGCGAGTCATTCGTTTCGACCCCAACGGCGATGATCACTACGACGTGGCCAGCGCGTTCATCAAGAGCATTCGCGGAAGTGATCCGGATGCGGCTCTCTACTGGCTGGCGCGGATGCTGGAGTCCGGTGAGGACCCTCGTTTCATTGCCCGGCGACTTGTGATCGCCGCTTCAGAAGACATTGGCAATGCCGATCCCATGGGACTGCCGATTGCGACTGCAGCGTGGCAGGCCACAGAAACGATCGGCATGCCCGAATGCCGAATCAACCTTGCGCAGGCCACCACCTATCTCGCGTGCGCACAAAAATCGAATGCCTCGTATGTCGCCATTGATGCGGCGATTGCCGATGTCAAACAAAACACACTCGTCCCGGTGCCCCTGCATCTTCGGGACGGTCACTATGCCGGGGCAGCAAAAATGGGGCACGGGGTTGGTTATCAGTATGCTCACGATGGTGCTGAAGGCTGGGTCAATCAGGACTACCTCGGCGTGGATCGGCAATACTACAATCCCGTTGATCGTGGCAAAGAGGCGGAATTCCTTGTCCGACTTGCGGACCTTCGCAATCGGCGTGGTACAGGAAATGGCTGACAGGCATTGCTGTGCTTCCTTAATCGTATCGAGAGACTCTGTTAAATCTTCAACATGTCATCACCACAATATCTCCGCATTCTCCCAGTGACTTTGTGTCTTGTTAGCCTGATGTGGGGAATCTTTGAGTGGGCTAATGCTCAATCCTATGCAGCCGGCAAGGATCTTGACCATCGGCTGGTAGAAATCCTCAGGCAACCGGAAAACCCAGGTAGAATGATTGGACCTCCACAGCTGGAGGAGGCCATGCGCGATTTCACAGCCTTGGGAGGCTACGCCGTACTAATCACCGCCTTTGTGGGCTTCGCAGTATTTGCTTACGTTGAACTTGGAACTCGAACGCTTCATTTCTTCTGGTTGACCACAATCGGCGGGTTCTGGACCGGAGTTCTGATGAAACGCCTCATTCATCGCGAAAGACCATCGATCGTTCCGCATCTGTCACATGTCTCCGGCAACACCAGCTTCCCGAGTTCTCATGCGATGATGTCTGTTGTGGTGTATATGACGATAGGTCTGCTTCTGAGTCAGTTGACCAGCAATCGACATCTGCGTCAGTTGATGACTGGGCTTCCGTTGGTCATTGCCATGATTGTCGGCACCAGTCGAGTCTGTATGGGTGTGCATTTCCCATCGGATGTGATGGGAGGCTGGACTGGCGGCCTGCTTTGGACATGGGTTGCATTTGTGATCCGCGGGCGATTGAAAGGTTCGCAAGCGGCGGAACAAACGGTTGTGAGGTAAAGCGTGTCCATCGCGTTCGGTTCGCCAGAATGGCTTTGTCATAGAGAATCAATTTGCCAGAGCTTCGAATGTGCCTTGATCGGACTTCCGTTTTTTGTGGCACAATTGAATTTGGCAAGATAAACACAGTGTTTAGAGCGTTTCGGGGTCTTTGGGGATTTTGCGGGAATAGCCCGGTCGCAGGGGCGATGTTCCATCTCAGAAGTTTTTACAATCCTGCTCTGCACAAGCAGAACTTTAGCAGGTATCCTCCGCGTGTCAGGTTGTCACGGGTTGCCTGTGATTCCCGACTTTTCTGTTTCGTTCGTCTGCACAATCTTCATGGAGGAGAGCGATGCGACTTCAGCCACGTACCAGCCCCGAAACAGACCGCTGCATGGATTTGATTCAGCAGCTGGCCAGTGTTGTTGTTCATGACCTTTGCGTCGATGTGGGATTTCAGTCCGTGACTTTGACCGGGCGAGCCGGGTCCTGGTACGCAAAACAGGTCGCGACCACGGCAGCCCGTCGAATGTATCCCAATCATCGAATTGAGAACCTTTTGCAGGTGACCACAATCCGCTGAGATTTCTTCTTTAAAGTTACCGCCAGCGAACTCTGAAGCCTCAATGACGGCAGCAAATGCTCTGTCACTGGGGCTTCAGGCTTTTGTCGACTACCATCTTGCGGCGATCGTTGAGGAAAAACTCCTCTCAGTCCTCGAACCCTATGGTTGGCATGATACTTCAGGAGATTTGATGCGATGACTCAGGCAGGCGACTTTGGCGCGACAGGGGACGGACAGACTGATGACACCGAAGCACTGCAGCACGCCATTGATGAAGGCGTCGGTGAGCTACTGTTGCCGCGAGGGGATTACAGACTTACTCGATCGCTTGTTGTTGATCTTGCTAAAGTCGGTCGGACTTCGATTCGCGGTGAAAGCGGGACAGCTCGCATTCTGATGCAGGGCAGTGGGCCCGCAATTCTGCTCAAAGGGACTCACACCACGACAGCAGCTCCGGATGGGTTCCGCGATTCCGAATGGACTCATGAACGCATGCCAATGATCAGTCAGCTTGAAGTTGTCGGCGAACATCCCGAGGCTGACGGCATCCGAATTGAAGGAGTTATGCAGCCTACGATCACAGCCGTATTGCTTCGGAAATTGCGACATGGCATTCAGATTGCTGGCCGAGCACGTAATGTGCTGATCAGTCACTGCCACATCTACCACAACCTTGGAGTTGGAGTTTTTCTTGATGGCGTGAACCTGCACCAGACAATCATCAGCAATTCGCATATCAGCTACTGCCGACTCGGCGGGATACGCATCGAACGCAGCGAAATTCGCAATCTGCAGATCACAGGCAATGATATCGAATACAACAACAACGGAGGCCACAAAGTTCCGGATGCGGACGGCGTTCCCACAGCAGAAATCTGGCTTGATGCGAGTGAGGGCAGCATTCGTGAAGGCACGATCTGCAGCAATACGATTCAGGCAACCTACAGCCCAAACGGAGCCAACATTCGGATTATTGGGCAGCCTCTGGAGAAGAATGCCAAGGTCGGAATGGTGGCTATTACTGGCAACCTGATTGGCAGTCAGTGGAACAATATTCACATGACGGCTGCTCAGGGAGTCACGATTTCGGGGAACTCGATCTATTCTGGCCACAATCGGAACATGCTGATCGAAGGATGTTCACAGATTGTGATAGGCGACAACTGTTTCGGCCATAATGCAGACTACGGTGTCGAACGAGAACTTTGTACCGGGGTCACGCTTCGAAACTGCCGTGACAGCATCTTCTCGGGCAACATTCTGCAGGATTGCCTGAGTGGCCGACATTTGTACCCTGAGGCCCCGGAACTACAGCGAGAAGCGCTGCTGGAATTGTATGAGTGCTCGAACATCATACTCAGCAATAACCAGATTCTGGATTCCGCTCCCTATGGAATCCGACTGGCCGACTGCAAAGACATCACGCTGGCGACAATGATCGTTTCTGATCGCCGAACTCCGCCGTTGCAGAAGTCTGCTGTATTCTGGACGGGTGCCACGGGGCAAAGCATTGTGAATGCGTGCCGATTTGCCGGCTGCCTGGACACACCGTTTGTGGCCGAATCGATCGCGGTCAAATCCGCGTCCTTGCCTGAGTGAGATGAGGGCAACGCGGCTTTCGGATTGTTCACTTACTCAGCGCTTGGGCAGCGGAATTGACATTGTTTCCAGCCTTGGCGGTTTTTCGATTGCCAGGGCTTCACTCACGGTTCGCTGGATGACGGGCTGAGCCCCCAGTTGTGATTCGCGAACGAAACCCCGCGTCATCGATGCGGCCTTGGATGTTGCCGTTCGCGACGGCAACATCACTTCAACAATCTCGGAAGAGATCTTCTGTCCGTCGTCGCCAATGAGTTCAACTTTGAGGCCGCATGTCACTTGATCGCGATGGCGATTCATGTACGGAATAAAGCAACTGTAGGAATGCCCTAATGTTCCTTCTGTCCGATGGATGTCCCATGCATCGGGTTCGAACGTGAATGAATGCAACGGTTCCGGATCGTCCAAAAGGTCCAGATCGTAATTGTCGTATTCGTAGATCACGACTTTGCCGTGAACTCTTGCGCCGGTTTCTCCGCGCGGGCCGAAGAACAGGATCTGCCCGGCAAAGCCGCGGGCCGGTTTATCATCCGGATCTCGGCCCTGAGCAGCTTCCCAAAGAGTCACGATCCGTACAATGTTCTTCTCGGTTTTCGGCCGACCGACCAGCCTGCCGGGGTCTTTGACCAACATCGACGGATCGCGAAAAATCGAGCCCGTTGAACTGCAGCCGATGCTTTGAAGCGCACAGCTGACAACCATCAAGATGGCAACTGAAAGGCGTTGAGTCTTCATCGGACGTTCTTCCTGCGTTTCGGGCTTCACTTTGAACGGGACTGGTTTGACGAGCCCGGCATCAGTTCATTTTGGGGCTTACGCAAGCGGCAGGAAATTTCCTGCCATCGTAGCAGAAGTCGCCAAGACTCTTGCCCCGAGCTCCCAAACTCTTTGCGAGTTCCGCTACGGTTAGTTTTTTCCTGCCGCCTGCCTTAGAACGCCTGAGGCAGGCATTGTCCTGTTGGGCAACGCCTTGAAGCATTTTCAGCAACGTATTAATAGGTTCCGAGTCGTAGTGAAACTCGCCAGAGTTCCCGGATTCAACGATTGCAATGGGATCTCTGGCGAGATCCACTACGAAATGCTTTATAGCGTTGCCTGTTGGGTCATGGATTCTCGTTCGGCAGTGTTGTCGGCGGAGTCATGATTTCACCGGACGATTCCGGATAAAGTTCCTGCATCAGCATCTCTGAACTGTTCTCAGTGTGAGGCACACTGTAGAGCGGTCCGTGAATCTCTTCGGCTTCCGATTCGATGAAGTGCAGACGCTCGGATTCGACCTGTTTGATGAGTTCTGAATCCAGATCGCTCAGCACAATACGAGGCGTCAGGAAGATCAGCAGTTCCGTTCGGCTGACCGTCGTGCTGTCGTAGCGGAAAGCACGGCCAACGACCGGCAGATCTCCCAGCCACGGCACTTTTCTTTCCAGTGACGAATCGCTCTTGGTAATCATTCCACCGATCACGATCGTTTGGCCGTTAGGCACATTCACGATCGTATCCGCGATCGACTGATTGATAACCGGTGACGTAATTGAGCTGCCATCCGGGTTGATGTAGATCGGGAGACCATCTCCCTCCACCACATTACTCTTCGACGCAAACACATCCATCGCCACCATGCCGTCCGGCGTGATTCGCGGAGTCACTTCGAGAATGATCCCGGTGTCTTGTCGAACGATCGTTGGATTTGCCGCACCGCCGATAGCACTCGGCTGAGCTCCGTTTACGAGAGGAACGTTTTGTCCGACGTTGACTCGTGCCAGATTATTATGTGTCGTGCGCACCTGAGGTCGGCTCAAAACATGAACTGTTCTGCGAGCTGCGAGGGCTCGCAAAAGCACGCTGACGGCGTCAGACTGGGCCGAGAACACAAAGCCACCAAATCCGAGGCCGGCATTCTGGCGACCGAGCGAAAAGTTCGACAAACCCTGAGTGCCGACGGTTCCTGGCGATGTTGCCGTGGTCCCAAGACCTATGGTCGTGTTATTGAAGTTGATCCCTGGCGTTGTCGTTGTAGCGCTTCGGGCCAGCAAAAGAGGATCCTGAAATCCTAACTCGATTCCAAACTCATCCGTCGCATCCAGGGTGACTTCGACCAGCAGAGCCTGGATAACGACTTCCGGTGGCTGAGCATCCAGGGTCTCGATAATACCGGTGATCTGGCTGAAGTATTGCGGCGAAGCACTGACGATCAATGAGTTACTATTAACATCCGGTGCCACCAGAACCTGCTGGCGAATTCGCTCAATGTTACTGATCAGGTCTTCAGAGCTATCCTGCAGTGCCTGCTGCTGCTCCAGAAAGTTCAGAAGTGTTTCTGCAACAAGATCCGCAGGAGCATTGCGTAACTGAAAGACCGTGGTCTCTAACTTTCGCGTATCATCGTTATCGAGACGCAGGAGAATTGCCTCAACAACACTAAGAGACTCAGCGCTGCCGACCGCAAGCACCGTGTTGGTTCGAATGTCCCCTGAAAATCGCAGCGGAATCAGACTGCTGGAAGTCCCCTCGGTGCCAGCCAACTGGATCCCAAGCTGATCTTCCTGATTCGTGTTATCAAATAATGTTTCCAGAAGATCAACCGATTGCTGGGCATCTGCATTTCTGAGTGTAAAGACCTTGATTTCCGACGTGGCACCGGGTGCTCGGTCGAGTGCCTCAACGAGTGCTGTCATCAGAGTCATGCTGGCCTCGGGGGCCGAGACAATCAGACTATTAGAACGAACATCCGGGCTGATTCTGACATCTGCCAGAATACCGGAACGAATGAGGTCCTGAACTCCGCCATTGGACGTCAGGAACTCAAGGGCCACTGATTTGTTGTCACGCAGTTCCTGCGCACCAGTATTGTTGCCGCCACCAAAGCCCCCGCCGCCCTGAGTCGTTTGCTGCGGTGGATTGATGACTGCCTGCAACGCCTGATTGATCGTATCACTCAGTTCCTCGGCCACAGCCTGCTTCAGGGGAATGATCTGCATTCTGACGGTTGCTGACGGATCATCCTTGTCGATTCGCTCGACAAGTTTCGTGACTTCTGCCAATTCATTGGCGCGGCCCTGCACGATCAAAGAGTTCGTTCGGACATCAGCAAATGCTCTGACACTGGTGCCAAGTCCCGGCCGTTCTTCGTAGAAACTCTCCAGAGCTGTCACAACCTGAGACGCAATGGCGCTCTTCAGCGGGAACACCTGAAATTCCAGCTCCGGACTGAGCGGTTTATCGAGCTCATCGGCCAGATCAAGAATCGACTGACGCTCAATTTCCGAAGAGAGAATGAGAATGGCGTTCGGCTGAATCACGGGAATGAACGCAGCAGTCTTTCGGTTTTCACTTCCACGTTGCCGGAGTTCGGTGAGTTCTTCGTAGACACTGGTCAGCAAAGCCGCCATTGCCTCAGAGTCAACATTCTGCAGCGTGAGTACGTGAATAGCCGGAAGTGAACCGACACTCATCGTCTCCAGTCGCTGGATGATTTCTTCCACCTTTGCAACGTCAGCTTCATTGCCCTTCAAAATCAGAATACCAAGTTCCTGCATGGCCTGAATGTTGACTTCACCACGAAGATTAATGGCGGGATCGTCTCCATTCGCGAGTTCGCCTGCAGGGCGAGACTTCTCATCTTTCACAGCCCCTTGCGTGTCAGCACCTTCATCGGCCATGGAGACAAGCAGGTGAATCTGCTCATTAAGCTCTTTAGCCGTTTTGGCGGAGATGCCTTTGTTCTCGACAACTTTGACCGCCGCTTCGCTGCCGAACTCGGCTGGCTTGTCGAGATCAGCAATCAGCTTCTTGAGGTGATTCATCCGCGGAGCAGGGGCCTCAAGCACGAGCTGATTTGTGTCCTGGTCGATGGCAATCCGGAACAAAGGAGACTCTTCTTTCCGTCCTGAACCATCTTCGGCTCGGTCATAGACGGCAAAGCCCGGGAGCCCATTCACACTGTTCTTTTGCAGCGCGGCACGCTTTTCGAAGACCACGTAGATTGTTCTGGCCAGCTCGGACGCATTGCCATTGGTCAGGGGAATCTCTTCGACAGACATCGGCCCCGCAGGATCGGCTTCGGCCACTTCTTCCTCAACAACTTTGCCACCATGAGAAACCGGACGAATTGACGACTTCGAGGCAACTCCATTCCAGTCAGAATCCTCCACAGAATCAGAGCGATTCCGATTGCGTTCAGAGACACTCTTCGGTGTTCGAGCTTCCGGAGAGCCGGACTTATCCCGCCTTTTCGCACTGGACAGAACTGGGGAAGAACTCTTCTGCTTCTGGCCGTCTCCGGAGACTTCACGCGAGTCCGATGCGGAATGAATCAGGGCTTCCGTCGCAGGAGTTCGCTCCCGTTCCGTTGAGCCATCAGGTTTGATACTGGGACGCGAGTATTCAGTGCGTGCTTTATCAAGATTCAGCACGATCAGATATGACTTTTGAGCAAGAAGGCGATACCCCTGCGGTTCAAGTTCCTTGTTCAGGATACGAATCGCTGTCTCAAGGTCGTATTGCTTCTTGTCACGCCGCGCAAATCGACCGGGAGGCACCGAATCCATGACAAGAGTCATCTCATGACTCTCCGCAACATCCTTCAGGACTTTGGCCCAGGTTGTATCGAAGTAATTGAGGCGAATTCCGTCCTCAACTTCTGTTGCAGCCGTCTCCTTAGTTCCCGCCAATGCTTCGCGGAATGACCGTGGTTGTTCTTCGGACGCACCGAGACCGCCGTGACGATTCAACAACAAACATAATGCCGTTGCTGAACCCAGTAGCCCTGCTGCGAGAAAGCCTTGCCGTTTCACCTTGGTGATCCTTAAGAATGCAGGCTTAGAATCGCCCCCCATTGGTTGCCATCTGTTGCCAATGCGTCGTTGCAGGAGTTTCCAATCGCCCACGCAACACCGGGCTTCACCAATGCGAATCGTTTGCACAAGACGCAGAAAGCCCCGACAACAAAGAGTTCCAATCGATCTGAAGTATCGGACTTTGACGGTACTAACGATGAGACCGGTTGTGCTGATCGAACGAGTTTTGAGGAGAGCCGGAGCGTCCCGACCACTAAGCTGGACCCTGCAATTGGATTCAAATCTGCCTCAGGCAAACTGCTGCGGCAACGACTGCCGGAAGATCTGATCGGATGCCATCGAATGCTTTTTTGCTCCACCGTCAGATTAAAGGCATGGGGAACGCCGCTGGATTATTCCCCGGGAAAGCGATGTTGCTTTCGTTGAATCTGAACGAGTCCGTATTCGTCGTTCAATAACTTAACGTCTCCGTAGCCCTGTGCTTCCTGTCGCACTTTGAGCGTGCCGGGAGAGCCGTCGGAGGGTTTGATTTGAAACCGACTCCGCCTATCCGTTCTCCAGCAACCACTGCACGGCAGCACGGGACAGTTCGGCGGCGCTGTTGAGAGTAAGTTTGCGTTTGATGTTCTCGCGGTGCGTGTCGATCGTGTGTGTGCTGAGAAACAGGCGGCTGGCGATGAGTCCGGTGGACAGGCCTTCTCCGATCATGCGAAAGACTTCCAGTTCGCGATCCGTGAGCTGTTCAATGGGCGTCTTTTTTCGGTCGGACGATCCCAGAGCCTGACTGATGAGGCGACGACTGATTTCAGGACTCAAAAAGCGTTCACCGGCGAGCACGGTGCGAATCGCTTCGATCATCTTCTCACTGGATTCCTGCTTGTTCAGATATCCCAGCGCACCGGCTCGACACGCGCGTTCCGCGTACAACGACTCCTGAAAGCCGGAGATGACCAGCATCTTAACGGTCGGATCCATGGAGCGGATGCGTTTGATCAGTTCCAGTCCATGGCCGCTTTTGAGTGAGATGTCCACTAGCACAAGATCAGGCTTCATTTGCTGAACAAGCGTAATCGCCTGCTCTTCGCTATCCGCTTCGCCGCACAGTTCGAGATCAGCATGCAGCGAGATTCGAAGCGCAAGGCCTTCACGGACCGACGGGTGATCATCCACAATCAGAATCTTCACGGGGGCTGGTGTAGTGGCCGGGGCAGAGCGTTTCGTCATGGCAGATCAACTCCTCCTGCGGTCAGCGACGCGCATCTGACCAGTGTTCCGCCGGTCTCAAGACGTTCGATTTGCAGAGTACCACAGATCATACCGGCGCGATAAAGCATCGTTCGCAGTCCCATCCCTCTTGATTTGGGATCTGCGTTGACTTGACCGTCAGTCTCATGAAAACACTTATTCTTCGCAGTAGTCGCATCGATTCCGACGCCGTTGTCGCTGACTTCGAGAAGAATCTGATTCTGATCCTGGCTCAGGGAGATACAGATTTCGCTGGCCTGACTGTGCCGCAACGCGTTGTTCACAGCTTCCTGAGCGATGCGATACAGGTGCGTGGCGGTCGCATTACCGACAGTGAGGACAGGTTGAGAACATTCGAAGCGACAACAAATTTTGGGTGGCGTATTCGTGGAAGCCGCCAGTTCTTCCAGCGCCGACCGGAGGGCTTCGGCATCGATCTGCACCGGCATGATTCCGTGCGAGAGCTGATGCACGTGCCGATTGGCGTCGGAGATTTTCTGATTCAGCTTTTTGACGATGTCACACAGTCGAGTGAAGCTGGTCTCGTCGAGATGCCTTACAGCCTGACCGTCTGATTTGTACTCCGGCAATGCCGTCAGCAAATTCAGTACAGTCCCCGCGACCAGCGAAAGCCCGGTCAGTTCCTGTCCGACGCCGTCATGCAGCTCCAGACCAATCCGGCGCTGTTCGTCGGCCGCGCTTTTCAGAACATGTTGCTGCAGTTCACGGCATTCTGATCGGTCACGGATGATCCCGGTGAAGTATTCCGAGTTCTCCACCTGCGTGACCGATAGATCGATGGGAAACGTAGACCCGTCTTTGCGACGAGCGACAAGTTCACGGGGCATGTTGAGAATCTTATGCTGCCCCGTCAACCGATACTGCCTCAAGTAGCCGTCGTGCTCTTCCCGAAACGGCGATGGCATCAGCATGCTGACGTTCTGACCGATCATCTCGGTGGACAGGTAACCGAACATGGTCTCTGCGGCCTCATTCACCGTTTCGATCAGACCCTGACTGTCAATCGTGATGATAGCGTCAAACGCCGAATTCCAGATGGCCTGCAGATGCTCGTGCTTTTCGCGCAGCGCATGAGTTCGTTCTGTGACGACTTCTTCCAGAAAGGCATTCCGCTGTCGCAGTCGCGATTCCTTCATCCGGGAGTCCGTATCGTCATAGACGTACCCCTTAATGCGCACAAGTTCCCCCTGTGCGTCGAA
>JBIIIF010000426.1:0-3873 GCA_044235005.1 Planctomycetaceae bacterium | reverse complement strand
TGCAGACACGTTGCCATTGGGGTCAAACAGAGGGAAATTCACAGAGACATAGGTGTGATCTCCGTCCGATTGCCGCAGGATATCCTTCATCGTAACCACTTCCCCGGTGCGGAGAATCTGCCGCTCTCGCTCAGCAATGCGATCGGCATCGGCTGCCGAAAAAAAGTCCCGCGCCGTCCTGCCAACTGCGTTTGCAGCATTCCCCGAAATGAGTGCCGCATGTTTATCGTTGACAAACTCGTACCGGCCCATCGTATCTTTGATGCTGATGATCGCTGGCGTGTGGTCCAGCAGAGACCGTTCGCGATTTTCGCGATACTTCAGTTCGTTCTCGGAGCGAAGGCGTTCAGTAATGTTTCGCCCCACGGCATAGATTTTGTTTTCATCAGGGACAGCCCGAGCGTTCCATTCGATCCAATAATCGGTGCCATCCCTGGCCCGCGATCTGCATCGAAAATTCACGACTTCGTGTCCTCCGGACAGTCGTTCAACCTGGGCTACCGCTGCAGATACGTCATCCGGATGAAAGAAACTATAAAACGTACGCGACTTGAACTCTTCATCGGTGTAGCCGAGTAACTCGCCGTGGGCCGGGTTCATTACCAGCAGATAGCCATCCAGGCTGGCAATACTGAAGATGTCCCTCGAGAGTTTGAAAAACTGGTCGAGGCGGGATTCCGCAGACCTCAATTCGGTCAAATCCACGATCGTGCATGCGACCTTAACAGCGGATTTTTTTGGGATCGAGTTGAGCCCGATTTGCAAAGGTACGTGGGTGCCATTCTTTCGCAATCCAAACAGATTACTCCGTTCAGCCATCATCCTTTTCTGTGGTTCCCTGAGATAGGCATCACGCTGTTCGGTGTGGTGTCTTCGAAACGAATTCGGGACGAGAACTTCGACCGACTGCCCGATAAGTTCTTCTGACTCGTACCCAAAAATGGAATACGCACGGCTGTTCGCAAAACTGATCGACCCATCTTGTTCGACAAGGATGATCCCCAGCGGAGAGTCTTCCACATAGTCCTGGAATTCCAGCATTCGCTGTGCCACCCGGGACTGCAACTCAACCACTGTTCGACCGACATCGATCCGTGCCTTGAGTTCCTGCGAGTCGAACGGCTTGCGGATATAGTCACTCGCGCCGGCAGTGAGTCCGGCCACCAGATCGAGATTGCCGGTTCGAGCCGTCAGCAGAATGATGTGCGGCGGGGTGGGTGTCCTGACTTCACGAATTCGTTCACAAACCTGGACCCCTGTCAGTCCCGGCATTGTCCAATCCAGGATCGCCAGCCGCGGTGCGTCATCCTGTTGCAGGATTTGCAGTGCCTGAATGCCACTGGATGCGCTGACGACCTGATAACCCCACCCCGACAGGAGACCGTCAAGCATCCTGAGGGAAACTCGATCATCTTCAGCAATCAAAACTCTCATGCAATTCCTCGCAGTCTCACGGAATCGAGTGCGCCAGACAAGATTCCGTACGAGAATCGCGACCTCAACTTTTTGCACAGAGACTATCGACATTCTGGCCCTATTTTCGACCCCCACGAAGGTGGGATTTCGGAAAAATAAGAGTTTTACTGACCTTAACTAGGCGACTCACTTCAAACAGCGGAGGAGCAACGTGATGCCTTCCCTGAGACGACGTCCTTTCTGTGGCGGCAGTATTCGCTCAGGCTGAGGATCATTCATTGTACTCTTGAGTTTCCGCGATCCCGACAAAGTCGCTCATCCCATCAACTCATTCGACGGCAGTTGCGGATTCTCAAACTTGCGGGCCTGTTCGACGCCGGTAACAGGCAACGAAGCTCGATCCAGCAAGCCGATCTGTGCCAGAACCGAAGCCTGATCCCAATAGATGCGTTCGCAGGCGATCTTGTCCCCCTCGAACTGCACCACGACCACCATCGGAATTTCAACCTTCCGGTGGGTTGGCTGAATCCCCGGCAGCATCCAATCCATTTCGATGTCATGGGTGAACGTAAAAACGAACTCGTCAATGAGCCGATCCTTTCCCACCGTTCGGGCAAGGAGGCGGAGTGACGTATCGGCCGGCATCTTCGGAATGAAATGCCTACCGTAAAACTCGATCATCTCGTCACGGCCACGGCCTCCGGTCATCACCGGAACATGGTTGACATAATTATCTGACGTCATCGTTGCGACGGTTGCCGCTGCGTCCTTCGTGGCGAATTCGAGTTGAGTATGCAATTCCCATAGCCGTACGATTTCAGCTTCAGGCAAATTGGTATTCATTGTGGTCCTTAAGAATCTTGTTGATGCGGTGCAGAAGCAGTTGGATCGAGGTTGCTGAACGACACGCCGTCGCTGATGTGATCACAGCATAGATTCCATTCCAAAGTTCTTGCTGAGCAAGCAAGCAGTCCACCGCCGATTGCTCACCCTTTTCTCAAAGTGCATCGTCGGCACCGCTAAGAGACTGAAGCAGACGGGTCGCCATGGGACCATGCTCGTCGCCATCCAGACCGATGTGTCGCCCCAGATTTTTGGTGCGACCGAAAAATGCCCACGGCTCTTAACCCAACTTCCCCAACTCGTTTCAGAAACACTGTTTTTTCTGCGGAATCTACTGTGTTTTTCTCACTACATTTTGCGTTGGACAATTTTGGACGGCAGTTTGAGATGCAGCTTTTCGAAGAGGATTTACTGGTGATCAGTCGGTTTTGAAACGCACCGCGTGCGGATCTCCGGCCCGGACCGAGTTGGCAGCACCACGTCCAACGAGCGGATATTCGTGCGAAGCAAGTAACAGCCTGCGCTCAAAGTCGCCCAGTCGCGATAGGCTTCGATTCTCGACCATTCGATGCGCGCGGTCCCAGTGTCCGTCTTTGTCACCTTCACATCGAAGAGCTTTGCCGCGCGAGTGTTCTTCCCAGGCAGTTTCCCGATCTTACGCTCGACGATCATCGGATCCCGCTTCAGCTTCTCGCAGCGAGCCTTCATCCGAGTCAGTCCGTCAGCGATCTTCTTTTCGAAGCGCTGTGTGATGCCCTCTTCCTTCTTTGATCGCTCACGCCTGCGACACAGGATGAAGCGTTCACGAGCCGGCTCACTGTCTTCGGAAGACTGCAGCTCTGCATCATCACATGCAGGCATCGTCACAAACTTCACTTCCAGGCCGTCGCTGATACCAGGCAGGTCCGGCAGCGATGCCCTCGGATACCATTGCTCGGAAATATAGAGTTCGCTGGAAGGTTCAAGCAGTCAGGCGATGATGAGAATGAGTGAGGTCACATCCCATGGGACTGATTCTCTTCCGTCTTCCATCACATTCTTCAGAAACGTATCAAGCTGCAGTTTGCGAATCAGATGCAGGCCCATCCATGGTCCACCAAACTGTCGCAGATTCTCGACTCGAACTCCGGCCGCATTGACTTCCACCCATCGCGGCTGAAAAGCAGGCTCATCGTCGAATTCAAACTGTCGTTGCTGATTGAGCGGCTCCTGGAAGTCGCCTTGCTGGTGTCCCTGCACAGCAGACTGCTTCGCTTCTTCGGCGGCGCGAAGGATTCCAGGCCGCCCGGCTTCATCAAGCTTGCCCAGTCAAGCTACAACCCGCTGGCGCGGCCCGTTTGCCGCCCGATACGATTAACGAACCAGGCCGCTTACCCACAGCCGGTTGCGCAGAAACCCGGAATTGGATTCCCAATGGCCCGCATCGCAGCCGTCTTCTCGCTCGCCTGTGGCGCGGTGCTCGATCTGGGAATCTGCCGCTACGCAGGCAAGGGGCAAAGTGAATTGGGAATGTTACGCACATTGTGGAACATCTTTCGTCCGGGGGACATAAAGCTGGCTGATCGCCTGATGTGTTCGTGGACGGAAATGGTGATGCTCAAGCAACGTGGCGTT
>JBIIIF010000201.1:0-13559 GCA_044235005.1 Planctomycetaceae bacterium | reverse complement strand
TGTGACAAGGACTGCCTGATTGGTTAGCTCTGTGCCTGCCCCATTGTTGAACGTTAGTCTCTGACGCGTCGTCCATTGGTTGTTGAACCAGCCTGGAACTCCGGTTGAGAGTGTCGTATCTTCAAGCAGCGTATAACTGTCAGGCGTTGCTGTTGGAGCGACGTTTACTCTATTCAGAGTTAACGTGGCAGTATCAGAATTCGTGCTCCATGCCGTTGTGCCGCCTCGACCTGTGACTCCCAGATCAACGCTGGCTCCGGCTGTTCCGGTTGACTGATCCCACGCGACGTAACTAATCGTGGCCGTCCCCGCAGTTGTACCGCTTCCGGCAAATCTAATCTGATCCGTTGATCGCAGCAACAACGAGCTGTTGGCTGAAACGGATCCAAAATTGACCCAGGTGGTACCATTAGACGAATACTGCCAGATGCCGTTCCCGGTCGCACTCGTGACCGCAATTCCTCTCAATGCGCCAGTATCAACATCGGTCACAGAGGTTCCCAGCAGACTTCCTACTGTCGCGGCTGACGAAGTCGTATTGGCGACAATCGAGCCCAGCGACTTTGCGACGGCAGCCAGCACTGGTGCGTCATTGACGCCGGTAATGGTCACCGAAACACGAGCTGTATCCGTGTTTCCGTTGCCATCCGAAACCGTGTATCGGAAAGAATCTGTGGCTGTCGCTCCAGCAGCCAGAGACTCAAATTGTCCATTGGGGTTATACGTGACCGAACCGTTAACTCCCACGGTGACAGTTCCCCGCGTCACATCCGTCGTCGTGTCTGTCGATGTGACGGTAATCCCGGCTTGAGCTCCTGCGACAGCATTAAAATTGTTCAGGGTCTCAGTACTCGACAATGCTGTGTCGTAGAATCGGAAGACTGCCATTTCCCCGGCGAATGGATCCGCACCAGAGACGGAAAAAACACTGGTCGAACCATCGATGTTACCCAGCGCGAAATTTTCTGTGACGTCAGACCAGGAGGTAAACCCGGAGGCCGTGTCAGTGCCAACGGAAACGCCGTTGACAAACATTTCGATCGAGGCCACTCCGGCGTTCAGACGTACGGTCCCTGCAAACTGGACAAAGTCTCCCGTGGCAAGCTGCGCACTGATGTCTGAGGTCACGACGACTTCAGCAGTCCCGGAATAGACCGAATACTCAAGTCGTGTGCCATTCAGGCGAAGCGATAATCCACTGCCCGGCTGTGCGGTTCCGGAGTCGATCAGAATATACTTCTTTGTGAGTTCATCCGGACGGAACCACAGTTCCAGCGTTCCGCCACCATCGGTGGGATTGCCGGGAAGGGACGCCACGGGCAAACTACTGTAAGCTCCGGAAGTGGCAGACCCATTGAAGTCAAAAGATGACAGAATTCCATAGTGATTGCTCGGCGTTACTGCGTTTCGTGCGACACCCGATCCGAGGCTGAGTCCAAAACCGGAGGCCGCCGTGGAATTCTGCCAGATCGTGTCCCCATTGGTGTCCTGCGCGGCGTTGAAGTCGAGAAGTGCACCTGACGTGATCACTCCGGACGGCACATCATCATTGCCCAGAACGCCCGGAGCCGAAACTGTCAGAGACGTGTTTTCGTTTGTTGTGCCGCTGTTGTTACGAGCCACAATCGGGCTATGGCCGACTGTCAGCACAAACGAACGTGTCAATTGATTGCCGGCGAGATCCGTGGTGGTAATGCTCATCGAAACAGATGTCTCGGTGTCTCGATTGACCGATTGTCCTGCCTTGAGTTTCAACTGGCCTGAAACGACCTCAAAACGATTGTCGGTCACTGTGTAGGAATGATTGTCTCCGGTGGTGGAATCGGTCGTGGTTAAGGTCCCCACAACAGCTCCCGGCTGTACTCCGGGAATCACATAATTGCTCAGAGAAAGAGCTGTAGGAGCCGCATTGGAAGAGACCTGCAGCGTTGAAATCGCCAGCGTCTCCGCACCACGGGAGTCCGTAACCTTCAACGCAATACTGTTCGTCCCAACGAGCGATCCGCCCGCCTGAAGCTCGGCCCATGATTTTGTTACGGTCATGCCGGTTGCGTCACCCTGAAATGAAACGCCGTCGTAATTGAGGTCCCATTCGTAGGTCAGCGTGTCGTTATTCAGATCACTGGTTCCGGCTCCCGTGAAGGTGACAGGAAGACCGACACTGGTCTGATACGGTCCGTTGATGGCGACAACGGGAGCGGCATTCTGGACTGTGACATAAATAGTTGCTGTGGACTGCGTCGAACCGGCCGAAGGCGAGTTCCCCGTATTCAATGCCCCGACTTCAGGCACGGATAATGCTCGATCGATGATTCTGATCGAGTCCAATTGGCCTCCGAAGTATCGCGCAGAATTCAGGTCCGATCGAACTCCAAGGTGAACATCGCCGGTGGGATTGAACGCATCTCCACCACGAGTCGCGGCAGAGACGCGCAGTGCGCCGTCAATATAGACCTGAGTTCCCGTGGCCTTATCAACGACCAGAGTATAGGTGTGCCACTGGCCGTCGCCGATCAGCGAAGCGATATTCGTGTTGAGTGCCGTGTCGCTGTAACTGTCATTGCTGTCACCAAAAAAGGTCTTCAATACATTGGCGTCAGAGCCCGATCCCGTTTCTCCCAGGAGAACCTGAAGTGAGTTTGTCGTGTTCCATGCTCCGTGACTGTAAAGATATTGCCACACGGAGCCAGTGTTGTTGTCAATCTTGAAATCAAACGAGACTGTAAACGACGGTGTGTACGCAAAGTCCGGTATGCGAACGTAATCAGACGTCTTATTGAACTGTAAGGCCGTTCCAAAGCTGCCTCCGACAGTCGTTGTGCCGTTCAGGACTCCGTCAGCACTCCCGACAGAATCAACCGCGTTGCCTCCGAGACTCCAGTAATGAGATGTCCCGTCTTCACCATCGGAGATCAGATAGGTCAGCGAATCGTCCCCGGCATAGGCTGTATTCGGCGTATAAGAGATTGTCCCGTCTGTCGAAACGGCGACTGTTCCGTTCGCCGGTACTGAAACGTCCAGGAGAATAGCCACTCCCTCAGCCGAGCGAGAGTCGTTATCAAGCGGATCAATGCTGATACTCGTGTTCGTGGCCGTCGTCACATAATCGTTCTGGGCCTGCACGGTTTGCGCAATATCCGTTCCGTATTGGCGAACGGAGATCCCGGACGTGTCAGTGGCGGAGGCCCCGGACCAGACGACAACAAAGTTGTCCGGATCAATCATCGTCAGTGAGGATTGGGTCTGATTCCCGGTCGTGTATTGATTGACCTGAAAGGCGGCTCCATTTGCGGAACCGTTGGCGAGGTATTTCCTCGCGTAAATCCCTGTTCCGTCACCATCCCCGGTATTCTGCCAGCTTAAAACAAACTGGCCGTCGGCGGCCATCGCCATGGATGGACTCGTTGCAGATCCACTGGCGGCCTGAAACGAGGCATAATTCGTCGTACCGTTTGCATTGAACCCTTTCACCCAGATACCCGGCAGATTGGTCTGCTCGCGATAGGCGACTGTGAAGTTTCCTGCAGCATCCATGGCCAGAGCTGGCACATCACTGGTGGTACCTGTGCTGTCAATCTGAACCCTGGCAGTGCTCCACGTTCCGGACGTCGTGTTGATGTCACTTTCGCTCGTCAGGATTCTCTGAAAATAAAGCTTCGCTGTGTCCTGCCAGAGGACCACGACATTTCCGGTGCCATCAATAGCGACCCCAGGATTAATCTGCGTGCCAGTCGATGAGGCATTCGCCCTCTTATCCGTGGTATCGATTGCTGTTCCATTCGCAGCATAGCGACGGAAGAAAACTCCGGAGCTGTCTCCGGGCCCTTCACCCTGCCATGCGATGACAAATTGTCCGGCAGAATTCATGGAGATAGCTGAGTTCTTCTGAATGCCGGTTGTGGTTGTGTTGACCACAAACTCACCACTCAGAGCGACTCCTGCCGCCGAATAGCGACGGGCGTAAACGCTTTGGCCCGTTCCATCCTGATTCGTACTGGTCCATGTGACGACAAAATTGCCATTTCGATCGGCCGCGACACTGGCCCACTGCTGATTGTCTGAAGTCACACTGTTAATTCGAAACTCACCCGTCAGCGGTTGACCGTTGGCATCAAAACGGCGAGCGTAAACACCCCATCCGGAACCGTCCTGAGAATTGCTGCTCCAGACGACGATATAGTTTCCAGCATTGTCACGGGCGATCGCATTCTGACTGCCGCGAGTCTCCGCTGATGTCACCTGATCCGCATTCGTCGTGGTGTTGGCGTTGAACTGACTGGTCGTCAGAAAGGCTCGATCAAACTCATAGGCCCCGATGTCCGCGGCCTGATCGCGAGCAAAACCACGCTGATCCACTGTCGGTGCAGCAGCCGTTGATCCTGCATCAACAGCAACACTGTTGAACGAAAGAGCATGCGTCTGCGTCAAACCGCCATTGTTTGAAAGCGGCTGCAATAGCGGAGCCACGTTGGAAAGATCCGACGACTGATTCAAGGCTGCCGTGCCGTCACTATCGAGATTGTTTCCCAGAGACGTAACCGTTCCGGAGACGTTGGCAGATGTTCCGTTAGTCAAATTATTGCCCGACAAGAGCGTATTGCGAATTGTGAATGAACTCGCTGAGGAATGAACAAAAATCCCCGCACCGGCCGTTCCGGCTTCATTGTTGGCAATCGTCACGTTCAGCAATGAGGCATCTCGCCCCGCATAGAGGCCGCCGCCCTGAGTTGTTGCCGAATTGCCACTCACTGTCACGCTCGTCATCGTCAACGTGCTGCCCGCACCGTCGTGATGTAGACCACCCCCGAAAGATGCAGTGTTATCCGCGATGGTCACGTTCGTCAGGTTAAGAGTTCCCTTGTTCTTGATGCCTCCGCCTTCAGTACCGGAGTTATTTCCAACAATCGACACATCGGTCAGCGTTGCAGTTCCGTCAATGAAGAGTCCTCCGGCCTTTTTAGTCGTCGAGTTGCCTGACACAACGGCCTGGCTCAGCGTCAATGAAGCATTACCTGCGACCTTCACTCCTCCGCCGTCGTCCGTTGTATTGCCTCCGGTAATCGTCACGCCGATCACTGTCGCTGACGCACTGCCGCGGAGATCAAAGACGCGATCGATGGAACCACCATTGATGATGGTGGTGCCTGAGCCAACTCCGCGAATTGTCACACCTTCCGAGATGTCAAAGTCGCCTTTGAGCCCGGAGTCCTCTTTGCCTGTGATCTGAATGCGATATTCACCGGCCGCGAGAATAATCTCATCCACATCAGCGTTGGCATTCGCTGCAAGGATGGCTTCGCGCAGCGAAATTCTGCCGTCAGCGCCTGTGTTCGCCAGAAGTCCCGCGACGGATGTAGTATCTCCGTCGACCACGTCATTCGTTGTTGTGACCGTAACGGTTCCTCCCGCTGGCAGCGAGTACTGCCAATGATCCATGACGGTGGCAGAGAAGATTCCCGGCTGCTCTATCCTTCCAGCGGTGTATTCCAGAATCCAATCGCCGGATTCTGCGAGACTTCCGGTGGAGTCGGTGCTGGCTGCTATATCGGCTCCTGTGAGAGCACTGAGCGAATCCAGAAAATCCTGCCCTTCAATCGATTCTGCGACGTCGCAGCCATAAATCAGCAGGTCCGCGTTGGCCGTCAGAGAATGCTGCCACGCCAGCAGTTCCGGCGCATGCTGGGCCAGAGTTGCGGAGTTCAGATGTGTCGAGCCCAGCAGGATTTCTCCGTCTCGCCCGTGAGTCAACAAGTGGATGGCCGAAACATTTCCAATCTGCTCCAGCTTGTTCGTGATCTGACTGAGCCCGTCTGAATCCGCATCCAGCCGCAACAGCCGAACATCTCGGCCATCGCGTAACAGACTTTCCAGAAGGGTATCCGCATCCTGAACGCGGTAGTCAATCACAATCAGTTCGGGCCCCGACGTCTCGTCGGGATTGAGGTCCTCCGAATCCGAACCAGGGTCGGACTGTCCTTCCGTGTCGGCAGAAATTGCGTTGTATCCGTCGTCGTTGGCTCCGCCAGCCGCAACATCCTCGTCGCTCAGCAACTCTAATTCAACGTCTGCTTCTTCGGACAATTCAACGCCAGTCTCCATCACGGCAACGCTGGCTTCGACGGCCTGCACCGCGCCTTCCGCAACAAGGGCCATCGGCGATGCGCTCATCAGAATTCGCTCTTCCAGGCGCGCAGCCTGAAGCACAGAGACGGCCTGATGTTGAAATCCGGACTGTGTCTCTTTCTGCAACAGGTGCAGAACTTCATCCACGACAGTCTGGACTCGATCAGTCAATTTGCGGCGACGGAATACCATGGAGACAATCCGAAATCTGAACCACTTTAGGGTTGCCGGCGGGAAGCGAACATTCCGCTGGACGCGCAGCACCGGCCTGAACCGGCGCAATACGGCATTCTCAAGCCTAGATCACAGACTGCAGAGTCCACCGGACTCCTTCATGATTCCCAAAATGAACCTCGCGGCATGATTGGCACAATCATTCTGCTGGTTACAACCACTGCAGAACGCGGTAATGCCGAATCGATTCGCTGAGAAAAATCGGCAGAATCTGCGGCAGGAAAACCTTTCCCGTTCAAGCAGGCAAGACAGGCAGGATTGTCGGCTCGTGTCGAATAGTCCCTGGAATCCGAGTGTATAGATTCGCATTTGGCTGGATGGGTTTTAACACCTGTGACGATCCTTTCAGATGCCGACATTGTGCTGACGATCTCAAGACCGTCCGCAATTCCAGGTCGATCATCTGATTCGGATCTGAAAACGTCCATGTCTCAAGCATCTCAGGAAAACCGCAAACCCGAAGCCACTGCCCGGTGCTCGACACTGGTGACATGGCTTCGCAAATGCCTTGAAGAGCGCAGAACCGCAACGCTTCTTGCCTCGGCTGCCATTGCCTCAATGGTGACGACAACCCTGCTACCAGCCCGCGTGGGTTTGTCGGCTGCTCAGGTTGTGCCTGATTCTTATGCGACGTCGTCAGCCATCAGCCCTCAGGAATCCACCGTTGGTATGACCAGCGGAGGGATGAACATGGCCGGAGGTTCGAACACAAGTTGGCCCGGATCAGATCGCGCGACTGAGTCCCACTCCAGCGACAATTCAGTCATGGTAATCAGTCCTCGAGGAAAAGACTCAGACCTTCAAACCGTTCCGTTCCGGCCGATGATCTCTCCACCGGCCCGGCGTAGTTCGGCCTCGCCATCGTTGGGCTCTGCGGACTCTGCAGCGACCGGCCATCGCGGTGTTCTGCAGGCTCCGGTCTTCGGTGCTTCCGACGCTGGTGTTCCTGCAAACGGTACGGCAGGCAAATTCGCGGCCGGGGGGGCCTCAGGTGGTCGCAGTCTGCCGATACCATCACTTCGCGCCGGGCATTCGGGTCTCTCCCCCGGTGCATCTGACAATCGCCAGGGACAAGGATACAATTACGTCGGGGCTTCCGGCGTCGCCACCTTGCCTCACGGTGGAAGCTCACAACGTGGCTCTGTGAGCGCGGCAGTACCCAGAACTCCGGGCAGTCCATCGGGCCGACCCGCGCGTCTGGCGGGAATGCAGGATGCTGCGAGTCTCCGGAATGGTGCGTCACAGGAGCTGGCCATTCCGAACTCGCCTGATGGGGATACGCGACCATCGACACCGGTTCCAAACGCACCGTCCGTCAGCGGCTCGAACGCTCATGTTGAATCTCCACCCGGCGTGACATCTGCCCCTGTTCAATTATCGACCAACGGAACATCCGCACCCGCGACGCGGAGTTCTGGCCGAGGACCCGCTCCGGGTACGTCAGGCTTTCGAGCCACTATTGAATCCGATGCGCCGAACTGGATTGGTCCTTACATGGGTCGCACCGGAATGCTGCCGGCTGGCGTTGAGCAATCGCCAACTCCCACGCCGTCCGTTGTGGTGCCGGAGAACTTCAGTGCGTGGTGGGATGGTCTGGTTCAGCAGCGAGCCGGAATCGCGCCCCGCTCCATCTCTGTCGATGTAACGACACTGGTCCAGCAGGCTTTGATCTATTCTTCTCAGGTCCAGGTGCTTCAGGCAGATCCCGAAGTTCAGCATCGAATTGTGAAGCAGGAAGAAGCCACGTTCGACTGGCGAACATTCCTCAACGCCAAGTATGACGACCTGAACGATCCTATTGGAAACACTCTGACAACCGGGAACAATGATAGTCGTTTCGAGGATCATCATACCGTGACGTCTGGCGGGTTAAAACGCCGAACGACAGCGGGCGGTGAAGTGAAGTTGTCACAGCAATTCGGATATCAGGACAACAATTCTCGCTTCCTGCTTCCAAATGCTCAGTCAACGTCACGACTTGAACTGAGTTTTCGACAACCGTTGATGAGTCAGTCGGGAGTGGCCTACAACCAGAGCCAGATCGTGCTGGCTCGCATCAATGCCAGTTCATCGGGTGATGAAACACTGGAAGAACTGCAGCGACATTTGTACGGCGTTGCTGAAGCCTATTGGAAGCTCTACCGAGCCCGCGCCGAATTCTTTCAGCGCCAGAAGCTGCTGTCGTCTGCTCAGACGGTTCTGACGACACTGGAAGGGCGTCACGGAGTCGACACGATTCCGCGTCAGGTCCTGCGTGCTCGTGCTGCCGTTGCTCGTGCCGAATCAAGAATGCAGCGAGCTGTCACAGATATTCGTAACGCAGAATCTCAGTTGCGACTGATGGTGAATGATCCCGAAATGCTGAATGGCGGTGCCGTCGAATTCACTCCCATGGAAGCTCCAAGCATGGCTCCGATGCCAGTCGGGTTGCGTGAATCTTTGCAGGAAGCTCTGGTCAATCGTCCGGATATTTCCCACGCGATTCGTCAGATGCGAGCGTCTGGTGTCCGTATGGGAGTCAGCAAGAGCGAGATGCTGCCCAAGCTTGACTTCATTGTCAGCTCTTACGTGGCCGGACTGGAGAATAAAGCCCAGTTCGTCGACTCGTTCAACAACCAGTTTACACAAGGACGACCGGGCTATACGGTCGGGATGGAATTTGAAGTTCCGCTTGGAAACCGCGCGGCGAAGGCGAAGGTTGAACAGCGTCAGTGGGAACTCAAACGTGCGATTAACAGCTTCAAGGCGACCGTCGAAACGTCCCTGACCGAAGTCGAAATTTCCAGTCGTGAAGTTGACACGGCCTGGCGAGAGTTGCTGGGCAAGTATCAGGCGATGGTGGCGGCTCAGAATGAAGTGAGCTACCTTCAGGACCGGTTCGATGTTCTTCCCAATGTCGAAGAATCATCTATCCTGCTGCTCGAGGACCTGCTGGATGGCTACGAGCGTCTGGCGGATGAAGAGGCAGCCTTTGCTCAGGCGCAAACGTCTTACTCGCTTTCGATTATTCAACTCCGACGCTCGACCGGGACAATGTTGCGGTCGCGTTATGATGCTCCTGAGCTGGAGAACAGTGAGTCAGAATGGATGACGTCCCGCGCTGAGCAGACGGCGAACGAAGTCGATGCCCGGCAGATGCGAGTCGCGACTCTGCCTGCGGCCGAAGAACTGGCTCTGCCCAGCGAAGCGGCCAGTAATCAGCTTCCGGTGTCCTGGACGCAGCCCGTTGGTGAACGTCCGAAATCGTCTAAACCCGCTTCGCAGAAGCCAGCCAACCGTGTGGGCGGACACTCCTTCGGAAACGGATTCTGAGTTATGTTCAGGCGAACTGCGAAGGCAGTCGAATCGTCCGGGAACGCACTCTCTGAAAGCCGTGTCGCCAGATCTCTGTCGAAGGCAGATTCCAGCGAACTGATCCCGCACATCCGCGCTCTGGCCAAAACACTGGAGTCCGCGACTGAAGCGCAATTGATCGGAGAAGTCGGCGAGGTCCGTCGAGAACTCGCTCGGGGGCATCGACCGTCAGAACCTCATTTGCTGATTGCGGGGCTGGCTCTGGCTTACGAAGCACTCCGGCGATCCAGGGGGATCTGCCTCTACGATGTGCAGTTGATCGCGGCCATGGCAATGTCTCGTCGCTGTATTGCTCAAATGCAAACCGGCGAAGGGAAAACCTTTGTCGCGCTGACAGCCGCAATCCACCTCGCGATGGCCGGACGAGGCGTCCATGTGATCACGCCGAATACTTATCTGGCGGAACGCGATGAACGACTTGCGGCATCTGTGGCGGAGAGGCTGGGACTGTCCGTAGCCCTGCTGCCTGAACGAACTGATGCGGTCAAAAAGACGCCGGCTTACGATGCCGATATCACTTATGGAACCGGCCATGAGTTCGGTTTCGACTATCTGCGTGACCAACTTACGCTGCGAAAGCAGGCTCAGGAACGCCCCGGTAAACGACTCCTGCGGCAGCTCGATCCGGCCTCGTCTTCGCAGCGTCTGACAATGCAGCGAGGTTTGATTTATGCAATCGTCGATGAAGCCGACAGCGTGCTCATTGACGATGCCAGTTCACCGCTCGTGCTGAGCTTCGGCTCCAACGATCGCGCGCCGGATGCGGATGCTCATCTGACAGCGAAGGCTCTGGCCGAGCTTTTGAAACAGGGGGAAGAATTCCTGCTGGAAGCGTCCACTGGTCGCATTGTTCTGACTGAAGCCGGTGTGCGGCGATGCTACTCCGACGATGTGGCGATTCCGGTTCTGCAATTGGTTCGACCATGGACTGAATACGTTCAGCAGGCCCTGCGAGCACGTTATCTGTTTCGCCGGGATGTCCACTATGTCGTTCAAAACGGAGAGGTGCGCATTGTCGATGAAACGACCGGACGCATCTTTGAGGACCGATCGTGGCAGGATGGTTTGCATCAGGCGATTGAGGCATCTCAGAGTCTGAAGATCGTGGCTGAAAAATGCTCCATGGCGCAGGTGACTCGGCAACGATTCTTCCGTCTCTATGAGAATCTGTCCGGCATGACAGGGACGGCTGTGGGGTGTGAGCAGGAACTTCACGATGTCTACAGTCTGCAGGTGGAAGAGATTCCGTTACGCGTGCCGTCGCAACGCATAGTCTATTCGACACGGTTCTTCTCTGAATCCGCAGCAAAGAATGCGGCTGTGATTGAAGCGGCAATCTCGTGTCGAAACCTGGGACGAGCAGTGCTCATCGGAACACGCTCGATTTCTGACAGCGAAGTGCTGGCTCGTGGCCTGCTATCTCACGGTGTACCCTTTGAATTACTGAACGGAATTCAGAACGCGGATGAAGCAGAAATTGTCAGCAAGGCCGGGCAAACCGGAGCCATTACGATCGCCACCAATCTGGCGGGACGCGGTACAGATATCGAACTGCATGACGACGTGCGACAGCGTGGAGGTCTGCATGTAATTGTGACAGAATGCCAGACCTCAGGACGTATGGATCGACAACTGATCGGGCGCTGTGCGCGGCAGGGAGATCCCGGGTCAGCGGAGATTCTGGTCTCGGCCGAAGACACGCTGGTGGCTCAATACGGCCCGTGGCTGGCCAACGCTTTGTGCCGGGAGGCCGACCAGAACGCCGAAGTTCATGCGGATTTCAGCTCGCAACTGTCCAGAATTCAGGCGGCCGCCGAGCGTCAGCAATATGCGGCACGCGTTAACATGCTTCGGCGAGATATTGCTCGTGACTCCCTGCTTCGCAGCGTAAGATAGTGACTTGATCTATTACTACCCCGATCGCCAGTTTTGAAGTTGCACGTTTGCAACTATCCCAACCCGCTGCGTGAGCGAAGGATTGTGCCTTTGCGTTTTAGGCAGTGTTCGGGAAAATCCCTCGCTGACGCGTCGGGTTGTGATGACTCCCTGTGTGTCCAAACCGTTGATCTCCCGAAGTCTGAAACAGCGGAACTTAGAAATTTGCCCTCGCGGTTATTATGCCTTTGACTTTAGAAACACGTTTAAATCAACAGACCCCAGGCGTGAATGATCGAATTGTGAATGATCCAGCTCTGACATCCATCGATGAACCGCAGCGTCCACGTTTCGTCGCCGGGATCGATCTGGGCACGACGAACTCGGCGCTGTGTTTCGTCGACACCGAATCTCCGAATTGGCACATCGAGACGTTTTCGATTCCTCAGGTCGTCGGACCGGGCCAGGTTGAAACTCTCGAAACGTTGCCCTCGTTTTACTACGAAGCATTGCCAGAGGAACGGTCAACCGGAGCAACGCGTCTTCCCTGGTCCAGCGCTGCGAAGAATCCCGGGGCTGAAGGAACTAAGTCCGGCGATGTTCCGGCATTTATCGTCGGTCACTTTGCCAGAGATCACGGTCGGACGATTCCTGGTCGAATGATCGAATCGGCGAAGTCATGGCTGTGCCATAACGGAGTCGATCGCAAAGCCGCGTTGTTGCCATGGCACGGGGCCGCTGATGTGCAGCGATTGTCGCCGGTGGAAGTCAGTGCCAGTTATCTGCGGCATTTGCGTGAGGCATGGAACTGCAAACATCCCGCCCATCCGCTGGAGCAGCAGGATGTCGTTTTGACGATCCCGGCGTCCTTTGATGAAGTCGCGCGGGAACTGACAGTGGCGGCCGCTCGCCTGGCGGGACTTCCGCGAGTTATCCTGTTGGAAGAACCGCAGGCCGCATTCTATTCGTGGGTCGATGCGCATCGCGACGAATGGGAACAGTCGGTTTCTCCCGGACAGAAAATTCTGGTCTGCGATATCGGTGGCGGCACCTCGGATTTCAGTCTGATTCACGTACGAGCCGGCGACGAAGGCCGTCTGCAGTTTCATCGAGTTGCCGTGGGCGATCATTTGTTGCTGGGAGGTGACAATCTCGATCTGGCCCTCGCGCATTTTGTGGAACCGCAACTGGCGAATGGCGGACGTCTGGATGCTCGTCAATGGAGCATGCTCATTCCAGCCTGTCGGCATGCGAAGGAGATTTTACTGGGGGAGAATGCGCCAGCCTCGCACACGGTGGTGATTGCGGGCGGCGGTTCGAGTCTGATCGGCGGTTCGTTGCAGGCGGAGCTGACTCGTGACGCCGTACTGAACATCTTCCTCGAAGGGTTCCTGCCGCCAGTCGATCTGGACGAAAAGCCCACACGACGCCAATCCGGTTTTCAGGAGTTCGGTCTGCCCTACGCCGCCGATCCGGCGATTACGAAATATCTCGCCGCATTCCTGACGAGTCATGCGTCTGTCAGTGCCCCCGACAGTCCTCATTCTGCATCAGAAAAGATTCTGGCCGCGCGACCGGATGTCGTGTTGTTTAACGGCGGATTCTTCGCATCGCCGTTATTGCGGACTCGATTGATCGAATCGCTGGAGCGTTGGTTTCGGCCGTACTCAGCCAGCGAATCAAAAGAAGCCCGGGAATGGACTCCGCTGGTACTGCGAAATGATCGGCTGGATCTTGCCGTCGCTCGTGGAGCAGCCTACTTCGGCATGGTTCGGCGAGGTGTCGGTATCCGGATCGTCGCGGGACTCGCGCGAACCTATTACATTG
Source organism: Planctomycetaceae bacterium (assembly GCA_044235005.1). Lineage (GTDB taxonomy): Bacteria > Planctomycetota > Planctomycetia > Planctomycetales > Planctomycetaceae > SXXK01. Next base: position 146 of record JBIIIF010000201.1, on the reverse strand, counting down.
GCATCGAGCAGGCTGATGGAACTCGCGCCGCACTGTGTCTGGTCTCGGCGGGAACGGAAGCCTCTGCGGAGGCGACTCCAATCGATCGCACTTTCAAGGTTCGCACGGCGGAGCCGGTTGAGTTCCCCATTCTCGTCTCGGGAACT